>CAZWAR010000005.1:8945-27905 GCA_964631965.1 uncultured Gaiellales bacterium
CCTTTCGCACTAGCAAGAGTTCTTTTTTCCCGTGGGCAAGGTAATCATCAAGCAGACATTAGACAAGGGCTCAGGGGCCTCATAGGAGAAGCCGGCAAGGAGGCGCGTGCGTGCAGCGGGCGTGATGCGGTAAAATCCCTGCACTGCGCTGTTTCCGCACCGGGGGGGACGGAGACAGCGCAGAACAAAGGAGCTGAATGACGTGAAGGTCGTCGTTGGGGACCGACACAGATTGAGGGCATGGTTGCGCCACCTCCTTGTGGTGCTTTTCGTGATGCTGTGGATCGGAGCCGTCGTGTATCCCGATCCGCGGCCGTTGGTGGCCTCGATAACGCGCCTTCAACATCCGCCCGTGGACCCGGTGGGCGTCACCGCCGTCGCCGCCACTCTGCCAGATGATTACCAGACCATCGAGCAGTTCTCTCTCGACTACGTGGTCTACAAACCCGCCTGGACCGTGTATCAACTACCCTGGTATTTCCCCAACATCCAGGAGGTGCTTCGAGACCATGCCGGTGACTGCCAAGCGCGAGCGTTGCTCGCAGCGAGCATCTTCGAGGCCAAGGACATGCCCTATACCCTGAACTACTCGTTCGACCACGTCTGGGTCGACTATCCGGGCAAGCAAGCCCCGAGCATGGAAGACACTGCCACGGCGTTCGTGTCGGACAATGGAGGCGGGTGGTTGGCGAAACTACCGTCCAAGATCCCTTTGTGGTCGGTGATCAAGGTGCGGGTGGGCTACCACTGGTCGCCGATGCCGCTTCTGCAGAAGCTGATGATCATCTTCGGGGTCATTGCGATCATCGGCTGGGGCGAACGGAGGTTCTGGCGCCGGGTGGGCGCACGTATCGCCGGCCTATTCCTCAGGCGGGTACCGGCCTGACCGATTGTCGGCCGGCCGTCTTCAGCGTCGTCAGCCCAGGATTTCCTGAAACACCCTCGCGAAGTTGCCGTAGCAGACCTTCTCCACCTGCCGCTGACTGAGCCCGGCGGCCCGCAGCGATTCCTCGATGCGCGGGTAATCCTCGACGCCGGCCACACCTTCCGGCAGAAAGTTGACGCCGTCGAGATCTCCACCCAGGCCAACCGAGTCCTCGCCACCCTTGTCGATGGCCCACTTCACGTGATCCACCACCGTGGCCAGCGACGGCAGCGGGACCTCTGCCATGGCCCGGATCTGGATCTGCTGAGCCTCCTCGAACGACATCTCCCCGGTTCGGACCGAATGGAACACGGTGCCCGCGCCCGCCTTCTCCTTGGCGAAGTAGTCGCCGGAGAGAAAGCCCGGGGCGAAAGTGATGCCCACGACCCCGCCGCGCTCGCCCAGTTCCCGAATCATCTCGTCGGTGAGGTTCCGGGGGCTGGGGCAGAGGGAGCGGCAGTTGCTGTGGCTGGCCACAAACGGCCGTTCGGCCACCTCGCAGAGGTCGGCAAAACCCCGATCGGAGAGGTGCGACACGTCCACGACCACGCCCAGGGATTCGCAGGCGGCCACCAGGTCGATGCCCTTCTTGGTCAGCCCGGGTGCGTCGCCATAGACAGAACCGCAGAACGGGGTGTCGTCCCAGGCGAGCGTGAGCAGCCGGACGCCCATGTCATGAAAGGGGAAGAGGTTATCGACGTCGCCCGCGAGGGAGTCGGAGCCTTCGAGACTGGGGAGGACGGCGATGCGGTCCGCGGCCGTGGACCCGCCAGCCGAGTCGTCTGACCCGGTGCCCTTTGTCTCGCCTCGGGCACCGTCGGGGTCTCCGGCCGTCCCCCCGACCTCCGCGGCGAAAGGAGCGGCAAGATCGGGGGCGGTGGATGCGAGGAAGAGGTCTCCCGGGTGGTCGGCGCAAAGTCTGATCACCCCTTGGACCTTCTCCATACCGACTTCGAACTCGCGGCCCTTGTACTTGCCGCTCCAGACCCAACTGGCGAAGACCTGCACGCCCATGCGACCGGCTTTGAGGGCGGGAAGGGTCACGTGTGGGGCGGGGGCGCCGCGCGCGGCAGCCGCGGCGCGGTCAGCGGGCTGCGCAAGAAAGTCCGCCCCGTTCTCGAGGAGCGGACCGATCGTGTCGCAGTGGGCATCGAAAAAGCGCATCGGTCCCCTTGTCACCTATCGTCGTCTGCGCCGGGCCGCCTCCCGGGCCGTCGCCGCCGCGGGGTTGGACCCGGCAGGCGCGTCATGGACCCGGTTCGGAGCTTCGCTCTGCCCCTCCCAACTTCTAGTCTTTCGCGCCTTCGGCCTCTGTCAGCCGCCGCTCTAGTTCGGCGATCCTGGCCTTCAGTTCCTTGACGTCCTCAGGGCTCGCGTCAGCGGCGCGCTGGGCGGCTGTAGGGGCCGGCGGCGCCAAGGGCACCGTCGCCGCGGCGGAGGGGCCGGCCGAGGTTCCCTGCCAAGTCTCCATGGGCGCAACCGGCCCACGGGTTTCGGTGGCTTCCATCGGCACTATCGGCTCGTAGTCGTTCTGCCGCACGCGCAGACTCAGGATATCCCAGCGACTGTACAGCCCGGTGATGTTGATGATGCCGCGGGCCATCTCGTTGACCTTGAGATCGATGTCGCCGTAGACGATACCCTCCTCGTCGCGGAGCGGACCGGAGACGATCTCGCCGAAGGGGCTGATGATCGCACTTCCGCCGAAGCTCTGGTAGAAGCTGGTATTGGGGTAGAAGTTCTTGGGCCGCTTCTCCGGCGGGATGTACTCGGCCGCGAGGACGCACCACATGGCGCCGGTTGCCGCGATCGCAGTGGTCATGGCCGGCGTCACCCAGGGCAACTCTTCGGCTCCTCCGAGATATCCCGGCCACATCGAACAGTTCACCTTGGCGCCCTGGATGATGTAGTTGTTCCAGAGCATCGGCTGGTTGTGCTCGCCGCAGATGAGCGCACTGATCTTGCCGAAATCGAACTCCGGGATCCACAGGTTCCTGCCGCCATTGCCCCGCGTGTGGATGAGGAGCTCCTGCACGGTGATGTTCACCTTGCGGTGGACGTGGACGATCTCACCCTGCCTGTTGATGAACACCGCCGAGTTGTGCTGGCGGCCGCCGTACTTGGCCACCCGCTCGTTGATCCCCATGACCACGTTCACCTTGTTCCGGCGGGCGGCCCGACAGAGGATATCGGTCTCCTCGCTCGGCACCTCGACGCCATGTCGCAGGTATTCCGCCCAGATGCCGGTGTACTCGGGGCCTAGGGTCAGCTCCAGGGCGAAATGGCAGTATCCGGGGATGTGGAGTTCGGGAAAGACGACCAGTTCGGCTCCGTTACCCGCTGCCTCCTCGATGGCTTTGACTGCGTTGTCGAGGGTGGCGGGCATGTCGAAGTAGATGGGTTTGTCGTGATAGACCGGGGCGATCTGGACAGCGGCCGCCCTAAACTTCGGGTACTCCTTGAGCACGGTACCTCCCCTTGATCGCGCGAACTGAGCGTGTACTCACCTGGTTCACCAGAGTCTACCCTCGCGCTGGGCCAGGCCGCAAGACGCGGTGGCACAGCAGACGAGACGGCCTTTGCCGCCTTTTCAGGAACAGTTCAGGCGGTTCTGGGTACTATCCCTGATGAAGTGCGTGCCCACCACTGAAGCTTCCGGCTGCGAAAGGTCGCCCTCCGGCATGTCTCAAGCCACCGTCTCGGTCGTCATTCCCGTGCTCGATGAAGCTCCTACTGTCGAGCGGCTGGTTCGCTGTCTCCTCCGTAGCGCTCCCGTCCCGGAGGTGATCGTCGTTGACGACGGCTCCATCGATGGCAGCGGCGAGATCGCGGCCAAAGCCGGCGCCAAGGTCATGATGAGCACGCTCCTCGGTAAGGGCACCTCTATGGCGGATGGCATCGAGGCCGCCCGGGGCGACCTCATCCTGTTCTTGGATGGTGGGCTGTTCGACATCGATGATGACCTCGTCGACCGTCTGATCGCTCCGCTCGAAAGCGGAGAGGCGGATTTTGTCAAAGCAGGCTACAACAGTGGTCCCGGCCGGGTGACGGAAATCCTGGCCCGCCCGTTGCTCAGTGCCTTCTTCCCGGAACTCACGCGTTTCGCACAGCCTCTCGGTGGCATCGTCGCGGCCAGGCGCTCGCTTCTCAGCAACCTGCGGCTGGAGCACGACTACGGGGCCGACATCGGCTTACTCATCGACGCCGTCATGCGCGGGGCGAAGGTCGAGGAAGTCGATATCGGTCGGTTGGAGCGGCACACCCGCTCCCTGGGGGAACTGGGAGAAATGGCCACGCAGGTGACGCGAGTGGTTCTGGACCGGGCATGGCGCTACGAAAGGCTCGGCATCAACCCGGTACGGCAGATGGAGGAGGCCGCACGCTGGAAGAAGGCGGAGACGCTGCCGAGCATCTTCTCGGGTGGAGGTCGCCCCCGGTTCGCGCTGCTGGACATGGACGTTCTCTTGGACGAACTGTTCCTCCTGGAACTCGCAGGCCGGGTGGGCGCTCTCGATGACATGGCTCGGTACGTGGACAGCCAGGTTCTCCCGGACGAAGAGCGCACACGGGCCATCGCCTCTCTCCTCACCGGGGTACACATAGAGGTCTTCGAGGAGACCGCCCTATCGATGCCCCTCGCCGAGCGGGCGGTGGATAGCGTCATAGCCCTACGGAAAGCAGGCTACGTCGTGGGCGTGGTGAGCGATGGTTTCCAGATCGCCGCCGAACTCGTCCGCCGCCGGGTTTTCGCCGACTTCAGCGTGGCGCACCTGTTGCGCTTCCACAACCTGGTGTGCACCGGGGAGGTCACGCTTTCGCCGGCCATGGTGGAGGAAGACGGGTGCCCCGAGCACCGGTGCTGCAAGGGTAACCTGGTGCGGCACCTCCAGGCCGGCGCGGGACTCGTTCCCGCCGTCAGTCTCGCTGTAGGCCGCTCTGAGAGCGACATCTGCATGTTCCGGGAGGTGGGGATCTCCGTGGCCTTCCGTCCCCGGACGCCGGAAGTGGAGACGGCCGCGAAGTATTCGATAGGTTCCCTCTCCGATCTGCCGGAACTCGCGAGCCGGCTGGCCGCGCCCGGGACACTTCGGTTGTCGGCGGGTGCTCACCCGGGTGGCGGCTAGGAGCAGCGGCGCAAGCGCGCTCTCGACATCATCGCGCCCCGATCGTAGTTTTCAGCCCGTCGGAAGAGCCTGCAGCAGTGCAGCTATCTCTTCTGTGTCCCCCTGCCTGTGCTCTGAGCAGTGCCCTACGGCGTTATCGCCCCTCCCACGATGCTGTCGGCTCCCCCTGACCCAGAGTCTGCGCCGGGCAAGAACCGGGTGGCAGGAGGGTTTGATCGATGCCTGGTCTCACCTTCCCTGGTATCATTCGGGCCTACTCGGGCCTGGCCACATGGAACCCCGCTCCGGCGGTTGAGCACGTCGGGCGGGCGGGACGGGAGACAGGCATGCTGCCCACAGGGGAGAATTCCTCACAGCAGGATCGGGCCTGGCACGCGTTGCCCGCGGAAGAGGTCGCGCGCTTCCTGGAGGCCGAGCCGGACGACGGCTTGACGCCGGCGGAGGCCGCCGCCAGGCTCGAGCGGTTCGGACCGAACATCATCAGCAAGCAGCGTGGGAAAGGACCTCTTCGCCGGCTGCTCGAGCAGTTCACGCAGAGCCTGGTGCTGATCCTCATCGCCGCCGGCGCCGTCACCGCTTTCCTGGGCGAGTGGGTGGACAGCGCGGTCATCTTCGGAGTGGTCATCATCAACGCGCTCGTCGGTTTCTTCCAGGAGGCCCGCGCCATCCAGGCGATCGAGGCGTTGAGCAAGGTGATGACCACGGAGACGACCGTGGTCCGGGCGGGAGCGCGTACCCGGGTGCCGGCCGATCAGCTGGTCCCCGGCGATCTCGTGATCCTGCAATCGGGGGACAAGGTACCGGCCGACCTGCGCCTCACCTACTCTCGCGACCTCCGCGTCGACGAGTCGGCCCTGACCGGGGAATCGGTGCCGGCGGAGAAGCGGACGGAGCCTCTGGAGGGTACCGCCGTTCTCGCCGACCGGTCCAACATGGCCTATGCCTCCACCCTCTGCAGCCGGGGACAGGGCGCAGGTGTTGTGGTGGCCACAGGTGACGCTACCCAGGTGGGCAACATATCGCATCTGATAGCCGAGGCCCACAAGCTTCAGACTCCGCTCACCCGGAAGATCGCCCAGTTCAGCCGCCTGCTCCTGTTCGTCATCCTCGGGCTGGCGGTGATCACCGCCGTGGTGGGAGTGGTCAGGGGCGAGCCGGTCGTCGACGTGTTTCTCGCAGCGGTGGCTCTGGCCGTCGGGGCGATCCCCGAAGGGCTTCCGGCTGCCGTCACCATCGTCCTTTCCATCGGTGTGTCCCGGATGGCGAGAAGAAGGGCCATCATCCGCCGGCTGCCGGCCGTTGAGACTCTGGGCAGCACGACCGTGATCTGCTCCGATAAGACCGGTACCCTCACCGAGAACCAGATGACGGTGCAGAAAGCCGTCGTTGGCGGGCGGTCGTATCCGGTCAGCGGCGTCGGGTACGATCCTGAGGGCGAGGTGCTGAGTGCCGAGGGGGAGCCCAAGCTGGATCTCGCCGACCCGGGGAACGCGTCGGTCCTGGAGGTCTTCCGCGCCGGCCTGCTCTGCAACGACAGCTCCCTGTATTCCGAAGAGGGCCGGTGGAACACGACCGGAGACCCGACCGAAGGGGCACTGATAGTATCGGCCGCCAAGGCCGGGATGACCCAGGAGGTGGAGGGTCACGCTCTGCCTCGCCTCGACACGCTGCCGTTCGAGTCGGAGTACCAGTACATGGCCACCCTTCACGAGATGCCGGATGGTGGACGGGTCGCCTACGTGAAGGGGGCCACCGAGCGTCTGCTTTCCCGGGCCACGACCGCCCTCGCGGCCGACGGGGGAACCGGCCCGATCGATCGGGAAGAGATCGAGCAAAGGGCGTATGAGATGGCGTCTGCGGGCTTGCGCGTGCTGGCGTTCGCGCGCAAGGTCATGGACCCCGCTACGGCCGACCTGACCCATGAGGCTATGAGCCAAGACCTGGTCTTCCTGGGCCTTCAGGGGATGATCGATCCACCCCGGCAGGAGGCGATCACGGCCATTGAGGTATGCCACGCGGCCGGCGTCGAAGTGAAGATGATCACGGGCGATCACGCGGTCACGGCCGGCGCCGTCGCCCGCCAACTGGGGCTTCGCAAACCCGGCTGCTCGTTCGACCCCGACCTCGCCGTGCAGACCGGAGCCGACCTGGAGGAGACGTCCGACGACGAGCTGTCCGGCATCGCCGAGAACACGCTCGTGTTCGCCCGAGTGACGCCCGAGCAGAAGATCCGCCTGGTAACCGCCCTCCAGGGCCGTGGTCACGTCGTCGCCATGACGGGCGACGGGGTCAATGACGGACCGGCGCTGAGACAGGCCGATATCGGCGTGGCCATGGGCCGGGGCGGCACCGAGGTGGCCAAAGAGGCCGCCGATATGGTGCTCACCGATGACAATTTCGCCTCCATCGAGGCGGCGGTGGAAGAGGGGCGGGGGGTCTTCGACAACCTCACCAAGTTCATCACCTGGACTCTGCCCACGAACCTGGCCGAGGGGCTGGTCATCCTGGTCGCCGTACTGGCCGGAGTCATCCTGCCGATACTTCCTGTGCAGATCCTCTGGATCAACATGACCACCGGGGTGATCATCGGGACCACTCTCGCCTTCGAGGCAAAAGAAGCGGGCATCATGCGGCGGCGCCCCCGGGCGCCTCGAGCCCCCATCCTCGACCGAGTGCTGATCGGACGCATCGTGCTCGTGGGCTTACTGCTCGTGGGCGGAGCCTTCGGTCTGTTCGAGTACGCCCAGCAGACCGGGCGGAGCCTCGCGGAGGCGAGGACGGTGGCCAGCAACGTCATCGTCTTCGGTGAGCTCGCCTTCCTCTTCAACTGCCGCTCGCTGCTGCGTCCTTCCTGGCGTGTGAGTCTGGGGACGAACCGGGTCCTCCTGGGCGGCGCTCTCCTGATGGTCGCCCTGCAGCTCCTCTTCACCTATGTGCCGGCCATGAACACCGTGTTCGGCACGTCAGCCGTGGGGCTGCGGCTCTGGGGTTGGATCATCGGGGTGGCCGTGTTGGTGCATGTGGCGGTCGAGGTTGAGAAGTGGATCAGGCGTAGGGTCGCAGACAAGACTCCGGTTTCGGTCCAGTGCTGACCCCACCTATCGTGGGCGCAGGGCCGTAACGATCAGTTCCCGGTGCTCCTCGACGTAGGGGCTGGAGGGATCCCGGCCGCAACCGCGGCACACCAGGTCGTAGGCCGAGTTGAGGATGTGGCACTCCGGACAGGAGTGGCGCTCGACCACCTCGGCGGTCCATGCCTCTCCGCCGATCTCGGCGATACGCGCCAAATGGCGGGGGATATCGGCTCGGTGGGGGCGTTCCTCGACGAAGGCTTCGAGCTGGGGGCAGGGGCTCTCCGGGCACTCCCCGCAGAACGAGTAACCCCGCTCAGCCGCGCACGCGAACATGTGGCATCGATTGCAGTAGAAAAGGCGTCTGTCCGAGCGGCAACCGTCGCATCGGAGCCGCTCCGGCTCCATCCCTAGGAGTGGGGCCATGCGCTCCAGCCGGGCAGGATCTTCCTGGGTTCCGATGTAGAAGCCGCAGGCCGAGCAGAGGAGGCCGCAGACGCCGGTTGCGAAAGGCGGCCGGGTGGCGGAAGCTTCAGGGGGCAGGGGCATGGCCGGACTCCTTTCGCTCTCGCGCCTCTGCTCGCGATGCTCAGGGTAGCGCAGAATCCTCGTCTTGCGCCTGACCGCTGAAGGTCAACCAGGCGAGCAGACCGCCTAAGAGGATGAATGCCCCGGCCACCGTCAGCGATATGCTCACCCCGGTGTGCACGGCTTGGTAGGTGGCGTCGATGACCTTGGCCACTATGTCCCCGAACTGCTGCTGAGCGGCCGAGGCCCCGCCGGCGCCTCCCTGGGGCACTTGACCCGTCTCAACCGCGGTGATCACCTCTTTCTGAAACGCAGGAGGTACGCCTAGTTGCGTAAGCCGTTTGGTCAGCTCCGAGGTGAGCTTCCCGTTGAAGAGCGCTCCGAGGGCGGCCACGCCTATGACCGTTCCCACCTCCCGACTGGTGGTGGTGGCGGAGGCGGCCATGCCTGAATGGGCTGGAGGAACTACTCCCAGGGCTACCGAGGTCACCGGGACGATGGCGATACCGAAACCGATACCGGCGAGGACCAGAGAGAGTGCCAGCCAGCCGAAGTAGACAGGTCCTCGCAGAGCCACCTCGGTGAGGAAAACCCCGATGCCGGCAGCTACGCACCCCACGGTGACGGGGATACGCGGGCCGGCGCGTGCGACCCACAAGCCGGCCAGCGCGGACGAGACGATCAGAGCAAGCGCCATGGGGGCGAAGAGGGCCGCTGTGCGATAGGCGCTGTAGCCGATGACCATCTCCAGATAGAGCGCCGTCAGGAAGAAGATGGAGAAGACGCCGAAGTAGGCGGCGAAGGCAACCCCGAGCGCTCCGGTGAAGGCTGGTTTGCGGAGATAGGCTATGTCGAGGAGCGGGGCTCCGCTCCAGCGTTCGGCCAAAATGAATGCCGCTCCGGCCACTGCGCCTCCGAAGAACAGTCCGAGTACCAGCGGACTCGTGTATCCCCGGTCCTCTCCCAGGATCACCGCGAATATGACGAGAGCGAGGCCGCCGGGTCCGAGGACCAGACCCGGCCAGTCGAAGCCGCGCTGGGCCTGCGGATCCCGGCTCTCGGGCACGGCGAACAGGGCGAACGTCAGTGCGGCCGCGGCGGCGGCGACGTTGAACCACATGATCGCTTGCCATCCTCCGGCACCGGTGAGAAGGCCTCCGAAGACGGGTCCGAGGGCGAGGGCCAGACCGGCGATGGCCGCCCACACACCGAAGGCCACCACCCGGCTTCTGCGCTCCGGATAGACGTGCCTGATGATGGAGAGCGTCCCGGGCTCACAGGCGGCCGCCCCCACGCCCATGATCCCTCGTCCGGCGATGAGCATATTCACGTTCGGGGCCAGGGCTCCAATCAGAGAACCGACGCCGAAGAGGGCCACTCCCGCCAACATGAGTCGTTTCCTGCCCAGGCGGTCGCTGAGGGTTCCGAACGCCAACATGAAGCTCGCGAAGGTGAGAGCATAGGAGTTGAGGACCCACTGCAGCGACGCAACGCCGGCGTGGAGTTCCGTTTGCACGTCGGCGAGAGCCACCGTCATGATGGTGGTATCGAGGAATGTGAGGAACAGGATGCCGCTGACGCTTGCCAGGGCGAGCCGGGCGCCGCGGGGAGAACGTGCTCTTTCAGGTTGAGCGGCCATCGGGCCTCCCTTGCCGGTAGTGGGACAAGAGGATCGCCGGCACACCTGATTCTTTGAGTTCCCTTTGCATGCTACACTCACGCCCTCATGGAGACTGGAAGGACATACGCTCTCCTGCTTCTGCTCCCCCGTTAGGGGGATATGCATGCGCGGCCGGCGCTCACCGGCCCACCACCAGCTATCATTGATGCAGATACGAGGAGGCACAGCTATGTCCACCAGTCAGGCCGAGCGCCGCAACATCGGGAAGTCGGTCGTCTTCTTCGACACGACGCTCCGCGACGGCGAGCAATCGCCGGGGAGCAGTCTGAACGCCTCAGAGAAACTGGAGATCGCCCATCAACTCGCCCGCTTGGGAGTGGACGTGATCGAGGCGGGGTTCCCGGCCAGCAGCCCTGGCGACTTCGCGGCGGTACAGGCTATCGCCAGGGAGGTCAAAGGGCCGGTCATCTGCGGGCTGGCCCGATGTGTGGAAGGGGACATCCGCACCTGCTGGGAGGCCATCAAAGACGCGGAGCGGCCCCGGATCCACACCTTCGTCTCCACCTCGGAGATCCATCTCAAGCATCAGATGAGGGCCACCCGGGACGAAGTGGTGGATCTCACCAGGCGCATGGTGGAACTGGCCGTGGCCCTGTGCCCCGGTGACGTGGAGTTCTCGGCCATGGACGCCACTCGCTCGGACATCGACTTCCTCGCTCTCGTACTGCAGACGGCTATCGACGCCGGCGCCACCACCATCAACGTGCCCGACACGGTCGGCTACGCTCTGCCCACCGAGTACGCGGCCCTCATGGACCAGTTGTACGAGAAGGCGCCAGGCCTCGAAGGGGTGGTACTGAGTGTCCACTGCCACAACGACCTGGGGCTGGCCGTGGCCAATTCCCTGGCCGCGGTGGAGCGGGGCGCCACGCAGGTGGAGGTGGCCGTCAACGGCCTGGGCGAACGGGCCGGCAACGCTGCGCTGGAAGAGGTAGCCATGGCCCTCGTAACGCGGGCGGACATCCTGCGGCGGCCGGTCAACATCGCAACGAGTGAGATCTTCCGCACCAGCCGTATTGTATCGAGCTACACGGGCCAGATGGTTCAGGCCAACAAAGCCATCGTGGGGAAGAACGCTTTCGCCCACGAATCCGGTATCCACCAGGATGGCCTTCTGAAGGAGCGCACCACCTTCGAGATCATGCATGCCAAGGACATCGGGCTGACCGAATCCGATATCGTGCTGGGCAAGCACTCCGGGCGCCATGCACTGCGGGCGCAGTTGGCCGAGTTGGGGATCCATCTGGAAGGGCCCGAGCTCGACGAGGCCTTCCGCCGTTTCAAGGAGATCGCCGACCTCAAGAAGGAAGTCACGACGGCCGATCTCGAGGCCCTCGTCGGCGAGGAGATCCGGGAGCGCGAAGACGTCTACTCCCTCGACCACTTCTATGTGGCTGCGGGTTCGGAGATCATCCCCTCGGGGCAGGTGGGTGTCCGCACCCAGGGCGAGCCCCATGCGGGAAAGGCGTTCTCGGGGGGATCGGTGGAGTCGGTCTTCCTGGCCATCGACGACGCGGTGGGGGTGAACGGCAAGCTGATGGACTATCAGGTGCGTTCCATCACTTCCGGGAAGGATTCGCTGGGTGAAGTGCGTGTGGTGGTGGAAGTGGGCGGCAGGCGCTATGCCGGCCAAGCCGTCTCGATCGACGTGCTCGAAGCGTCGGCCAAGGCCTACGTGCGGGCGCTCAACAACCATGCCCGCGGCCGGGAGGCCGGCGGCGCCCGGGGCGACCGGGTCTTCCTGTGATGAAGGAGGCCCGGGCGTCCGCGCGGGGCTCGAGCGACGACTTGACCACGAGCCACAAAGGGACGTGAGGCCATGACCATGAGTGCTGGGGCCGCAGGCGGAGCCGGCGGCCCGTTCGGATCCTGGAAGACCATGGAGTTGCTGGGCGGTATCGTGCGCGTGGCAGGCCTGCGTGACCTGGCGGCTGCAACTGGGCGCGAGATCGGACGGTTGCCGTATTCCATCCGCGTGCTGCTCGAGAACAGCCTGCGCTTCTGCGGACAAGGTGTCGTGGAGGAGAAGGATGTGTTGACCCTTCTCGACTGGGATCCCACCACCGCCGAGCGCCCTGAACTGGCCTTCCTGCCCGCCCGGGTGCTGCTGCAAGACTTCACCGGCGTCCCCTGCGTGGTCGACCTGGCCGCTATGCGCTCTGCGATGGCGAGGGCTGGGGGAGACCCGGCCGCCATCGACGCCGGCGTGCCCGTGGATCTGGTGATCGACCACTCGGTGCAGGTGGATTACGCGGGAGTTCCGGAGGCGTGCCGTCTCAACATGGAGAAGGAAATGGAGCGCAACGCCGAGCGCTACGCGTTGTTGCGCTGGGCCCAAGGCGAGCTCGCCAACCTGCGGGTGGTGCCGCCGGGCGCGGGTATCTGCCACCAGGTCAACCTGGAGTACCTCGCTGAAGTAGTGAGGCGGGAAGGCGCCTCCGGTGCGGTTGCCGCCGCCTCCGGCGCCGAAGCGGAAGGCGAGGCGGCGCGCGCAGCCGCCGCCCCCAGCGCCGCCGGTTCCATTCCCTGGGTCTTCCCCGACACCGTCATCGGCACCGATTCCCACACCACCATGATCAACGGTCTGGGTGTACTGGGTTGGGGGGTGGGTGGTATCGAGGCCGAGGCGGTCATGCTCGGGCAGCCGTACTTCATGCTGGTGCCGCAGGTGGTGGGCGTTCGCCTCGCCGGGCACCTACACGGGAACGCCACTGCCACCGATCTGGTGCTCACCGTCACCGAACTCTTGCGCCAGATCGGCGTGGTGAATCGCTTTGTGGAGTACTTCGGCCCCGGCGCCGAAAGCCTCACCGTCGCCGACCGGGCGACGGTCGCCAACATGTCTCCCGAATACGGCGCCACCTGCGGCTTCTTCCCGGTGGACTCCGAGACCGTGGCCTATCTCCGGCAGACCGGTCGCCCCGACGCCGTCAGTGCCCGGGTGGACGCCTATTGCCGCGAACAATCTCTGTTCCGGGACAAGGGTTCGGAAGAACCGGAGTATTCCTGGGTTGTGGAACTCGACCTCGCCGACGTCCGGCCCAGCTTGGCCGGTCCCCGCCGCCCGCAGGAACGGGTGCCGCTCGAGGAGATGGCGACCAGATTCCGGGACAGCCTGCCCGCTTTGTCTCAGGGGCGGATCGAGCTGGGCAGAGCCAAGGCGGAAATTGCCGGCAAGAGGGAGTTCGTGCACGACGGCGATGTGGTCATAGCCTCCATCACCAGCTGTACCAACACGTCCAACCCGGCGCTCATGGTGGCGGCGGGGCTCCTCGCCCGCAATGCAGTGGCTCTCGGACTCACCCCGAAACCTTGGGTCCGCACCAGTCTGGCACCGGGGTCGCGGGCTGTCACCGGCTACCTGAGCGATGCCGGTCTGCTCGCCCCGCTCGAAGCGCTCGGGTTCGAGACGGTGGGATACGGCTGTGCCACCTGCATTGGGAACAGCGGACCGCTCTCCGATGACCTGTCCCGTGCCATAAAGGACGACCGTCTGGTGGTCTCGGCTGTCCTCAGTGGCAACAGGAACTTCGAGGCGCGTATCCATCCGCTGGTGAGGGCCAACTATCTCGCCTCGCCACCTCTCGTGGTGGCCTTCGCCCTGGCCGGTACGGTCGATATCGACCTCACCAACGACCCGCTCGGTACCCGCGCCGACGGACGACCGGTATATCTGGCCGACCTGTGGCCGTCGGCCGAAGAGGTGGCCGCCTTGGCGACTACTGCCCTCAAGCCCGAACTCTTCCGGTCCGAGTACGCGCTGGCTCTCGAGGGCACGGAGGCCTGGCGATTGCTCGAGGTACCGACAGGGGCCCTCTATCGGTGGGATGAGGACTCCACCTACGTAAGGGAACCCCCGTTCTTTTCGGCTGTCGGCGGCCGCAGGAGCGGCGCACAGGGTGGCAAGGCGGGCGTCGGGGCCGGATTCCAGCCTAAGACCGCCTCCGAAGCGGACGCACTCTCCGGGATCTTGCAGGGTCCGGGCGACCTGGAGGGCGGGCGGATTCTCGCCATCCTGGGCGATTCGGTGACCACCGACCATATCTCGCCGGCCGGCTCCATCGGTGCCGACACTCCCGCGGGCAAGTACCTGCTGGCTCACGGCGTGGCGCAGACCGACTTCAACACCTACGGTGCCCGCCGCGGCAACCACGAGGTGCTGATGCGGGGCACATTCGCCAACGTCCGTCTCAAGAACAGGATGGCCGGCGGGCGGGAAGGTGGCTGGACCGTCCATCACCCCTCCGGTCAGGTCATGTCCATCTACGACGCCGCTATGCGCTATCAGGAGGAGCAGGTTCCCCTGCTGGTGTTCGCGGGCAAGGAGTACGGCAGCGGTAGTTCCCGCGACTGGGCGGCGAAGGGCCCGGCGCTCCTGGGAGTCAAAGTGGTGATCGCCGAGAGCTTCGAGCGCATCCACCGCAGCAACCTTGTGGGAATGGGGATCCTCCCGCTCGAGCTCGAGAAGGGCGTGACGGTGGAGAGCCTGGGCCTGGACGGGTCCGAGGTGATCGATGCCGCCGTAGGCGATGAGATCACCCCGGGCGCTCAGGTCCTGGTTGCCGTGCACAGGGAGTCGGGCGAAGACGTCCGCATCGCCTGCACAGCCCGCCTCGACTCGACGGTGGATGTGGAGTACTACGAACACGGGGGGGTTCTGCCTCGCGTATTGCGGCTGAAGATGGAGGGACGTTGACCGCCGTTCAAGCGACCATTCTGGGCCTCGTCCAGGGGCTCACGGAATTCTTCCCCATCTCCAGCTCGGCTCACCTGCTCCTGGTCCCCTGGCTGTTCGGATGGCACCTGACCATGTCGCTCGACCTCGAGAAGACGTTCGACGTGGCCCTGCATCTCGGCACGTTCGTCGCGGTCCTCGTGCTCATGCGGGCCGACGTGTGGAAGATCCTCAAAGGGTTCTTCGGGAGCATCCGGCGGCGCAGTATCAGGTCTCGCGACGAGAAGTTGGCCTGGCTCCTCTTGATAAGCACGATCCCGGCGGGTCTTGTGGGCGTCCTCCTCGAGAACTTCATCGAGGGGAGGCTGGGACAGCCGTGGTTGATGGCCATTCTGATCATCGGCTTCGGTCTCCTCATGTGGGCCGTCGATTCGCTCGCGGCGAGAGGGCAACATCCAGAGATGACCGCGCGGCAGGTGAACGGCGCCGTTCCCGCTCCTACGGCAGGGGAAGCGGTGGCCACGTCCGTGGCGACCGCGGTTTCGGCTCGGGCAGGGGCCACTCTCGCGTCTATGCGCTGGTACCAGGCGCTCTTCGTCGGCGTGGCTCAGGCAGCCGCTCTCGCGCCAGGGGTCTCGCGGTCCGGCGTCACGCTCACCGCCCTTCGCGGCCTCAGGATGACGCGTGGGGAAGCGGTCAGGTATTCTTTCCTTCTCACCATCCCGATCATCGGCGGGAGCGCGGTCTACAAAGGCCTGAAGGTCGCGGCCAACGGCGGACTTCCGGCCGGGACGGGGCTGCCGTTCGTCATCGGTACGGTCACCGCTTTGGTCAGCGGCTACCTGGCGGCCCGGTTCCTGCTGGGTTATCTGCGATCGCACTCGTTGCGCGGCTTCGTGTGGTACCGGTTCGCTTTCGGGGTGCTGATACTGTTGCTGATCGTCGCCGGGGTACGTGCCGCGACGATCGGCTAGTTCGACCCCGAAGGGGGACACATGAGGCTGTCCAAGCCCAGATACCGCGTCGTCGGCGGGCAAGAGCGGTTCGACGAGCGGGACAACGTCCAATCCCGCAACACCCTCGAGCCGGGCACCCCCGACTACGAGGAGTTCTACCGCCGTCGTCCAGAGTGGCAGGCCAAGGACGACGCCATCCGCGAACTGCCGGGCATGGGTGCCGTCGGCAGTCCTCTCGACCTGCCTTTGCTCGGCACGCAGTACGAGTTTCTGTCCCGCCTGGGCATGGCCGAGCGGGTCGACGGGCCGGTGAACCCGGAACGGCAGGAGCTGTCGCCTGAGCGGGCGGCCGAGAAGGTCAAGGGCTTCGCGGAGCACCTGGGAGCCGATATCGTCCGGATAGGGCCGCTGAACCCCGCCTACGTCTACACCAACGTGGGCAAGACCTGGCACGATCCCGCGCGCTTCTTCGGCCAACCCATCGAGGTGTCCCACAAACACGCCATCAGCGTGGCGGTGGGCATCGACCCGCAGATGATCTCCACCGGACCGGTGTTGCCGGAGGTGGTCGAGATCATGCGGGTCTACGTAAGGCTGGCGACCATCGCCACCACGCTCGCCCAATACATCCGGGCCCTCGGCTATCCCGCCCGAGCGAACGTCATGCCCAACTACCAGGTGCTGTGCATCCCCATAGCCATCGACGCCGGCATGGGGGAGCTGGGGCGCCACGGGCTGATGATCACCCCCGAACTGGGGAGCGCCCTCAAACTGGCCACCATCACTACCGATCTCCCTCTGGCCTACGACCGTCCTCGAGATGTAGGCGTGGAGGAGTTCTGCAAGGACTGCATGATCTGCGCGGAGGCCTGTCCGAGCGGCGCCATCAGCCAGGGCGAGCAGAAGGTCGTTCGCGGCGTGGAGAAATGGACCATCAATCCGGAAGCCTGCTTCTCGGTCTGGAACGACACCGGCACCGACTGCGGGGTGTGCGTCGCCTCCTGCCCCTGGACGAATCCGCGCACGCGCTTCCATCGGCTGATGGTGCAGATCGCGACGCGCAAGCGCAAGGCCGGATGGTGGATGAGCCGGGCGGACAAGCTATTCTACGGCCGCTTCAAGCCGGGGCCACGACCGGCCTGGTTCGAAGAGCCGGCTCCCCGCTGGAAGAAGTACCGGCGGTTGTTCGGGGAGAAAGCGGAGCACCGGGGAGAAGAGTAGCCCCCTGGCTCGACGGCGCTCCCGGAGGTGTGGGAAGCTCCAAAACCCCCTTGCCTCGTCGGCGACAGCTTGACTGCGGGTCCTTCCTCCGGCATCCTTGTGGCGGGGTCTGGTGGGGGGATCTGCAACCGTGCGCTCCTGGCCACTGCACGCCATGGCTGAGGAGGTCACACCATGAAAGCGACGACTGCGAAGAGGGTCACAGCCGTTCTCGTCCCGTTCGTTCTCTTTCTCACCCTTGTCGCGGTGTCCGCGGTGACACTCGGTGGCTGCTCGGGAGGTGAGGAGTCGACCACGACGAGCGAAGAGACCACCACTGCCAGCGAGGCTGTCGACACCTCCACCACCGAGACCACCGAGGCGGAGACGACCACCACCACAGAGGCTTTCCCGCCGACCGTGACCCACCAGGAGGACCAGTCCCGCTTCGTTTATACCGGTACCTGGAAGGATGTCTCCAACTCGGCGGCCTCCGGAAGGGGTTTCATCTACGGGAACTCCTCCAAGTGCAGCCTGACTGTCAACTTCTACGGCACCGGCATCGCCTGGGTGGCCAAGACGTCGCCGGCATACGGTGAGGCGAGCGTGGTGGTGGACGGGGGCAATCCCCAGACGATCGATCTGTACAGCGCCGAGACCAAGTGGCGGCAAAAGGTCTGGCAGGATACCGAGCTGCCCCTGGGCGATCACACTGTGACCATCGCCTGGACCGGCAAGAAGAACGCCGATGCGGAGGAGACCAACATCAACATCGATGCGGTGACCGTTACCGGCGTGCTCTCGGCCACCGTCGAGCAGGATCATTCGCGCTTCTCCTACGCCGGGACGTGGAAGAACAAGAAGAGCTCCTCGTCATCTGGTGGCGATTACTTCGAGACCGACACCGATGGCAGTCTGATGACTCTCCAGTTCACGGGCGTCCAGCTGGTGTGGCTGGGGCGGACCGGCACCGGGTACGGCAAGGCGAAGGTGAGCATCGACGGCGGTCCGGACTCGATCGTGGATCTCTACAGTGCGACCACCCAGTCTGAGCAGCAGATCTTCGATTCCGGCATCCTCCCGTATGAGAAACATACGGTGACCATAGAGTGGACCGGAGAAAAGAACGCCGATGCCAAGGGGACCGCTATCGACATCGACGCGTTCGTCATCACCGGTTCGTTGTAGGCCGGTATGACGCGCCCCGTTTCAGGCGTGAAACTCGGATGCGATGAGCCTCAGTAGGTGAGGGGGTCGGCGGAAATACTCTCCACCTGAAGCGCTCCCCGGACCGAGTTTCCCACCACGATCTCGTCGGCGGACAGCAGTTCGTCCAGTGTGAACGACTTTTCCGCAGCCGACCGCTGCGCCATGAACTTCGCCCGCCAGATGCCGGGCAGCAGTCCGTCGGCCGCTGGAGGCGTGACCCAGGTCTCGCCGAAGCGGGCGAAGATGTTGCTGATGCCGCCCTCGGTCACGCGGTCCAAGCGGTTGATGAAGAGGGCGTCAAAGCACCCCTCGGCTACCGCCCGCCGGTGCTCCCGGTCGTAGAAGCCCCGCCGACTGGTCTTGCGACGGAGGAGGGGATCGTCCGGATCGACGCGAAAGGGCGAGACCATGAGCGACACCGGCGCGGCGCAGGCCGCCGGCGCCTCCCGGGTGGAAAGCTCGATGATGCCTTCGCGGTCCAGATCCATGCGAACGACGAGAGGGCGGGACTGTGAGACGGCGAGAGCTTCGAGGGCGGCTTCGGCGGCCCGCCTGTCGAACCGGAAACCCAAGGCTCGGGCCGAGGTCTCC
>CAZWAR010000005.1:27915-56820 GCA_964631965.1 uncultured Gaiellales bacterium
CCATGCGGGCCACGTGCAACTCCAGATGCCGGTAGCGACCATCGGCCTCGAGCAGCATGGTCTCGAAGAGATGGTAGGTGTCGCCGGCCGGCGAGCGGGGGGCTTCGGCCTTTCGGCGTCGGTCGGAACGCCAGGCTTCGCCGGCTGGGGGTAGCGCGAACGCGCCTTTCGCCAGGGTCTCCTCGTACTCGGCCACGGCCAGCGCATCCCAGACCACCCCCGACCCTATGCCAAGGACGCAGCGCCCCTTGCTGTGCACGATCGTACGGATACCGATGTTGCCTGTGAAATCGCCTCCGGCCGAGAACAGCGCAACTGTGCCCGTGTAGACGCCGCGCGGCTCGGTCTCGACCTCCGAGATGATCTCCATGGTGTGATGTTTGGGCGCGCCGGTGATGGAGGCGCCGGGGAAGACGGCGCGCATGAGCTGGGAGAGGGAGGTGCCCGGCTGAAGCCTGCCCTGAACGGTGCTCGTCATCTGCCAGACGGTGCGGTACGGCTCTACGGAGAAGAGCGCCGGCACGTGGATGGTGCCCGTGCGGGATACCCTCCCGAGATCGTTACGCACCATGTCGAGGATCATGAGGTTCTCGGCCCGTTCCTTCTCGGTCTCGGCCAGCTCGTAGGCCAAGGCTACGTCGGCCGCGTGGGTACGGCCCCGGGGCCTGGTGCCCTTCATGGGCCGGCTTTCGAGCAGATCGCCGTCGCGGCGCAGGAACAGTTCCGGGGAGAGACTGAGGACCTGGGTGTCGCCGAGGTCGAGGTAGGCCGAATAGGGTACAGACTGCCGCACCAGTAGGGCGAGAAAGTATTCCAGCGGATCGAGAGGCCCGGTATGCTCGGTGGGCGGGGGGCCTCCCGCCGTGCCGCAAGTCTCGCCTCTAAGATCGTATCGGGCTCGCACGGTGTAGTTCACCTGATAGGTGTCACCGGCGGCGATATAGTCGCGAACCCGGCCGATGGCCCGCGTATACTGGTCTTCGCTCACGCTCAAGTCAAGCTTTATAGTAGATAGACGCGCCGCCACCCGAGATTCATCGAAATCGTCGAGGAAGGCTTGCCACTCCTGTCCCGGTATCACCTGCATCGAATCCGGTGGGTAGACCGCCATCCAGGCGAGAGGCGTGGCGTCACAGGGGAGGGCGTCTCGGGGTAGGGGCTGCGCCGGATCGTTCCGGACCGTGAGCCCGAAGGCGGTGCCGGCTTCGTACGCCAGATAGCCGGCCACATAGGCGCCGCGCGCCTGCTCGGTCTCGATGTCGTCCAGGAGGGCGGCCACTTCCTCCGGCCGGGTCGCGATGAGGATGCGTGTGGGGTCCCTGAACAGGAGTGCCGCATCGGATGAGGGCTGTGTGCGGGGCAGCCAGGCGCCGTTCCCGGGGAAGACGGCTGCACCCGCGCCTCGCGGAAGATCCGAGAGTCTCACGCGGCGGTCGCTCTCCCCATGCCCGGCTGAGTCGGAGTCACTGCTAGGCGTAGCCGGCGAAACTCTCCACCACGATCTGATCCTGCGGGATCTCGAGTTGCTCGAGGACCTTGTCCATGGCAGTGATCATGGCGGGCGGGCCGACGACGTAGAAGGTCCACTGGGACGGATCGGGCAGTTCCGCGCGAATGAGGTCTTGGGTGATGAAGCCCCCGTATCCCTTCCAATCCGGGGAGGGATTGGTGATGACGTGGACGACGCGCAGTGCGGGGATCTTCCGCTCGAACTCGTCGAACTCGTCCTTGTAGACGATTCCATCCTCGGTCATGCTGCCATAGAACACCACAAGTTCCTGCCCCTGGATCCGGCCCGCACTCTCTGTGTCGGCCAGGTAGCGCAGCATGCTGTGGACCGGGGTGACCCCGATGCCGCCGGTGAGGAATGCAAGGCGCGGCTTGTCGTAGCCGAACAGAAAGGCGCCGTAGGGGCCCTGGATCTGGACCTCGGCGCCGATGGGCAAGGCGTCGAGAATGTTCTTGAACGTGGACCCGGTCAGACGGGTGGTGAGTTCGATGTACGGCTCCGTCGGGGAATCGGCGTGGCTGAAGTGGTGATCGAGGGGGCCTTCCGGGGAAGGGATGGTGATGGTGTACCACTGTCCCGCCTTGAACGTGTACTCGGCAGGACGGGAGAAGCGATAGCTGGTGGTATCGGCGCTTCGGGGGATCTTCTCCAAAAGAGTGCTGACGAAAGTCATGGCAGCCATAGAACGTCCTTTCCGACCGCGCGGCGTTTTGGGCGGCTCCGGCAAGATAGAATAGCAGCCGCATGAGACAGGAGGTGCCATGCCACAGACCATAGATGTGGAAACCAGAGCGACGAGCAGCCCCGTGTCCATCGCCCGGTGCGACGACTATGCGGTGGAAGTTGTGCGCGCGGCTCTGCGGCAGGCCCTGGCCCCTCTCGGCGGGATGCCCGCCTTTGTCAGGCCCGGCGAGCGGATAGGGCTCAAGCCGAATTTGCTCCTCGGGTCGGATCCCGCACAAGCCATCGTCACCCACCCGGCGGTTCTCGCCGCCGTGGCTCTGGAGGTCAAGGAGGCGGGCGCTTCCCCTGTCGTCGTGGAAAGTCCCGGCTCCGGGATCATCCCTTCGCCGAAGACGCTTGCCCGGCTCCATGCGAAGACCGGCTACCAGGAGATGGCCGATCGATATGGTTTCGCCATCAGTCTTGAAACGGGATGGGAGTGGGTGTCCAATCCCGAAGGCCGTGTGATCAAACGAGTGGAGATGGTGAAGTCCGCGCTCGAACTCGACGGGCTCATCAACGTCGCCAAGTTCAAGACCCACGCTTTCATGATCTTCACGGGGGCGACCAAGAACGTCTTCGGCCTGATCCCGGGGCTGACGAAGGTGGGCTATCACGGCAAGTATCCTCGGAAGGAGGACTTCGCCGGTATGCTGCTGGACGTGGCGGGGCTGGTGCGGCCACGGCTGAACGTTATGGATGCTGTGGTGGGGATGCAGGGACAGGGACCGGGCACCGGTGGAAAACCCCGGAAGGTGGGACTCATCCTGGCCGGCGCTGATACGGTGGCCGTGGATGCGGTGTGTTGCGGGATCGCAAATTTCGACCCGGAGGCCGTGCCGGTGCTGGCTCAGGCTCGGGAGCGGGGCCTGTGGGGCGGGCGCGTGGCCGATCTGCCTACATTCGGTCCCCCGGTGGCCGACGTGATGGTGAGGGATTATGAGGCGCCATCAAAGGGGGTGGCAAGCTCCGGGCTCGAGTTGCCGGTGATCGGCGGAGTGGGGCGGGCGTTCCTGCGGAGCGGCTTCAGCCCCCGGCCACGCCCGCAGGTGGGGCCGTGCACGATCTGCGGCTCCTGTGAGCAGGCCTGCCCCGGGCAGGCGATCACGATGGACAGGAAGGCCCGGGTTGCCCGGGTGGACGACGACGCGTGCATCCGCTGCTACTGCTGCCACGAGGTATGCCCGAACGCGGCCATCGAACTGCGTTTCACGGGGGCGGGCAGGCTCATGCACAGATTCGGACTGGTGTGATGGAAGCGGACCCGAACGGGCTGCTGAAGAACGAAGTGGAACCGGCGCCTGAGGACCCGCAAGAGCGGACGAACGATGGTACCCGGACGAGCGCGGCGGGTCCCGCCGCGCCGCCCCATCCCCCGGGCGGCGCGCAATCGGCCGTCCCCTCGCTTCTCGGGGCGTCGCTCCAGCCGGCTGGCGCCGGCGCGCAGCCCGGCGCGGCCCACGGTACTTCTCTTCAGCTCCTGCGCCGGTCTGGGCCGGTCTCCATCACCCGCTGTGAAGAGTACGAGATCCACCAACTGCGCGCTGCGCTCCGCGACCTCCTGGCCCCGCTCGGCGGCATGGGCGCCTTCGTCAGGCCGGGCGAGCGGATCGGGCTCAAGCCGAACATCATCCTTCCGTCGGCGCCGGAGCGGGCGATCTGCACACACCCTCTGCTGGTTGCCGCAGTGGCTCTGGCTGTCAGAGATTCCGGGGGCTACCCGGTTGTGGTGGAAAGCCCAGGGGCAGGGGTGGTGCCCCTCAAGAGCATCCTGATGGGGGTGTTCCGCCGGGCCGGTTACCGCGAGGTCGCCGACCGCTATGACTTCGAACTGAGCTATGACACCGACTGGGACGAGATCTCACACCCCGACGGGAAGCAGGTGCACAGGGTGGAACTCCTCCGGTCGCATTTGAAGTGCGACGGGCTCATCAACCTCTCCAAGTTCAAGACCCATACCTTCCAGGTGCTGAGTGGCGCCACCAAGAACCTTTTCGGTCTGATTCCCGGGCTTACCAAGGTCGGCTACCACGCCAAGCTGCCCGAGCCGAAACTCTTCGGCCATATGCTGCTCGACATCGCGTTCCTCGCAAGGCCGCGCCTCAACCTCGTGGACGGCATCCTGGCCATGGAGGGGCAGGGCCCCAGCACCTCAGGGACACCCCGGCGGATGAACTTCCTCCTCGCCGCGGAAGATTCGGTGGCCGCGGACCTCACCTGTTGCGCCATCGCGGGGATCGACCCGCTCGCGGTGCCGCTGCTGGCCGCCGCCCGTGATCGCGGACTCTGGAAAGGCCGGCCGGACGGCGTGCCCATCGTCGGGACGCCGGTATCGGAGTTTGCGGTCGGCGATTTCAGCCTGCCGGGCAAGTACCTGGACAGGTCCGGTCTCGGAAGGGCGCATTTCCTGGCCGACGGTCCCCGCTCCCTCCTGCGGAACGGCTTCAGCCGGCGCCCTCGACCCAAGGCGGGTCGCTGCACGGTATGCGGGGCCTGCGCCCGGGCCTGTCCGGGAGAGGCTATCGAGATGGACAAGAAGACGAAGGCGGCGGTCGTGGAAGATGAGAAGTGCATCCAGTGCTTCTGCTGTCATGAGGTGTGCCCGAATGCCGCCATCGATCTCGAGTTCACCGGTTTCGGAAAACTCATGCATGGGTTGAGGTTGGTGTGATGGACGAATCGAGCTGGAAAGACCCCTTTTTCGCTGCCGCCGGCGCCGCGTCCGGCTCGGCCGGCTCTCCGGGCTCCGGGCCTGTTCGCCTGGTGGCGGTGGACCTCGATGGAGTGGTGTGGCTGGGCGGTTCCGTTCTCCCGGATGCACCGGCCGCCCTGAGCGACATCCTCCGGCGAGGCCTGGACCTGCGCTACGTCACCAACAATTCCACCGCCCACCGGGAGACCGTGTCTGCGCGGCTGGCTGCCGCCGGTCTGCCGGCGGGGGCAGACAGGGTACTGACGTCCGGCTACGTGACGGCCCGCTGGCTCCGGCAAAGGTTGCCCGAAGGCGCGCCGGTGCTCGTGGTGGGTGAGCCCGGTCTCATGAGAGAACTGAGCGAAGCCGGCTTGGCTCCGGTGCACGCAGGGGAGGAAGCGGCGGAAAAGGCCGGTCAAGGCCGGTCGGACCCCGGTTCCGGAGGAGCCGCTCAAGCCGAGGCCTCCCCCGCCGCTGTTCCCCAGTCTTCTGCTTCTGGCGGGGCGGCCGCTCGGACGATCGGTGCCGCCCTCAGCGTGAGTCCATCCGGCGCTCCCTACCGGGCCGTGGTCGTGGGCATGGACCGGGGCTTCCACTTCAAGATGCTGGCCCAGGCTCAGGCTGCCGTTCTCGCCGGTGCCCTGTTCGTGGGCACCAATCCGGACCGGACGTTCCCCACGCCGGCCGGGCTGCTGCCCGGTACCGGGTCGGTGGTCGCGGCGGTAGCCACCGCCGCCCAGAAGGAGCCCACCTATATGGGCAAGCCCGGCCTGGGCCTGGCGGAGATCCTCGCCTCGGTCACCGGCGTCCCCGCGGCGCAGACGCTCTTCCTCGGAGACCGGATGAGTACCGACATCGGCATGGGCATCCGCGCCGGCATGGTGACGGCCTTGGTCCTTACCGGAGTCACCACGCCGGCGGAGTTCGAGCGCATCCACAGCATCGGCGGGCCCGACATGCCCGACCACGTTCTTCGTACTCTGGCAGACCTCCCGGCACTGCTCGACAGCCTCGAGCGTTAGGAACCCTTCGGGGCGCCGGGCCGGGTCCTTGGGGGCCGCGGCTTTTCCCCAGGGCGGGGCTGCCCCGGCCGACCGGGTACAATACCGGCATGTCAATCGCGCTTCCGCTCATCATCGTGGTCGTCGCGGCGCTCATCGCCTTCGGCGTCGGTGCCTGGCTGGCCCGGCGCACCGGTCACAGGGAGAAACGCGGCGACGTCATCGTCCGTTGTGGCAGGGGCCACCTGTTCACGACCGTCTGGAACGCGCCGTTCTCGGTCCGGCGTCTCGATCTGGGGTGGGGCCGGCTGCAACGCTGCCCGGTGGGAAATCACCTGTCCCTCGTGCGCGTCGTGGACGATTCCATTCTGTCGGCCGAGGAGCGGAAGCTCGCAAAGAAGCAGAGGGACGGAGTGAAGAGCTCCTAGCCTGTCCGAGAGAGGTACATTCTGATGGATTCCGCGTATTTCGCGCTGATAGCCATCGTCGTCGTGCTCGCGATCCTGGTGACCGGCACCCTGCTGGCCCGGGGCCGCGGGTACAACGTGCCGGGACGGATCGTCGTCCGATGCATGCAAGGTCATCTGTTCACGACGGTGTGGATACCGGGCGGCTCGTTCAAGGCCATACGGCTGGGCTTCGTCCGCTTTCAGTACTGCCCCGTCGGTGACCACTGGACGTTCGTGAGGCCGGTGAAGGACTCCGACCTCACTCCCGAGGAACGCCGGATGGCCGAGAGGTATCACGACGGGTCGATACCTTAGCGGGCCGGTTGCCAATGTCACCCTTCAGGCTGTACAGTCCCCGTGTCGCTACCGGTTGGCTTCCATGGGCTGCGACTTGGAGGAAATGGTGATGGTCGATACGTACGCCGGCACGCCCGGCGCCCCCGAGTTCCCGGGATCGTTCGCTCTGCGCCTGCACGCGCGCCGGTTCGAGCGAATGCGCGTGCGTGTCCGGGTGCTCTCGCGCGTGCCGCGCCGCGGGTAGCGTCCGGGCACGCGGCTTGCTCCGCACTCTCGACCAGAAAGGCACGCACATGACTGCCGATCCCCACGCTGACCATCCGTACGAGCTGGATACCCTGGCTCTCCACGCCGGCCATTCTCCCGATCAGGAGACTCTATCGCGCGCCGTGCCCCTGTATCAGACGACCAGCTACGTGTTCCGCGACTGCGAGCACGCCGCGAACCTGTTTGCGCTGAAGGAGTTCGGCAACATCTATACGCGGCTCATGAACCCCACCACCGAAGTACTGGAGCAGAGGTTGGCGGCACTGCACGGGGCCGCCGGAGCGGTGGCGACGGCGTCGGGCATGGCCGCCATCTTCTACGCCGTGGCGGCTATCACTTCGGCGGGGCAGAACATCGTGACCGGCGACAAACTCTACGGGGGAACCTACACCCAGTTCAGCTTCCCCCTCAAGCGGTTCGGCATCGAAGCCCGGTTTGTGGATTCCCGGGATCCGGCCAACTTCGAGAAGGCGATCGACGAGAACACTCGCCTGGTCTACACGGAGTCCATCGGCAACCCGAAGGGCAATGTGGACGATCTCGATGGCATCGCCGAGGTGGCGCACCGCCACGGGCTGCCGCTCGTCGTCGACAATACGGTGGTTCCGCCGCCGCTGTTCGACCCCTTCCGGCACGGAGCGGATATCGTCGTGTACTCGCTCACCAAGATGATCGGCGGCCACGGCACCTCCATTGGGGGCGCCATCGTGGACAAGGGGACGTTCGACTGGAAGGCGGCCGGCACGTTCCCGGAGATAACCGAACCGAACGAGGCCTACCACGGCGTGAACTTCTGGGAATCGTTCGGCAACCACGAGAAGGCGTCGGCTCCAGGACTCGCATATCTCCTCACCGTCCGGCTGGGCCCGCTTCGCGATCTGGGCGCGCCATTGTCGCCGTTCAACGCCTGGCTCTTCATCCAGGGTCTGGAGACGCTGCCGCTGCGGGCGCGCAAGCACGCAGAGAACGCGCAGGCAGTGGCCGAGTTCCTGGCGAGCCATCCGGCGGTCTCCTGGATCGATTACGCAGGTCTGCCCACTCACCCCGACTTCGAACGGGCCAAGCGCCTGCTGCCCCTGGGGCCGGGCGCGGTCTTTGCGTTCGGCGTGAAAGGCGGACTCGAAACGGGTAAGAAGTTCATCGAATCGGTGAAGCTGGCGTCGCATCTCGCGAACATTCTCGACGCCAAGACCCTGGTGATCCAGCCGGCGGCCACCACCCACCAGCAGCTGTCGGTCGATGATCAGCTGGCGGCGGGTGTGACTCCCGACATGGTGCGGATATCGGTGGGCATTGAGGATGCGGCCGACATCATCGCCGACCTGGACCAGGCGCTGACCGTATCGCAGCGGTGAACGGAGGGCGAACGACGATGGCCGCCGGGCCGGGTCCGGCAGCGGGGCGCGCGTACGCGGCCGGCAGGCCGCCGGGCGGCGCCGGGACCGAATAGGAGAGGATCATGCAGAAGGATCACGGCCATGTCTTCCGCATCTACGGCGACAACTCGCTCTCCATCGGGCATACGCCGCTCGTCAGGCTCAATCGGGTACCGGGCAGAACCACGGCCACCATCCTCGCGAAAATCGAGGGACGCAATCCCGCCTATTCGGTGAAGTGCCGGGTGGGGGCGGCCATGGTGTGGGAGGCGGAGGAGAAGGGCCGCATCCGGCCGGGATGCGAGCTGGTGGAACCCACGAGCGGCAACACCGGTATCGCCCTGGCCTACGTGTGCGCGGCCCGGGGCTACAAGCTGAACCTGACCATGCCGGAGACCATGAGCATGGAGAGGCGAAAGGTCCTCGAGTTCTTCGGCGCCCACCTCATCCTGACGCCGGGCGCCAAGGGCATGAGGGGAGCGGTGCGGGCGGCCGAGGAGCTGGCGGCCAGCGACCCGGAGAAGTACTTCCTGCCCGACCAGTTCAACAACCCGGCCAATCCGATGATCCACGAGAAGACCACCGGCATGGAGATCTGGGACGACACAGAGGGGACCGCGGACGTCCTCGTGGCCGGCGTGGGCACCGGCGGGACCATCACAGGCATCTCCCGCTATTTCGAGCGGGTACAGAGAGAGAGCCTGTGCTCAGTGGCGGTGGAACCGGCGGGCAGCCCGGTCATCAGCCAGACACTGGCCGGTGAAACGCTCGAACCGGGGCCGCACAAGATCCAGGGGATAGGGGCGGGGTTCATCCCGGGGAACCTGGATTTGCCACTTGTCGACCGGGTGGAGATCGTGGAGGACGGCGAAGCCATTGAGATGGCGCGGCGGCTGGCCCGGGAGGAAGGAATCCTTTGCGGGATCTCGAGCGGGGCCGCGGCGGCGGCGGCGGTACGTATCGGTCGCCTCCCCGAATTCGCCGAGAAGACGATCGTGGTGATCCTGCCCGACGCGGGGGAGAGGTATCTGTCTACCGAGCTGTTCGCGATCTAGAGATTCGGGTGAATACGGGGCGTGTGGTGAAGGAACCCACTACGGGCGATCGGGAGCGGTACTCGCGGCAGGCGATCTTCCCCGGCATCGGCTGGGAGGGTCAGAAGCGGCTGGGTGCCGGATTCGCCGTCGTCGTCGGATGCGGGGCTCTAGGGGGTACCATCTCTGCGGCGCTCGTTCGTGCGGGCGTGGGTCGGGTGCGCATCGTCGACCGGGACTACGTCGAGATCCACAATCTGCACCGCCAGGGACTCTACACCGAGCAGGACGTCGCCCACCGACTCCCGAAGGCGGAGGCGGCCGCCCGCCATCTGCACGAAGCCAACGATCGGGTGCAAACGGAGGCGGTGGTCGCGGAGTTCAACATCCACAATGCCCGAGCGTTGGTGGAGAGCGCGGATGTGATCGTCGATGGACTGGACAACCTCGAGGCGCGACTGCTGCTGAACGACGTAGCGCTCGAGCTGGGTATCCCCTGGGTCTACGGAGGAGCGGTCGCATCCACAGGCATGACGGCCGTGTTCCTGCCCGGAGGCCGGCCGTGTTTTCGCTGCCTCGTGCGGAGCGCGCCGATTGACCGCGCGCTCACCGCCGACACGACCGGTGTCGTGAATGCTGCTCCGTGGATCGCCGGGTCCCTGGAGGCGGCGGAGGCTCTCAAGGTTATCCTCGCCGACCCGGAGAAAGCCCCTGTCAGCCGTGAGCTTGTGGTGTTCGACCTGTGGCAACGCTCGTTCGAGTGTCTACCGCTCGAGAGCTTCACAGATCCCGAGTGTCCGGTGTGCGGCAAGGAGAGATCCAAGGCCGTGAGAGGGGCGATGCGGGCCGAGTGATTCGCCCGGACGGGTCGCCATGCGGCAGCGCGTACTAATCCCCCGCCGTCCAAGTGCCGATAGACCCCTCGTGACCGGTTCTCGCCGATGCCCAACATACTGCGCGAGAACACGCTGGACACGACAAGGAGTCAGCATGGAGTCCTACTCCAGACAGGAAGACCGGAGGGTACGGGTGCACGTGGAGGCGAGCGACTTCATGTGTGACGGGCTCGTGCACCTCCCGGGCATCCGGCTCTCGGACGTGATGAACGAGAAGAACGAGTTCCTGATCGTGGTCGATGCGATCGTAACCCCTCTTCACCCGACCGCCCCGGATCACCCTCCCCAGAGGTACGACACCATGTTCGTGCGCAAAGGGGAGATCAAGTACGTAGTGCCCCTGGAATCCCGGCCACCCACCGACAACAGGATCTGAGAAGAGCCGGGCACGCTCCTCTCCGGCCGCCTGGGTTCAGGCCTCGGGCCAGAGGTATGATTCCAGTCCCTCTTTGAGCGGTGTCGGCTTGAACTCCGGGAACCTTTCCGCCAGCCATCGTCTGTCCACATCACTTGCCGCTCCCGCGGCCGCGACGAAGTCGACGGCCGCCGGCGTCAGGGGGCGACCAGGCAGGAACTGCAATACCGCACCCTGCACCTTGCCTATGGGGATCGGGATGTGGATGATCGAGCGAGTACGGCCCTTCGCCCTCAAGATCATCTGCAGGAACTGATCGAGGGTCACCGCGTCCGGGCCGCCCAAGCCGAACGTGTTTCGGTTGCAGCGCTCGGGGTTGGCGACGAGGAGAGCGAAGAGACGACCGATGTCCTCCACGAACACGGGAGTGAGCAGGGCCTTCCCATCGCCGAAGACGGGCACGAAAGGCAGATGATCGGAGTAGCCGATGATGCGGTTGAAGGAAACGTCCTCCCTGCCGTAGGCGGGGGAGCAGCGGACGACCGTCCACCGCAGGCTGCTGGAACGGATCGCTTCCTCGGCCTGCCACTTGGCCCTGTCCCAATTGTAGGAACTGGATGGCGACACGGTGATCCCGCTCACGTAGAGAAAGCGGGGCTTCTCGCCCGAGGCGGCGATGGCCTCCAGCATGTTCATGGTGCCGTTGCGGTCGACGTTCATGTATGTGAGACCCTTCGCCGCGTTCTCCACCGGGGCGCCGCGGAACTGCGCGGCTTGGACGACCAGGTCGACGCCCGCGAGGGCCTCGGGAAGGGTGCGGGGTCTGGTGACGTCGGCCTGAACGAAGGTGAGGCCGCCATTCGCCAGACCGCGACGTCCGGAGTCGCTCTTGGCGAACACGGTCAGGGCCTTCCCGATGGAGCGGCTCATTGCGCGCACCTGGTGCCCTCCATCGAGGAGATGACGCGTGATCGTACCGCCGACAAAACCGGTCGCGCCCGCAACGAGAATCTTCATTGCCGCCTCCTTACCACCGGCGGAGGCCGCCGCAGCGCTGCGGCCCCGCTGTCATCCACCGCTCAGCCGTCCGTACCACCCCCAGCCTCGTCGCCCGCTTCCCAATCTGCGGCAATCTGTTCGAGACTGCGCCCGGTGGCCACCGAGTCCGGGGCTTCTTCCTCAACGTTCGAGCCCGGCCGGGCGGCGTCATCTCCGTGCTTGATGAGCAGCCAGTTGTTCTCACCCTGCCACTTGGTCTTCACGAGGGCCCAGCTCCCTGACAACTTCTCCCCGTGGATGATGAATTTCAACTCTCCCTTGGCAAGCGCGTCGTCGGGGGAGAGGATGGGCGATCCTTTTCCCCTGCCCTTTGGCTCCCGCATCCACGCCTCATCGGGTTCCCACCATCCACGGTCCCAGAGCATCACAGTGCCTCCGCCGTACTCACCCTCCGGGATTCCCCCCTCGAACGTGGCGTACTCGAGGGGATGGTCTTCCACCATCACAGCGAGTCTCTTGTCGGCCGGGTCGAGCGAAGGACCTTTGGGGACCGCCCACGACTTGAGGACTCCGTCGAGCTCCAGACGAAAGTCGTAGTGCAGCCGGGAGGCGTCGTGCTTCTGTACCACGAAGAGCCGGCGAGGCTTGGGATCGGCCTCTGCGCCGGTCGTGGTTTCCTCGTCGGGTCGGGCCGCTCCGGCGGTCTCCGCCCCGTTGGGCTTCGCTCCTCCGGCGGGCTCCCCGGTCCGGTCGAACCGGCGCTTGGCCCGGTACTCGGACAGGGCGCCTTCTTTCTCGGGCTCTGTCATCGTGACCTCCTGCTGGCCGGCGGTGGCCGGCGACGGCTCCAGTCTATCTTCCCGGAGGGGCCGCGTGCCACGCACGAGAGGCCGCATGAACGGTAGGGCGCGCTATAGTGAGGCCATCATGAGTTTCTGGGCAGCGCACAAGACCGTTCTTATCGACGTCATCGTATCGGTTGGCATACTGCTGGGGGCTTGGATCGCCTACTGGGTGCTTCGCACGTCGGTGAACTCCTTCTCCAGGCGCAAGAAGTTGCCGGAGACCGATCCGGGCGCCGAGACCCGTTTCCGCATGATCGAGCGGCTTTCCGCTGTGGTGATCTTCTTCGTCGCCATTGGATTGATCTTCTGGCAGATCGACATCAAGGCGCTCAACACGGTGGCCATCGGCTGGTTCGCGTCTGCGGGGGTCGTAGGGATCGCTCTCGGCTTCGCCGCTCAGACGACCGTGGCGAACCTGTTCTCCGGGATAGTCATCGCTTTTGCCCAACCGATCCGCTTGGGGGACAACGTCAACATCGACGACGAGTTCGGGACGGTGGAATCCATCGGTCTTTTCTACACGGTTGTCAAGCTGTGGGACAACCGGCGTCTGGTACTGCCGAACAAGCTGCTTTCCGACCAGGCCATCCGGAACTACACCACCATCGACCCGCACATGCCGGCCGTGGTGACCCTGCGCCTCGTATACGGCGCCGACGTCGATGAGGTGCGCAAGCTGCTGCTCGAAACCGCCCGGGCGCACCCATTGTTCCTCGATTCCCCGGCCCCGAGCGTCCAGGTTATCGAGGCGGACAATCTCGGGGTCACAGTGCGGCTGATGGCGTGGTCGGACACCCAGGGGAACGCGTGGACACTCTCGGTGGAGGTGCGTGAAGCCGTTTTGGCCAGGCTTTCGGGAGTGGCCAAACCCGTGGGGGTGGGCCTGATGAAGGTGGGTCTCGCGCAGAACCTCGAGCAGTGAGTGGTAGCGCCTCGATGGCCTCACCGGACGGCGGGGAGGAGGCGCTGCGTGCGAGCGACTCCGGCCTGACCGGTGCGGCGCCTGGAGGCGCCGCGAAGCAACCGGCCGATTCGGGCTCCGGCGGGGCTCCTGCGACGCCGCGTATCTGGGGCCTCGAGCACAACGTCTTCTGGGCCGGCGTCGTGTCGTTCTTCATGGACGTCAGCTCCGAAATGATCTACTCGCTCGTGCCGATATTCCTATCGTCGGTACTGGGGGTGAACAAGGCTCTCATCGGGGTGATCGAGGGGATAGCGGAGACCACGGCGAGCCTGCTCAAGATGTTCGCCGGATGGTTGAGCGACAAGTTGGGACGGCGGAAACCCCTGATGCTGTTTGGATACGGGGTCTCGACGCTCAGCCGGCCCGTGCTGGCGCTGGCCGGCGGCTGGGGGATGGTGCTCGGCGCTCGCTTCGTCGACCGTTTCGGCAAGGGGGTGCGCACAGCCCCGCGGGACGCCATCGTGGCCGATTCCTCCCCGCGCGAGCGTCTGGGGCGTTCTTTCGGTTTCCACCGGGCGATGGATCAGTTCGGGGCGGTGGTGGGACCGGCCATCGCTTTTGCGGTCCTGGCCGCGCGGCCCGAAGGGTACCGGCTTCTGTTCTGGATATCGATGATCCCCGCCGCCGTGTGTGTGGCGGTCATCTGGCTGTTCATCAGGGAACGGCGGCGGGCACGGTCCGCGACCGGGGCTCGGGCGGACGAGGCCTGCCATGGTGTCGGCTCCATGCCCCGAGCCGCCAGTGCCGGGCAGGGGGAGGGAAGGAGCGGGGTTCCGGCGCAGGAGGGTACCCTGCCGAGCGGCATTGGGGGTTGGCGGCGTCTTCGTGCCTTGCGCGGCCCGCTCCTCTCCTATCTGCTGGTCACGCTGGTCTTCTACCTCGGCAACTCGTCGGACGCCTTCCTCATTCTGCGGGCCCGCGACTTGGGCATCGCCACCTTCCTCATCCCCATTCTGTATTTGGTCTTCAACTTCGTCTACTCGGCGTTCTCCATCCCGGCAGGTCTACTCGCCGACCGAGTGGGCCGGCGCCTGGTGGCGCTCATAGGATTCACGGTGTTCGCCGCCACCTATGCCTGGATGGCATCGGCTGCTTCGGCAGCCGCCGCGTGGGGAGTCTTCGTCCTCTACGGTGTCTACATGGGGATCGCCGACGGCAACGGAAGGGCGCTCCTTGGCGAGTTCTCCAGGGACGAACGCCGGGCGACCGCCTACGGCGCCTACCACATGGTGGTGGGGTTGGCGGCATTACCGGCCAGTATCGTGGCCGGCGTGCTGTACGACCGGGTGTCGCCGGCGGCGCCCTTCTGGATGGGGGCCGGCGCTGCCGTGCTGGCCGGCATTCTGATGCTCGCGTTGGTTCCGGAAACGCGGCGTCTGGAGAAGGCACCCTCGACCTAGAGACTGCCTCGGCTCATGCAGACCTCCGTGCCCTATACGGCGGGCCGCACTCCGTTTCGTGGCGTTCTCCATGGCTCCGGAGGAGCGGGGGACAGCGAGGGTGTGGGGACGAAGAAGAGTTGCGGGTGCAGACGTCTTCCTGTCGCGTTGTTCCGTTACGGCCTGGCTGCAGTGAATCGTGAGGGGTAACAGCGCCAAAGGGGCACTGATCGACCCTACGGGAAAGGTGGTCCGGCAGGGTCGAGACGCACCCGGCGTCCGGCGGCGGCATGGTCGCCTGCCCTCAGCGCCTGCTATCCCACGGACTGCCGGAGGATCTCCTGCAACTCCCGGTGGTCGTTGATGACGAAGTCGGCGTCCGGAGGATCGAGATGATCGTTTATCGCTGCGCAGCGAATAGTGGTCATGCCCAACGCTCTTGCTCCGGCGATGTCGGTTCGGGGAGTGTCGCCGATATGGGCCGCCTCACCCGGGTGGGCGCCAAGGCCCGTGAGGGTGACCTCGAACATCCGGGGGTCCGGTTTGGGGAAGCCGGTCTCGTCGGAGAAGGTGAACGCCGAAAAGCAGTCCAGGAGACCGTCCTTTCTCAGGAAATCCTTGAGCACCCTCCCGGGAGTGAGGCTGGTGTCGGAGATGATTCCCAGCCGGTAGCCTGAGAAAGCCAGGGCCGGGATGGTCTCGCGCACCCCCGGTAGCGGATTGGGCGGCGCCAGATAGAGGGCATTCTCCATGGCGACAACGACCCGCTCGAACTCCTCCCTCTCGGCCTCGGTGGCCGCCTCCCAGGCGTGGAAGCGTTCCAGGATGAAGGTGAGATCCTCTCGGGCGCCGAAGTGCCTGCCGCCTGTCCAGGCGGCCATGTAAGCGTCGAAGCCGGCGCGATAGGCCTCCAACAACTCGTCTTCGCTGGGGCGTACGCCCCGCGACTCGAGGAGTCCGCGCAGGAGAGCGAGGCGATGCGGCCTGACCAGCCCGCCGGCCGCGCTCGCCTCGGCATAGAGCGTGTTCCACAGGTCGAACGTGAGGGTGGTGATGCGTCTGGGCATGCCGGAAGTATAGACGTGCGTCCGGACGGGAGCGGATGCGGTTCTGGGCGTTTCGGCCGGCACCATCTCTCGGCCGGGCGGGGCCCTTTCCTCAGCCCCTGGTAGCTCTCCCATCCCCGTTGATGGGGATCTCCGGACCCAGGTATTTCGGCTTGGGGTGAGTGACGTGGAGCTGGAACAAGGCCTTTACGCGCGCCGGCCACTCCCGCACCGAATTGCGCCATTCGCCAGGGTAAGAGCGGAGGTCGGCGCTCACACCGGTTGCTTCGAGACCGAGGGTGCGCGCGATGTAGACGGCGCGGGTAAGGTGGAAGCCCTGAGTGACTACCAGGCAATCGGTGACCCCGAACACATCGCGGGCCCGGTACAGGGTGTCGTAGGTGTCGAAGCCGGCGTGGTCGGTGAACACGTCCGCGTCGGGAACGCCGCGGTCGAGACAGTACTGCAGCATCACGTTGACCTCGTCATAGGTCGTCTGACCGTGATCCCCGGAGAGCAGCAGTTTCTGGACCTTGCCCGCCTTGTAGAGGTCCACTCCGACCTGCAGCCTGTCGGCGAGCATGGGGGACGGGGTCCCATCCGCATACACCCGGGCGCCGAGCACGATGGCAGCCTTCGCGTTCGGAGCGGACTCCAGGCTATCGGCGATGTGGGGTCCGGCGGAGCGGGTGACGACGAGGTTGGTAGCGAGAACGATGATGATCAGAAGGAGGACCAGCAGCACGACCACGGCTACGATGGTCCAGATGAGAGACGTGCGCGGCGCAGAGAGGTACCTAGGCATGCCGCCAGGGTAGCACTGTTGCGGTACAATGCTTCGTTCCCCAACGACCCTCGATGAACGGAGGACCAAGGCATGGGCATGACCATGACCGAGAAGATCCTCGCCAGGGCCGCCGGCAAGGAATCGGTGGTGCCCGGCGACCTGATAATGGCGCAACTGGACCTTTGCCTTGGCAATGACGTGACCACCGGCGTGGCCATCGACGAGTTCGAGAAGGCCGGGTTCACCGACGTTTTCGATCCTACGAAGATTGCTCTCATTCCCGACCACTTCACGCCGAACAAGGACATCAAATCCGCCGGGCTGGTGAAGCAGATGCGGGAGTTTGCTCGGGACCATGGCGTCGTCCATTACTACGACGTGGGCCGGGTGGGTATCGAACACGCCTTCCTTCCGGAGCAGGGGCTGGTGGGCCCGGGTGACGTCGTCCTCGGCGCCGACTCGCACACCTGCACGTACGGTGCTCTGGGTGCCTTCGCGACCGGGGTCGGCTCTACAGACCTGGCCGGCGCCATGGCCACCGGAGAAGCGTGGTTCCGGGTTCCGGAGACCCATCTGTTCGAGTTCGAGGGGACTCTGTCCCCCTACGTGACGGGGAAAGATATCGTGCTGTTCACCATCGGCCAGATCGGTGTCGACGGGGCCCTCTACAAGGCGATGGAGTTCGCCGGCTCTGCCATCCGCGGTCTCACCATGGATTCGCGCCTGACCATCTGCAACATGGCCATCGAGGCGGGCGGCAAGAGCGGCATCATCGCCCCCGACGAGGTCACCGAGAGGTACGTCGAGGGGCGCTACAAGGGCACCCCGCGCTATTACACATCCGATGCGGATTGCTGGTATGAGAAGGAGTACCGGTGGAACGCGGGGGAGATCCCGTTGATGGTGGCCAAGCCACACCTGCCCTCCAACGCGGAAGCGGCCGCCGACCTCAACGACATCCAGATCGACCAGGTGGTCATCGGCAGTTGCACGAACGGCCGCATCGAGGACCTGCGCCAGGCGGCCGAAGTGCTCAAAGGACGGAAGGTGCACAGGAACGTGCGGCTCATCGTCATCCCAGCCACCCAGGCCATCTGGCGGCAGGCCAACGACGAGGGACTGTTCGACATCTTCAACGAGGCCGAAGCGGCCGTCTCCGCTCCCACCTGCGGGCCGTGCCTTGGTGGCCACATGGGCGTCCTCGCCGAGGGCGAACGGGCGGTGGCCACCACGAACCGCAACTTCGTGGGCCGGATGGGGCACATTGCCTCTGAGGTCTACCTGGCCGGGCCGTACGTGGCGGCTGCCAGCGCGGTGGCGGGCCACATCGCCACGCCGGAGCAGATCGGCCATGGGGTGGCGCCCAGTCCGCTGCCGGAAGGGAGGGAACCGTGAGCGACGTTCTCAAAGGCAAGGCCTGGACCTTCGGCCGAGACATCGACACCGACCTCATCATCCCTGCGCGTTACCTCAACATGAAGACCGCTGAGGAACTGGGTGCCTACTGCATGTATGACGCCGACCCCGATTTCTCGAAGAAGGTCACACCAGGCGACATCGTGGTGGCCAAGGAGAACTTCGGTTGCGGCTCAAGCCGGGAGCATGCCCCGATCGCCCTCAAGGGGGCCGGCGTGTCCGTGGTGATCGCAAAGAGCTTCGCCCGCATCTTCTACCGCAACGCGTTCAACACCGGGCTGCCGATCTTGGTGGCCCCGGACGCTGTGGACGGCATCAAGGAGGGCGACCAGCTCGAGATCGACCTGTCCACCGGCGACATCAGGGACGTGACTGCCGGCAAGACATACAAAGCCGAACCGCTGCCCCCGTTCATGCGGGAGCTGGTAGAGGCGGGCGGCCTCCTCCCCTATCTCAAGAAACGCGCCGAGAAATCCGAGGCCGCGTGCTGAGGCCGCGGCAGCCTCCGGGCGGCGTTCGAGCCAAGACGGAAAGGATCTGAGATGAACTACGATATCGCGGTGATGGCGGGCGACGGCACCGGTCCGGAGGTCGTGGCCGAGGGTTTGAAGGTCCTGACCGCAGCCGCGGCGCGGGGCGGATTCACCTACAAGTTGACCCACTACGATTTCGGCGGGGCCCGCTACCTGGGCACCGGAGAGACGCTTCCCGACTCGGCCATCTCCGAACTGGCCTCGCACGACGCCATCTTCCTGGGTGCGATAGGTCATCCCGAGGTGAAGCCGGGCATCCTCGAGCAGGGCATCCTGTTGAAGGCCCGCTTCGCTCTTGACCTCTACATCAACCTGCGCCCGGTCAAGCTGTATCCGGGCGTCGAGACGCCCGTCAAGGACAAGGGGCCGGAGGACATCGACTTCGTCGTGGTCCGGGAGAACACCGAAGGGCTCTACGCCAACACCGGCGGCTACCTGAAGAAGGGCACGCAGGATGAGATCTCGACGCAGGTGAGTGTCAACACGCGCAAGGGAGTGGAGCGCTGCATCCGCTACGCGTTCGAGTACGCCTCCCGCGCCGATCGCCGCGGCCAACTGACCCTGGTGGGCAAGACCAACGTGCTCACCTACGCCTGGGATCTCTGGTGGCGGGCCTTCAATGAGATCGGCGACGCCGACTACCCGAACATCAAACGCGAGTACGCGCACGTGGACGCGACCTGCATGTGGTTCGTCAAGAACCCGGAATGGTTCGACGTCATCGTCACCGACAACATGTTCGGCGACATCATCACCGACCTGGGGGCGATGATCCAAGGCGGTATGGGCGTGGCCGCCGGCGGGAACATCCATCCTGGCAAGACCGGCATGTTCGAGCCAATCGGGGGTTCGGCTCCGAAATACACGGGGCAGAACGTCATCAACCCACTGGCTGCCATCAGCGCCGTCGGCATGATGCTCGACTATCTGGGACAGACGGAAGCCGCCGGTTGGGTCGAAGCGGGCGTCATCGACGCGGTGCGCAAGATGAAGTCGTTGAGCGCCCGGCAGATGGGTATGGGTACCGACGCCGTGGGAGACCTGGTCGCGGGTTACGTAGCCGGGAACTGACCGGCTCGGAGTGAGCTGAATCCGGGGGCGGGGCGGCGAGGTCGCGCCGCCCCGCTCGGAGATGTTCGGCAAAGGTCGCGTTGCAGGGAGCTCGGGATGTCCGCCGAACCGCATATATCTTCGTTGTTACACCGTCGCGCCAGTCGGGACCCGAAGGTCCTTGAGGAGCGGATGGAGAAGACCCTCGGCGAACGCATGGCCGACCGTCTGGCGACCGCGGCCGGGAGTTGGAGTTTCATTATCGGCTTCCTGATCTTCATCGCGGTGTGGATGGCCATCAATGCGGTAGGGTGGATCAAGCACTGGGACCCGTATCCGTTCATCCTCCTCAACCTCATCCTTTCGTGCGTCGCCGCCGTTCAGGCCCCCGTCATCCTCATGAGCCAGAACCGGGAAGAGATACGTGACCGGTTGCGCGCGCAGGCCGACTATGAAGTGAATCTCAAGGCGGAATTGCTGCTCGAGCACCTCACCATGGAGGTCGAAGCCCTCAGGGCCCTGTTGCTCGGAGACCAGGGCTCAACTGCTGAGTCAGCGGGACCTGACGCTCCCACGGACGTCTTGGGCGGATCCGCCGACGATGTCGGACGGGCTCCGTGACGATCCTCGATCGCACCAACACCGCATTGGTGGTCGACTCCACCGCCGACCTCCCCGAGGGGCTCGCCCACGACCCGAACCTCACCATCGTGCCGCTCACGGTGTTTTTCGGCGAAGAGGCATACCTCGACTGGGTCGAACTGCAGCCCGAGCAGTTCTACCAGAAGCTCACGACCTACTCCGTGCTGCCAACGACGTCGCAGCCGCCACCGGCCGTCTGGTCGGACCTCTACATCCGTCTGCTCGAGAGCTATACCCGGGTCTACTCGGTACACCTGAGCGCCGAGTTCAGTGGCACGTACCAGACGGCGCGAATGGTGGCCGAAGATCTGGCCGCCGCTGGTCGGCCGGGGGTGAAGGTGGTGGATTCCCGGCTGGCCACGGGCGGCTTCGCCCTGTTGGTCGACCGGATGATGGTGCGTATCGACCGGGGGATCGAGGAGGAAGTGCTCGACGCATACATCGAGTACTTCGACAAGAACAAGACGTTCGTTTTCCTGCCCACCACGCTCGACTACCTCTACAAGGGGGGCCGCATAGGACGGGCGTCCCATCTGGTGGGCACCCTGCTCAACATCAAGCCGGTCCTCAGCATCGACGATGGGGTGGCAGACGTCTACAAGAGGGTCCGGGGAGTGTCGCAGGCCCTCGAGGCTATGCGCAGCTGTCTGCTGGAGCGCACCCCGCCCGGGTCGGACGTCTTCGCCAACATCGCCCACGGATTGAACCTGCCCCTGGCTGAACGGCTGCGCGAGTTGCTGCTGTCGATCTCCGACCGGCGCATCCATCTGCGCCCGCCCAGCATCGTCGGTTCGGTGATAGGTACGTATGCGGGGCCGAAAGCGGTAGGATTGGGATTCATCCGGGAGTAGCGGCCCCGGTCGGCGGCGCGGGCGCCGCGATGGGGGCCGCAAGGCGTGGAATGAAGGAGGGCCGTGATGGAAACGATCCTGGTAGGCGTAGACGGCTCGCCCGGCGCGCATACGGCGGTGGAGTTTGCCGCGCGCGAAGCCGCGGCGCATGGGGCCATGGTGCGAATCCTCTCAGCCTGGGAGGTGCCGCCATCGGTTCTCTCCGGCGGCGGAGTGCCACCCGACCTCTACGAGAGCTTCGAGGCCGAGGCGCGGAAGTTGGCTGAGGAGGCTGAGGCACTCGTGCATCGCCTCCAGCCCGGGGTCGCTGTCGAGCGCATGGTCGTCGAGGGTCATGCCGGCAACGCTATCGTGGACGCTACAGCGGATGCCGATCTCGTGGTCATCGGCCGCAGAGGTCACAACAGGGTGGCGGAGTTCCTGCTTGGTTCCATCAGCCATCAGGTGGCCGATCACGCTCACTGCCCCGTGGTCATCGTACCCTGGACCAAGTCGGAGGATTGAGCGCAAGGAGTGCTCGGTCTGCCGGCCGGTCGTTCAGTCGGTCACGGCAGCCACATGTCGACCGGACCTTGCCGGTCGACACCGCTTCGTGCCACGTCCGGTCAGGCGCGCTCGAAGGATCGCTTCTTGAGGAGCTCCGCCGCCGCCGCCAGATCGGGGAGCATGCGGAAACCTGTCTGATCCGCCAGACCGGTGATCTCCATCAGCCGGCTCACGGGGGAGGTGGCTCCGACCACTCCCAGCCAGGCCGCGCCCCTCAACGTGGAGAGCGTGTCGAACATCAGGGCGAGTCCCCCGCTGTCCATATAGGAGAACTTGCTGATCTCGATGATCACGGCCGGTGGGCTCTGCGCCATCTCCTCTGCGATGACGGCCCGCAGTTGGGGGGCAGCTTCGTGGTCCAGTTCCCCCTTGACGTACACAAGGGGCGCGCCTAGCCGATAGGAGACTTGCAGATCGAGAGGCGGACTCATCATGTGCGAGCGAGCAGTTTGTCTGGGCGCGACCATGCCGGCTCCTTCTTCGTCCTACTGAGGTGCGGTCCCGTATCTACCCATCGGTCCGCGCCTCAAACACTCATCCCCGGCTGGAGGATAGGCGCGGATGCAGGGGGCCTCTTGTCTGGTTAGGTGTGCCGTACTAAAATAGGCATGCCTAACTATCATGCCAATGTAAGGATTGTGTGAGCACTAGCCAAGGAGCACGAGGCGCAGAAACGCCATGTGGCGCCGATGATGAGGTCCTCAGCGCGAGCTTGGAGGACTATCTGGAAGCCATACTCCGGTTGGAGCGTTCATCTCGAGTGGCCCGGGTTAGCGAGATCGCTGGACAGCTGGGAGTATCTCGCCCGTCCGTCACCGGAGCCCTGAAGAGCCTCGGTGCCCGCAGACTGGTCGCTCACGCCCCCTACGGTCACGTGACGTTGACCGAGGAGGGCACTCGGATAGCGGTGGAGGTGGAGCGCCGGCACATGGCCATCAGGGACTTCTTGGTGGGAGTGCTGGAAATCCCGAGCGAACAGGCCGAGATCACCGCCTGCAAGATGGAGCACGTGCTCGAACCCGGGGTACTTGCTTATTTCGTCGACTACGCCGAGAGAAGCGGTCGCACCTCCGGCGAAGCAGGGGTAGGCTCATGACCCCGCTCACTCGTCTATCCGCCGGGTCGTGGGCCCGGGTGGCCATCCTTCCTCGACCACACGGGCTGGCCCGGCGTCTCTGCGCGCTGGGTCTCACACCCGGGGCCGAGGTTCGGGTGTTGCAGAACCGGGGGAAGGGTCCCCTGATCGTCGAGGTGCACGGCGCTCGTCTGGCGCTAGGGCGCGGACAGGCCGAGCGTGTCGGCGTCGATCTTCTGGAGGAGTCGGAGGACGCATCCCGTCCATCCGTCGCTGCCGCCTGCGCAGAAGATCTCTCTCCGGCTGGAGAACAGCCGGTGGCTGATACGGCGGCGGACTAGGGACCTGACTTTTGGAGGCCCAGGCGCCCCTTACCCTTGCCCTTGCCGGGCAGCCGAACGTCGGCAAGAGCACGGTCTTCAACGCTCTCACGGGCCTCAATCAGCACGTGGGCAACTGGCCGGGCAAGACCGTGGAACAGAAGACCGGTCGTTTCTTGCACAAGCGCCGACAGATCACCCTCGTCGATCTCCCGGGCACGTACAGTCTCACGTCCGGCTCCGAGGAGGAGCGGGTCGCGCGTGACTACCTCATAGACGACCCACCGGCGGCGGTGCTGGCGATGGTCAATGCCGCCTCTCTCGAGCGCAACCTCTATTTGGTCGCCGAACTGCTGTCTCTGCCGGTCCCCGTGGTGGTGGGGCTGAACATGGTGGATGTGGCCGAGGCCCATGGCGTCACCGTGGAGCCGCCGGTCTTGGCCGCGGCCCTCGGGGTCCCGGTGGTGGAGTTGGTGGCCAGCAAGGGCCGGGGCGTGCGAGATCTGGTCGACGCGGCCCTGAACGTTGTGGAGCACCCGGAGGAGTACCGGCCCAACCGGCCGGCGATCCGCCCGAAGCATCTGCCGGTGCTCGAGGAGCTCCAGGATCTCGTCAAAGGACGTACGCCTGAACGCTACCCCCCCGACTGGCTGGCGCTCAAACTGCTCGAGGGCGACTCGGACGCCGCCCGGTTGGTGCGCGAAGAGGCGCCCTCGGTGTGGGAGGACGTGAACGCCCTTCTGGCCGCGCACGAGGACGCCTACCTCGACATCGCCGGTGGCCGCTACGACTGGGTTGGGCGCATGGTGCGCGCCGCGGTGGCACAACCCAAGCGCGGAGTCACCGGTCTCACCGACCGCATAGACCGGGTGGCCACGCACCCGTTCTGGGGGCTGCTGGTGCTCATCGTCGCTCTGGGGGCGATGTTCGGAGTGACGTACGCCGTCGCGAATCCCGCCACCCGGGCTTTGAGCGGCTTCGTCTCCGGTGATCTCTCCACGTGGCTGCACGGTCTGCTGAACGGAGCGCCCGGATGGCTGTCGGGTGTCATGGTGGACGGAGTGGTGGCCGGAGCCGGCACCGTGCTATCGTTCGTTCCCATCCTGGTGATCTTCTTTGCGGTTCTGGGCCTGCTCGAGGACGTGGGCTATATGGCCCGCACCGCCTACGTCATGGACCGGTACATGCACTGGATGGGCCTACACGGCAAGTCCTGCATGCCCCTGTTGCTCGGTTTTGGCTGCAACGTTCCGGCCATCCTGGGCACGCGCATCATCGAAGAGCGCAAGGCCCGTCTTCTCACCATGATGCTGACCCCCTTCGTGCCCTGCACCGGCCGGCTGGCCGTGCTTGCCTTCCTCGCCCCAGCCTTCTTCGGGGCGCACGCCGTCTGGGCCATCACGGCTCTGGTTGGAGGCAATCTCGTGCTTCTCGCCATCGTGGGTGTCACGGTGAACAAGGTGGTCTTCAAGGGGGAGAGGAGCGCGTTCATCATGGAGATGCCCCTCTATCACTCCCCGAACGCCCGCACCATCGGGTTGTACGTGTGGCGGAACACGGTGGCCTTCGTCAAAAAGGCCGGATCCCTCATCGTTCTCGTGTCGGCGATCGTCTGGGTGCTGTCCAACTATCCGGGAGCAGACCCGGGTCAAAGCGTGTTGGGCTACGTCGGCCGCAGTCTGGAGCCGTTCTTCGGTCTGATGGGGTTGGGCGACTGGCGGCTGATAGTCGCCCTGCTCTCGAGCTTTGTGGCAAAGGAAAATAGCGTCGCCACTCTCGGCGTGCTCTTCGGGGGGACTGCGGTCTCCGGCGCAGCCGGCGCGGGGGTGGCGGTCAAAGTGGCTGCGGTGCTCGTCCCTGCCGCCGCCGCGGCGTTCCTGGTGGTGCAGATGACCTTCGTGCCCTGCGTGGCCACTGTGGCGGCCATCCGGCAGGAATCCAAGTCCTGGCGGTGGACCGGGGCCAACCTGCTGCTCATGCTGGTGGTGGCCATCGTCATGGGCATCGTCGTGTACCAGGTGGGGTCGCTCATCACGTAGGTTTTGTATACTTCAGATTCCACAGGCGGGCTGAACGGCCGGCGCCAAAGCCCAGGAGGCACTCATGCAGATCTACATCGACGGCGAGTTCTACAACAAGGAAGACGCGAAGATAAGCGTCTTCGACCACGGTCTTCTCTATGGGGACGGCGTCTTCGAAGGAATCCGCGTCTACAACGGCAAGGTATTCGAACTCGACGCCCACATCGACCGGTTGTACGACTCGGCGCAGGTGATCGCTCTGGAGATCCCCATGTCCCGGGACGACCTGATCGCCATGATGATGGAGACCATTCGACGGAACGACGCCGAGTACGGTCGTCTGGTGGTGACCAGGGGCATCGGTGACCTGGGCCTCAACCCCAACAAGTGCCCCAAGGCCACGGTGTTCTGCATCGCCGGAGAGATCACCCTGTACCCGGCCGAGGTCTATGAGAAAGGCTTCAAAGTCGCCACTCTGTCCACCCGGCGCAACGATCCCCAGACCGTCAACCCGGCCGTCAAGAGCCTCAACTACCTCAACAACGTCATGGGTGCGCTCGAACTGCGCGACCGGGGAGTGAACGAGGGCTTGTTCCTCACGACCAGAGGGTACGTCTGCGAATGTACCGCCGACAACGTCTTCCTGGTGAAAGGCCACAAAGTCATGACGCCGCACCCGGCGCTCGGGGCCCTCAAAGGCATCACCAGAGGGGTGGTGATGAGACTTGCTTCCTTCATGGGGCTGGATGTAGAGGAGGGTTTCTACACTCTCCACGATGTCTACACGGCTGAAGAAGCGTTCCTTACCGGGACGGCGGCCGAGGTCGGTCCTATCGTGGAAGTCGACAAGCGCACGATCGGCGCCGGCGTGCCCGGCCCGGTCACAAAGGAGATCATCGCCCGTTTCCACGAGTACGCACAGAACTCCGGCACGCCGGTCAGTGGATGACCATCACCGATGCAATCCAGGCTCTGACATGCTTATGACAACGCGCCCGACCATACTATGACCATCAACCGTCCATTCCTGCTCTACGACACCACTCTTCGCGACGGCATGCAGCGCGAAGGGATGAGTGTGTCCGTGGACGAGAAGGTGCGCATCGCGGTGCGTATCGCCGAGTTGGGCGTGCACATCATCGAGGGTGGGTTCCCGGCATCGAATCCCAAGGACGAAGAGTTCTTCCGGAAACTGCTGGGGCAGGATCTCGGCTCGGCTCGGATCGCTGCGTTCGGGATGACCCGGGCGAAGGGCACCACGGCGGCCGGGGACGAGAACCTCCGCGCGCTGGTGGACTGCTGGGCCCCCATCTCCTGCATCGTGGGCAAGACGTGGGACCTGCACGTGGAGAAGGTCCTCAGGGTGGATCGGGCGGAGAACCTGCGGATGATCGCGCAGTCCGTCGGTTTCCTCGTGGAGAGCGGAAAGAGCGTCCACTACGATGCAGAGCACTTCTTCGACGCCTTCCTCGCTCACCCCGATTATGCGCTCGCCTGTCTGCGCGCCGCCGCGGAAGCGGGAGCGGAGGAGCTGGTCCTCTGTGACACCAATGGGACCATGCTTCCCATGCAGGTGGCGGATATCGTGGAGCGGGTGGTGTCGGAATTCGGGGGTGCCTGCCGCGTGGCCATGCACGCTCATGATGACGGCGGCTGCGCGGTGGCCAATTCGCTCATGGCAGTGGTGAAGGGCGCCGACTGCGTGCAGGGCACCATCAACGGCTACGGCGAACGCTGCGGCAATGCGGACCTCTGCGCCGTCATTCCCGACCTCAAGCTCAAGATGGGCATCGACTGCATCTCGAGCGAGGATTTGGAGAAGCTCACCGAGACGGCCCACTTCGTGGCCGAACTCTGCAACGTGGCGCCGGATCCCCATCAGCCCTACGTGGGTCTGGACGCGTTTGCCCACAAGGGTGGGCTGCATATCTCCGCCGTAGCCCGTGACCCCTCCACGTTCCAACACATCGATCCGGCTCTGGTGGGGAATGAGCCCCACGTGTTGGTCTCCGAGTTGGCCGGCAAGGCCACCATCAAGCAGCGCGTCCAGCAACTGGGCTATCCGGTGGATGAAGACCCGGTCCTCACCGATCGGGTCCTCGCCCGCCTCAAGGAGCGGGAGCACGAGGGCTATCACTATGAGGCGGCCGATGCCTCCTTCGAACTGCTGGTGCGTTCCGAGATGGGCCTGGAGGCCGAACTGTTCCACCTCGAGGCCTTCCGCATCATCATCGAACAGAGGGAGGACGGTTCGACGCTGAGCGAGGCGACGGTGAAAGTCCACGTGGGGGGAGACCGCTTCATCGAGACGGCGGAGGGGAACGGCCCTGTGAACGCCCTCGATACCGCTTTGCGGATGGGGATCGAACAGCGCTTCCCGAACGTGCACGATATCCACTTGGTGAACTACCGGGTTCGTATCCTGGACGAGGACCGGGGCACGGCCGCCACCACCCGGGTGATCATCGACTCCTCGGACGGCCGCGACTGCTGGGGCAGCGTCGGCGTCGGGGAGAACATCGTGGAGGCGTCGTGGGAGGCCTTGGTCGACTCGATCACCTACGGTCTCCTGCTGGCCTCCGGCGCCCTTGACGAAGAGAGTGGTGACAAGCGCCCGCCTTCTCTGTGTCGGGCTTCGGCCGAGCCGGAGGAACCTGGCCGCCCGCCGGGCACCTGCGGATTGTACGGACGCTTGGGCGCCGGGGGGGACGGGCCGGACCAGACAGAGGCTGCCTCTCTGAGTGGTGGGGACGGTCCTGGAACCAGTGACGACAAGGCGGAGTAACAGATGAAGCTCGGGCGAATCCTTTATGAAGGTGAGACCTACGAGATATCTCTTGACTGTGCCGGCTTCCAGATCCTGAATGGCGACCGTGCGGGCACCGTGGTGCCGGAGCAGGACGCGATGCTTCTCCCGCCGGTGGCTCCCGGCAAGATCCTGGGGGTGGGATGGAACTTCCGGGACCATATCAAGGAGATGGAAGCGCGCAGGGGCGGCGGTGACGCGGTCGCGGCCGCTCCTGCCGAAGATGTGCCGCCCCCGGTCCTGTTCTTCAAGCCTTCCTCGAGTCTCATCGGGCACGAGGACGCCATCGTCTACCCGATGGATGCCACCCGAGTGGAGTACGAAGGCGAACTGGCCGTGGTCATCGCCCGGGACGCGAGGAGGCTCACGCCCGAAGAGGCCCGGCGCGTCGTCCTGGGATGGACCTGTGCGAACGACGTCACCGAGCGCGACCTGCAGAGCAGGGACAAACAGTGGTGGCGGGCCAAGGGCATGGAGACGTTCGCGGTAGCGGGACCCTTCCTCGAGACGGAGGCCCCCGGCCCCGAAGCGCGGATCCGCACCCGGGTCAATGGGAAGCTGCGCCAGGAAGGGCAGGTGCGGGACATGATCCGCGACCCGTACGAGATCATCAGCCTTGTGAGCCAATCCATGACGCTGCAGCGCGGGGATCTGATCATGTTGGGCACACCGCCGGGCGTGGGGGAACTGCAGGCCGGTGATGTCGTCGAGGTGGAGATCGATGGGGTCGGTTACCTACGGAACCCGGTGCGCCCCGAAGGCGAGTGAATATGGAACCGGCATCTGCCGGTCGCAGCTTATACCGACTCGACGCTGCTCAGGTGGCCGGCGTGCTGGAAATGACGCCCCACCGTGAAGGCGGCTATTTCCGGGAGACCTACCGGTCGCCGATGGAAGTCTCCACTCCGGCCGGCGTGCGGTCGCTCTGCACGTCGATTCTGTACATGATCACCGCCGACGACCCCAGCCGCTTCCACCGTCTGCGTTTCGACGAAGTGTGGTTCTTCCACGCCGGATCCCCCGTG
>CAZWAR010000006.1:0-55349 GCA_964631965.1 uncultured Gaiellales bacterium
CATCTTATCGAGGACGTTCGCCGTCTTGTGGACCCAACAACGCTGACGGCGGCTGCGAGGGAAGACCTCGTCGAGCGCCGACTGCTCCGGCCCCTGGTGTTGCCGCCGCAGCAGCGCGGCAATTAGGAGGAGAGCGGTCACCAGCAGTATCAAGGTCACGATGGACAGTGCGAGAAGCATCTATACCGCTCCTGTTCGGGAATGTCTCGCCTACTATAGCGATGGTTCCGGACAGTCTCAGGGAATACATGCATTCGGCCGTCGTTTTGGTTAGAATCTCCTGAAAAAGGAGGTCGGCGTGATCGACTGGGAAGGCAAAATCGTCGGGGAGGGCCTAACCTTCGACGACATCCTCCTCATCCCCGCGGAATCGAGCGTGCTCCCCAAGGAGACCGACGTCCGTACCCGCCTCACCAGCAGGATCACCCTCAACGTCCCCCTCATCTCGGCGGCCATGGACACCGTCTCGGAGACGGCCCTCGCTATCGCTCTGGCCAGGGAGGGTGGTTTGGCCATCATCCACAAGAACCAGCCGGTCGATCGGCAGGCCGAGATGGTACGCAAGGTGAAGAGGAGCGAGGCGGGGATGATCGTGGACCCCATCACCCTCCCCCTGACCGCCACCTACGGCGACGCTGAGACCCTCATGAAGGAATACCACATCTCGGGCGTTCCCATCGTGCATCCCGACGGGAAGCTGGCCGGCATCATCACGAACCGCGACACGCGCTTCGAGACCGATCTGACCAAGCCGGTGACGGCCCTCATGACTTCCGAGAATCTGGTGACAGTGCCCGTGGGTACGACTCTCGAACAGGCCATCGAAGAGTTCAAGGTCCACAAGATCGAGAAGTTGCTGGTCGTCGACGACGACTACAAGCTGCGGGGCATGATCACCATCAAGGACATCACGAAGATGATCGAGTTCCCCGACGCCTGCAAGGACGAACTCGGCCGCCTGCGGGTGGGCGCCGCGGTAGGCGTCGCCAGGGACACCGAGGAGAGGGTGCGGGCGCTCGTCGAGGCACAAGCCGACGTCATCTGCGTCGACACTGCACACGGCCATTCGCAGGGCGTGCTGGAAGTGGTCGAGAAGATCCGGGAGGAGTATCCCGAGATAGAACTCATGGCGGGCAATGTGGGGACCGCAGAGGGCACCAGGGCCCTCATCGAGCGAGGGGTCGACTCCGTGAAGGTGGGCATCGGCCCCGGCTCCATCTGTACCACCCGGGTGGTCATGGGGTGTGGGGTCCCGCAGATCACGGCCGTGTCCGTATGCGCGGCCGAGGCCTACAAGTACGGGATCCCGATCGTGGCCGACGGCGGTATCCGCTATTCGGGCGACATGGTCAAGGCTCTGGCTGCCGGTGCCCACAGTGTGATGATCGGCTCCCTGTTCGCCGGGACGACGGAGAGCCCAGGCGAGCGCATCCTCTGGGAGGGCCGGAGCTACAAGGTCTATCGAGGCATGGGTTCGGTCGGCGCCATGCGCGAAGGCAGCGCCGACCGGTATTTCCAGGAAGACCAGAAGAAGCTGGTGCCGGAGGGCATCGAGGGCATGGTGCCCCACAAGGGACCCCTGGGTGACGTCGTGTTCCAGATGGTCGGCGGTCTTCGCGCGGGGATGGGCTACACGGGCGCGGGGACCATCGACGAGCTTCACAAGAGGGCGAGGTTCATCCGGATCACCGCGGCGGGGCTGGCCGAGAGCCACCCGCACGACGTGACCATCACCAAGGAAGCCCCCAACTACGAGCGGCGGTTGCCGTTCTCGTAGAGCTGCACAGGCAGAGGGCCGTCTGATTCTGTGAAGGGAGGTCCCCGATGACCAGCGACCCAGATGTCGAGCACGTGATCGAGATGGAAGCGAGAGCGCTTACGGGCGAAGGGCGGCACGATCGCGTCTTTCTGAGCGAGATCCTCGCCGACGGCTTCGTAGAATGCGGCGCATCCGGCCGACTGATCACGAAGACCGACGTCCTCCGGGAGCTGTCGCAAGAGACTGACACGAGCTTCCGCGTGATCGGCCCCATCCAGCCGGAAAAGGTGTCGGACAACATCATCACCACGATGTTCGTGGTAGCCAGGAAGACCGGTGGGACGGAGCTGATGTCCCGCCGCTTCTCCCTCTGGCGCCGCACGGACGGCAAATGGAAGATCTCCTACCACCAGGGGACACCCATCAGCAGATAGGGGGCCCGGAGACCGCGTGCGGGCATGCGCCGCGTCGCTGGTCCGCGAAGCGGCGAAGACCCATGAGGCTGCGCCCAGACCAGGAGACACGGCGGAGTCGAAGAGGCGCCCGTCTCCCCGGAGCGCCTCAGTGCCCGTGAAAGTGTAGGGTCTGCGTGACGACCTGTTCCACTTCGGCCGTCGCCCGATCGTCGAGTTCGAGCTCCTTGATGTCGGCAAGCGAATTGCGGCACAAGGACTGCAGCGTAGCGACCGCTCCGGCGCTGAGGGCGAAGCAGGAGGTCCGCGCCGTCTGTACGCAGCCTTCGCACACGACGCCACCCAGACTGGGCGAAAAGCCGTAGAGGGGGCCGCTACCGCCACAGACGGCACAGGACGTGACCTCAGGAGCATAGCCCAGGAGCACCAGCAGCTTGAGCCGGGTCGCGAGGACCACCCCCGCCGCCGTCGCCGGGTCCTCAGCCTCGGCCAGGCGGGCCACCCCGCGTACCAGCAGATTGAAGGCCGGAACGCTCCCCTCCTCAGCGGGAAACAGATGCCTGATCGCGCTCAGCAGACGAGCGCCCTCCTCCATGCGGAACAGCTCGTCCCGCACCGCCTGGAAGGTGCGGACCGTCTCCACCCCGACGACCGTGTAGAGTGCACCGCGGCCGGTGTGCAGACTCATCTTCACCAGGCTGAAGGGCTCCAGCCTACCTCCGACTTTGGACTTTGTCCGGCGCACCCCCTTGGCGATCGCGCTCACCCTGCCCCGGTCCTTCGTATAGAGGGTGATGATACGATCCGCCTCGCGGTAGCGCATGGAACCGATGACGAGAGCATCGGTGGTGAAGAAGTGGGAGCTCACACGGCCTCCCCTACTCGGTTCCCGGGTGCATGCCCCAGCTACGTGCGCTCCACTCGAGCCGGGAGCGCTTCCGCCTCTGCCGCCCCGGTCAGTCCCGGTCGGCGGAGAATTCCTTGATGATCTCCACCGCGCGGGAAGTCCCGATGCGAGCCGCACCGGCGTTGATCATCAATTCGGCGTCTTCCGCGGTATCGATGCCGCCGGAGGCGTCCACCCCCACACTCTCCGGGAGGAGGTCGCGGAACAACTCGACGTCTTTGGCGGTGGCGCCGCCGGGAGCATAGCCGGTTGACGTCTTGATGAAGTCGGCACCCGAGTCTTCCACGATCTTGCAGACCAGACGCTTGAGCTTGTCGTCCAGGTAGTAGGCCTCGACGTCGGCCTTCACCAGGACAAGGCCGCGCCCGGCATTGACACTGGTCATGCGGACGGTGCGCACGACGCTGCGCAGCTCGTCCCGGACGTAGCGAAAATCGCCGGAAAGCATGGCCGGAATGTTGAGGATCACATCGAGCTCGTCCGCGCCGAGGGCTACCGCCTGCTCGGCGCCCGTTATCTTCGTGCGCTGCGAGTCGGCGCCAAGAGGATAGGATACGACCGTCCCCACTTTGACGTCGTAGCCCTGCAGCAACTGCCGGGCCACCGGAACACAGTACGGAAGCACACAGACCGAGGCGAAGTGATAGGAGATGGCGTCCCGGCACAGGGCCTCCACGGCAGTGGTCGTGCTCGTGGCCTCGAGCAGGGTGCTATCTATGGTCTTCGCAAGTTCTTCGACTCTCACTGCCCGCCTACCTCCTTCGGTGGACATCTATCATACACTGCCGGGCAACCCCTCCTTCCACACGGGGCCTTCCGGGACGGGCAAGGCTGCGTTCCGGATCCGGACTCGAGATGCGTCAGGAGAACCGCCAGCGCAGGATGTGTCTATCTTCATTCTCCCCATAGAAATCGGGGACGAATCCGTCCTCCACGAACCCCACGCTCCTGTAGAGAGCAAGAGCCGCCTCATTCGCGGGAGCTGCCGTCAGCAGCAAACCCTCCGCTCCAAGCGTGCGACTCTCTCGGGCCACCAGCCGCAGAAGTTCACGGCCGAGACCACGTCCCCTCCACTCCGGCCTGACGTAGAACCCCACCACATAGAAGAAGCCGGGCTCATCAAGGACCCGCATGAGTTGGCAGCCTCCAACGATCTCCTCCCCGAGGCGAGCGATGAAGACGGCGCCGGCCTGGGCCATCACGGCCAGGTCGTATGTCCGAAGGCCGGTGGGACCGAAGGCATCCGAGTCGTACGCCGCGAGCCGTTCGAGCAGCTCGGGGCTCGGGTCGGCGACCCTGACGAGCCTCATGCCTGCACCCGCGCCGTCGGGCCGACCGGCAGTTCCGGGATCCGGCCGGGACCTCATTCTCCCGGGATCTCCCCGGCGGTCACGAGCACCCAGCGGCCCAAGTACTTCAGCACCACCGGCGTCTTTGGGTCGAGGTCCCCCACCCCCTCGCGCCAACCGGCGGCCGGCAGGACCGTCTCCTCCGTCTGCCCCGCCACTGCGAAGGCCAGAGCCTCGGCCTCGGTACCGCAAGCCGCCACCTCGGCGAGGGTGAACGCCAGTCCGGTGCGGGCATATACCTTCCCGTCGTGGCCGAGAGCCGCCCAGCCTTCGGCGCGCGGGCCCGTCGCGGCCGCAGCCTTGGCGGCATCGATCAGACGCCCGAGTTGCGGGGTGAGTCTGTCCTCGTCCACACACTCTCCTATCCGGTCTCAGGACATCGGTTTCTAGAACATCAACTGGAAGATCGCGGTGGTGACTCCTATTCCCAGCAGAGCTCCGATGACGACTTCGAGTAGCGAGTGGATACCGGTCTGCACCCGGGTCTGCGCAACCAGCACCGCCATGATGAACCCGAGAAAGCTCACCAGGATGGCCTGGGGCTGCCCGGCCACGATGAACGTCACAGCCGCCCAGGCTGCGAAAGAGATTGCTGCGTGGCCCGACGGCAGGCCGCCCGAAAGCGGCGTCCCCGTCCGCCTGAAGGCCTTGAGGGCGATGGCGGCCAGCATGACGACGGCCAGAGCCACCACGGTCAGGTGGGCCGGCGAACGCCTTATGGCGGTGAGCAGATCCAGGGATATGTGGGTCAGCCGATCGGCCAGGACGAGGTAGGCGACGGCCAAGGCGTTCATGGCAGCCACGAGCACGGCTCCGGCGGCCAGATCTTTCGCGGCCTTGGCCCGCGGGTCGAACTCGTTGGTGATCATGTCAACCACCGACTCTATGGCTGAGTTGATCATTTCCGTGATGAAGACGAAGGCGACAGACACGATGATCGCCACGAGTTGGAGACGGGACAGGTTCAGGAAGATGCTGATAATGAGCACGAGAAAGCCGAGCAACAGGTGGATACGCATGTTCCTCTGGCGCCGTACAGCGTACACCAGGCCCTGGAAGGCGTAGTTGAAGCTCTCGAGAAGGGTGCCTCGCAGCCGCCTCTCGCCGGACTTCTTCATCGTGCGTCCTCGTTCATCCAGCGCCCGCTTCCACGGTCAGCGCTCGGACAGAGCTCCTCAGCCGCTCGAGAAGTTCCTGCTCGCGCAAGCGCATCTCGCCCCGATCGGTCTCGTGGTCGTAGCCCGCCAGATGGAGTGCGCCGTGGATGAGCGTCCATCCCAATTGGACGCCCGGGTCCCGCCTCTCGTCGGCGGCATAACGGGCGACCACTCGAGGGCAGACCACGATCTCCCCGGACACCCCTTCTATTCCGGCCGGCCACCGCTCGTCGGCCGCGTAGTCGAAAGAGAGAACGTCCGTGGGGCCCTCAGTGTCGCGGTAGCGCTCGTTGAGCGCCGTGATGGCCTGCTCGTCCACGAAGGCCACCGCCACGTCGCCGGACAGCCCCTCCTCGGCGAGAACCGCTTCCACCAACCCCCGCACTGCGTCCTCATCGCCCACGAGCCCGGTGGAGTCGGTGACGTCCACCGCAACCGTCATATCTCGTCTCGCCCCGTACGGTCCGTGTCTTCGAAGGACTCCAAAGCGTCGTCCTTCCTGTCGTTCTCTTCGGCGCCGCCGGCCGGGCCGGGGCGCCGCTCCTGGTGCCCGTTGGGCTCGGGGTAGACGATGCGATGTCCCACCAGGCCCCGCAGGCTCATGTCGAAGGATTCCCTGATCTTGTGCAGGTCGCCCTGGGTGAGATCCGACTCGTCGAGCTGGCCGTCCTCCACCTTCTGCTTGATTATCTCCTGGATCATCCCCTGCAGCTTGCGCCGGGTGGGGTTCTGCATGGCTCGCGCCGCTGCTTCCACACTGTCCGCGAGCATGACGATGGAGGCCTCCTTGGAGCGGGGTTTCTGCTCCTCGTAGCGGTAGCTCTCCTCGTAGACTTTGTCCTTATCGGATTCGAGCGCTTTGTGGTAGAAGTACTGGAGCACCGACGTGCCATGATGCTGCTTGATGATGTCAACCACCGGCTGCGGAAGCCCGAATACCCGGGCCAGATGCTCCCCATCCCGCACGTGGGCCGTGATGGCCAGCTTGGACAGGTTGGGGTTGAGCCGGTTGTGCGGGTTGTCTACGTAGATCTGGTTCTCTACGAAGTACTCCGGGCGGATGGTCTTGCCGACGTCATGGTAGTAGGCACCTACCCTGGCGAGCAACGGGTTCGCTCCGATGGCTTCTGCAGCCGCTTCGGCGAGGTTGCCCATTTGGATGCTGTGGTTGTACGTACCGGGAGCCACCTCGAGCAGGCGCTTGAGCAGCGGCTGAGCCGGGTTGGCCAGTTCGAGCAGGCGGAGGGGCGTCGTAAGGTTGAAGACCGTGTCGAGCAGCAAAAGTACGAGCACCGTGACCGCACCCGCCAAAACGCCGTTGGCAAGACCCCAGGTCGCGGTCCGTAGCGCCGCTCCGACCCCGCTTTCCAGGAACAGCTCCACGCCGAAGATGGTGAACGCGGCTATCCCCATGGCGGCGAAGCCCGCCGCGATGAGTCCCGCTCTCTGGGTGACCCGCGATACCAGGTACAGCGACAAAGCCCCTACGATGAACGCGGCAACCGCGTACCGCATGGCGAAGTCGGTCATGAGTCCTATGTTGAGCGTGGTCAAGGCCACCAGCAGCAGTGCACTGCGGGCGTTGAGGATCACAGCGACCGTCATGCCGAGAGCCGCCACCGGGACGAGATACGGCGACAAAGGATCAATGATGAGCAGCCGCATGAGGACGGTGAACGCGAGGAAGAGGGACACCAGGGCCAGCTTCATGTTGTTGGGGAAGCCGCCCGCTCGGTTGTATCGGTAGAGCAACCTGGAGAAGATCGCCGTCTCCAGGAGGACCACGAGGAAGACCCCGAGCCACACCTTCCACCCGGTGCGCGAGCCTGTCAGACCGAGCGCCTTGAAGACGAGCAGGTGCTGATCGGTGACCGTCTGGCCTTTCTGCACCACCGTTTGCCCCTGCCTCACCGTCACGAGCACGGGCGGCACTTCGTCCATCGCCGCCTGCCGGCGGGCCAGGGTCTGGGCCTCGTCCAGCACTTGGTTCGGATGAACGTAGCCGGCAGCCACCTCGTACAGAGCGGTGGCTGCCTCAGAGGAACCGGCAAGGGAGTTGGAGATCGACTTGAGATCCTGGAGGGCGGAATCCAGGCTGTCGGTCGTTATGTGCCCGGCATAGATGGTCTTGAGGGCACCGAGCGCCTGGCGCTGGAAGAAATCGTAGCTCGAGTCGTCGATGGTGAGCAGATAGTCGAGGGTCTGTGCGGAGGCCGTCTCGGGAGCGACCATCTCCAGTGCGTTTATCGCCGCGTTGAGATCGCCGCCCGCCTGAACGGACGCGCGCTCGGAGTCGACCTGCTTGAAAAAGGCGTCCAGGTCGGCGGTAGCGGTAGGAAGGGCCTGGGGATCGGGGTCGTACACCGGCTCCACGAGATCGGCCACCTGTTGTCTCAGCTTCGCGGTCTCCGCGGAATCGACCACCGTCACCGTCTGGTTCGCCACCACGGTCCGCGGCGCCGGCTTTCCTACGGTGAAACCGTGCAGAGCGGGCAGGAAGGCCGTCCAGATGATCACCGTGACGCCCACGAGGAAGCAGGCGAGCAGCACCAGTTCGAAGCGCCACGGACTGCGCTCGTCGATCCACTCGCGGAAGTCGGCAAGTCGCTCCCGCAGCCGAAAACGGAATCTGTTCATGAGCTGTGTCCCTGCGCGCTCACCCGGTGCCCGAGGCTTCTCCTCGGCCTCGCCGGCGTTGTTCGGCAGACCGGCCGGCGGCGGCCGTTCGCCGCGCGGTCGCCTGGGGAGCTTCCCCGTACGTCTTGTAGGCGGACACGATGTCCTGCACCAGCTTGTGCCGCACCACGTCCTCGCTGTCGAAGTATATGAAGGCGATATCGGGGATCTTGGAGAGCACTCCGGCAACGTTCACCAGACCGGAGTGGTGGCCCCGAGGCAGGTCTATCTGAGTGATATCCCCCGTGACGATCATCTTGGCTCCGAAGCCCAGCCGGGTGAGGAACATCTTCATCTGCTCGGGCGTGGTGTTCTGCGCCTCGTCGAGGATAATGAGCGAATCGTTGAGCGTCCGTCCCCGCATGTACGCCAGAGGCGCCACTTCTATGGTCCCGCGCTGGAGGTACTCGGTCAGACGATCGCTGTCCATCATGTCATAGAGCGCGTCGAAGAGCGGGCGCAGGTAGGGGTCCACCTTCTCCATCAGCCCTCCGGGGAGGAACCCCAGCTTCTCTCCCGCCTCGACGGCTGGTCGGGTGAGGATGATCCGGGCCACGTCGCCGGCCAGAAAGGCGGCGGTCGCCATGGCCATGGCCAGGTACGTCTTGCCTGTCCCGGCCGGCCCGATGCCGAAGGTGATGGTGTTGAGCCTGATGGCGTCCACATACGCCTTCTGGTTCTTGGTCTTGGGGCGGATGCGGCGACCCCGATGCTCGAGGATGACGTCGCTGACAATCTTGTTGAGGTCCCCGGTCCAATCTCCCTCGCCGGTGCTCAGCGAGACTGCAAGCTCCAGTGTGGCCCGATCGAGGCTCTGCCCGGAGCGGAGCAGGGCGAGCAGTTCGTGGATCATGGCTTCCCCGCGCTCCACCTCGGCCTCGGTCCCTTCCAGGGTCAGTTGATTGCCCCGCAGGCCGATGTCGCAGTCGAGGAGTTGTTCGAGGGCGCGGAGATGTTTGTCGTTCTCACCCACCAACTGCGCCGCCACCCGATTGTCGAGGTCGATGTGCTTGGTCACGTATTCGGCGCTCACGCCGCTTCTCCCCTTTTGCCCTACCGCGACCCCTTCACAGTGGGGCCAGGCCCGTCTCACGCGGATAGCCGCTCCTTGACCAGCCGGGACGCTACCTTGCCGTCGACCTGCGGCCCCCCCTGGGCCATGACGGCTGACATCACTCTGCCCATGTCGCGGACCGAACGAGCACCGGTCTCAGCGATCACCCGGTCGACGAGATCGGCCACGTCGGCTTCGTTCATTTGCTGGGGCAGAAGCCCCTCGATGAGTTTCGCCGCGTATTCCTCGAACGCGGCCAGGTCTTCACGACCGCCGGCCCGGAAAGCCTCCGTGGATTCCTGGCGCTTCTTGAGTTCCCTGCGGAGCACGCTCAGCTCGGCGGCTTCGTCCAGATCCGCTCGAGTGCGCTTCGCTTCGTTCTGCAGCTCGCAGACCACCATGCGGAGAGCGGTCACCTTCTGTTTGTCACCGCTCTTCATGGCCGCCTTGACGGACTCCTGGATGTCGCTCAACGCGCTCATCGGAAATCACCCAGATCTTCCCCGCCCAGGATGTGGAAATGCATGTGCTTGACTTCCTGTCTCGCGTCCGCCCCCACGTTGGTAAGCACACGGTAGCCGCTGTCGGCTATCCCCGCCTCCCGCGCCACCGCCACGATGAACTCGAGGAGCTTCTGCCCTTCGCAGGCCTGCCACGCGCCGACGTCGTTGAGCGACATGAGGTGCTCTCGAGGAATGACGAGGATGTGCTGAGCAGCTATCGGGTTGACATCCCTGAAGGCTACGAAAAGGTTGGTTTCCAGCACTTTTTCCGCGGGTATCTGCCCGGCCGCGATCCGACAGAATATGCAGTCATCCATGAGGCTGGATTATACTACCAATCAGGCTACGCTCCGCCGTGGCCTGACGGGCCATGCCGCGAACCCGGCCGATGCCGGGGCGCTATCTCGCCTCACAAGAACGCAGATTCCACCCGCTGATGGCCCGTTGCGGACCGGCCGTCAGCAAACCGTTAGCAGAATCGGCGCCCGGCGGCAAGGCTTGGTGCGGATCAGGAAGCCTTGCGCTCCAGCTTCTCCGCGATCCACACCTTGATCACGGACTGCCGAGTGACCCCAAGCCGCTTGGCCTCACGATCGAGCGAATCGACCATCCATGAGGGGAAGTCGACGTTGACACGACGCGGATTCTGGTTGAGACGGGTTGCGCCGGACAGGTCGAGGTCATCGATGATGTCCTCGACACCCTCGTCGAACTTCTTGTCGAAATCAGTCGCCTTCATAGATCGCCACCTCCTTTGCCCGAGAACGCCTCACTGAGATGATTCGGGTGCAGCCATCGCGGTGCGTAATGACCGCCGAGTAGTGCTTGCTCCCGATGGCGCCGATGACGAGCGAACGCGGCTCGTCAACCGTCTTCGCCGGAATCTCGATCAGAAACTCATCGAGCCACAACTCCTGGGCCGCTACGAAATCGATGCCGTGCTTGGCCGCGTTCGCATCCGACTTCGCTTGATCGAACTCAAACTCCACCGTGCAGCCCCTCTGTGCGCCGTTACAGTATAGAAACTATACCACCGCTACAGGAAGATTCAATCCGGGATCCGGCGACTGCTGTACGCTCAACGCCCGGCGCTTCGGCTGCGCCGGAATGACTCGGTGAGCAGATGGCTACTGAGGGGCGGTCATCGTCCTACCAATCCCCCAGCGCAAGCCTGGCCACGGCGACGGCCACCGGCCCCGCGGTCTCGGTGCGCAGCACTCCCCGTCCAAGCCTGGCAGCCTCCAGGCCCGACCGGGTGAGATCCTCCTTTTCCTCCGGTGTCCAGCCGCTCTCCGGGCCGATCCAGAGACCGACCCCGCGCCATGCGGCGTCGACGGAGGCAGAGCCCCGGCGGATAACCGGCCCGGCGATATCCGTGGGCGCGGGCGACCGACCGGGGGACACTGCAATGGTGACCAGTTCGTAGAGCGTCAGTGCCGCCCCGGGGTCGAGGAGCACAGGCAGGAGGCGAAGCTTTCTCACCCGCTGGAGAGCCTCATCCAGGGAGGAGGCCAGGTCTACGGGAGGAATGGCCGGCTGCTTGCTCTGCTTGGCCGCCTCCCGGACGATGCGTGTCCACCGGCCGTGCCGCCTCTCTTCCCCACCGGACTGCCGCGGCGACCCGTCCGTCTGTACCAGAATAACGAGACTGACCCCGGCTTCCGTGCTCTTCTCGATGGACCATTCCAGGGCGGAGGGACGCACCAACGCCTGCACCAGCGCGACGGTTCGGTCGTAGTGGGCGCCGGCTTCGGGGCCCTCGAGGCGCTTGCCCAGTCGGAGCCTCACCGCCCGGCCTGCGCGCTCCCCGGCGTCCGGCAACATTTCCGCCGCGTAGACTGCGGCCCCTACCACCGCTTCGGCCTGGTCCCCGGGACGCAGACGGAGCACTCGCACAGCGTGTTGGGAGTCTCCGGCATCCAGGGTGACGACGGAGCCCGTCCCGATGTCGGAAGCGCGTACGTCCGCGGAAGCGGAACTGCCCGCGGTTCGGACTTCGTCGACAGAGCCGGTATTGTGGTCGCCGGGATCGCCTTCCACCACGAAGAAACGGGGACGGAAGCCGGCCACCCCGTCCCCTAGTCGATCGAAGAAGAGCCGCCGATGGGGGAGAGGGAGACGCCGACCGCCGAGGACGATGCGGAGGTTATTCCCAGCCGGTCCTCGATGAGCTTGAGCGTCGTATCCACGGTCTCGTCGACTCCCGGCGTCGCCGGATCGTCGGGCGCCACCACGTCGGGTTCGATGCCCTTCTTGTTGATGTCCCGGTCCTTCGGCGTCAGATAGACGGCCGTCGTCGCCTTGAGCGCCCCGCCGTTCGAAAGCGGCTCGATGCTCTGCACCAGCCCCTTCCCGAATGTGGTCTCGCCGACAAGAGTCGCCCGGCCGTAATCCTGCAACGCCCCCGCGACGATCTCCGATGCACTGGCGGTATAGCCATCAGTCAGGACGTAGAGGGGGATGGTGGGATCGGCCCCCCCGGTGGCCTCGTATATCTGCGTCGGAGAGTGGAGCCCTTCCGTGGTGACGATCACCTGGCCCTCAGGGATGAATATGCTGGCCACGTCCACCGCCTGGTCGAGCAGGCCGCCGCCATTGCTCCGTAGGTCGAGGATGATGGCGTCGACCTCGTCCACCCCGATGGCCTGCCTGACCGCGGAACTGAGAGCCGCGGCCGATCCCTGGGAGAAGGTGAAAAAGCCGATGAGAGCCACTCTCTGGTCGCCGGCCTGAAGGATCTTGGTCTCGGTCACCGGGATCTCGATATTCTTCCGGACGAGCGTGTACTCCTTCGTCTGCCCACCCGGCGGCAGCTGCGACGTATCCGCCTTCTGCAGAAGGTCCGCGGTCGTGGTGGTCTCGCTGCTGTCGGTGGTGTCACCGCCCCCGGCCGATCCCGCCGTCGTTGTGGTGGTGCTCAGAGCGGACAGCGGGGGTCGGTAGATCGTCACCCCAACCGAGCTGCCCTCGCCACCACCCTTCATCTTGGCAACCACTTGGTCCAAGGTCTGGCCGTCGACCGACAGACCATCGACCGCGGTCACGATGTCGCCGGCCTGAATGCCCGCCAGGTCGGCGGGACTCTGCTTGAACGTCGAGACGATGGTGACCAGTCCGTCCTTCATCTCCACGGTCATACCGAGCCCCGTATACGATCCGGAAGTGCTCTCCCTGAATGCGGCGTACTCTTCGGGATCCCAGTACACCGTGTATGGATCGTCCAAGGCGGCCACCATTCCGTCGATAGCCGCAGCCTGGAGTTTCTGGTCGTCGACCGCCTCGTAGTAGGTGGAGTCAAGCTTGTCGAGGATCTCGAGCTGCAGCGCGTCCGAATCCCCCGACTGCGTGCTGCCCACGACAGGAAACAGACCCCGCAGTGCCGACCCCAGGTCGTCCCGGGCTCCGAGCAGAAACCCGCCTGAGACCAGGAGAACGGCGGCGATCAAGCCCCCGAGAACGAGCAGCGGTATCTTCAGGCTTCTTCGCATGGGTGCAAAGGATACCCCACCGTGTGACTACCCATTCGACGCCGAGGAAGGGGCGACTTGCCCAGCGCCTACACCTTCAGGAACCGGCGCAGCCCGAGACCCGAGCCGAGAGCGCCAATGACCACACCCACCGCAAGAAGGACGAGAGCGACCGCCGCGTATGGCACAGCGTCCAGCGGGACCGTCATGAAGGTGAGACTGGCGCTGATCTTCGACACGAGAACGCTGTTCAGCACAAGCACGACAACCGCCGCGAGGACGGCTCCCACCAGGCCGACGGTGACTCCTTCGATGACGAAAGGCCACCTGATGAACCAGTTCGTAGCCCCCACGAGCTTCATGATCTCCACCTCTCGCTTCCGGGCGAAGATGGAGAGGCGGATGGTATTGGAGATGAGCAGCACCGCCACGACTCCCAGGAGGACGATGAAGCCCAACAGGGAGTTGCGCACGATGGACGTTATCCGGAACAGCTTGTCCTTGATCTCTTTGCCATACTGGACCTCGTCCACGATGGTGCTACCGTCGAAGCGGGCGGCGACATCATCCACGGTCTTCGGGTCCACCAGAGAGATCTCGAACTTCCCTGGAAGCGGGTTGCCGGTAAGGCCTTCGAGTATCTCCGGGTCGTCCTTGAAGTCCTCCTTCAGAATCTCGAGAGCCTGTTGCTTGTCGATGAAATCGAGGCTCTTCACTTCCGGCCAGGACAGGATCTCGGCCTGCAACGCGTCGATCTCCTCCTGGTCGGGGTCGGGATCGGTCTTGAGGAACACCGAGATCTCGACCTTCTGTTCCACTTCGGAAAGGAGCGCGTCCGTGGTGTAGACGAACGCGAGCACGCCTCCGAGCACGACCATGCACAAGAAGACCGTCACCAGAGCGGCGATGGTCATGAAGTAGTTCCTGCGCAGAGATCCGAAAGCTTCCTTCAGGAAGAAGCTAATCCTCGCCATACCCACCTCGTTTCTGATCGCGCACGACCTTCCCATCCTCGAGCGCGATCACGCGCCGGCGCATGCGGTCCACCATCTCGCGGTCGTGCGTGGCCATGAGCACGGTGGTACCGGTCTTGTTGATGCGGTAGAGCAACTGCATGATGCCCATGGAGGTCTCTGGGTCGAGGTTCCCCGTGGGTTCGTCGGCGATGAGGAGAGGAGGATGGTTGACGAACGCACGGGCGATCGACACACGCTGCTGCTCCCCGCCGGAGAGTTCGTTGGGCAGGCTGCTCACCTTATGCGAGAGACCGACGAGGCTGAGGATCTCGAGGGCCTTCTTCTTCGAGTCGTGATTGGCGCCTCCGGTCACGAGAAGCGCGTACATGACGTTCTCGAAGGCACTCTTGCTGGGGAGAAGCTTGAAATCCTGAAACACACATCCGATGTTGCGCCGCAGGTAGGGGACTTTCCAGCTTCGCAAGGTGGCAAGGTCCCGCCCACCTACGCTAACCCGTCCGCGGTCGGGTTCCAATTCTCTGATGAGCAGACGGATGAACGTGGATTTTCCCGAGCCGGACGGCCCCACGAGGAATACGAACTCGCCCTTTTCGATGTGAAGACTCACCTTCTCGAGCCCGATAGTGCTCGGAGGATAGATCTTCGTTACGTCTTCGAACTTGATCACATGCTACCTACGACTTCCTTCTGAGGACACCCTCACAACTATTCTCTGGGATTCGGCAGATACCTGCCGCCTGAGAAGCTCTCCTCGGAGTGTTTGTCGCCCCTCCCACCGGCTCGGTTCCAGTAACCGGTCAAGTGCCGGCCCGGCTGGCGCCCGCCGACGCGATCGATGCAGACGAAGCTCCGCGTCATCGCTCGCCCAGCCTACCTGTGGACCTCTGCCATACGTATTCGCGTATGAAATCGTCGATGGCCCCGTCGAGGACCGCCTCTACGTTGCCCTTCTCGAAATTGGTTCGATGATCCTTCACCATGGTGTACGGCGCCAGTACGTACGAACGTATCTGACTGCCCCAGGCGATCTCCCTCTGCTCGCCCTTCTCCTTGGCCAATTCCTGCTCGCGCTTCTCGTGCTCGAGAAGGAGCAGCTTGCCCCGCAGCATGCGCATCGCGGTCTCGCGGTTCTGGATCTGCGACCGCTCGTTCTGGCACTGCACCACGGTCTTGGTGGGGACGTGGGTGATGCGTACCGCCGAGTCGGTCTTGTTCACATGCTGGCCGCCCGCTCCCGAGGAACGGTAGGTCTCCACCCGGAGGTCCTTCTCGTCGATGTCGAGAGTCACGTCCCCCTCGATCAGCGGGGTCACGTCCACAGAAGCGAACGAAGTGTGGCGCCTGCTCGCCGAGTCGAACGGCGAGATGCGCACCAGTCGGTGGACGCCGCGCTCGGTGGACATCAGACCATACGCGTTCTCGCCGTGGATGGTGAAGGTGACACTCTTGATCCCGGCCTCTTCCCCCTCGCTGGCCTCGTTCAACTCCACAGCGAAGCCCCGCTTCTCCGCCCAGCGCAGGTACATCCGCAGCAGCATCTCGGCCCAATCCTGGCTCTCAGTGCCACCCGCCCCCGGGTGGATGCTGACGATGGCGTCGCCCGCGTCGAACTCCCCGGTGAACAGCCGCTGCTCTTCGAGGGCCTCGAGCGCGCTTCCGGTCTCGTCCGCCAACCGTTCCACGTCGCCCGCCAGTTCGGCGGGCACTGCGTCCCCGTCGGTCTCCTCGCCCGCCATTTCGAGCAGCACCCCGAAGTCATCCACTTGCGAGGCCAGCTTCTCGTACAGTTCCAGCCGGTTCTTCAAGCGGCTGTAGCGGGTGCTCAGCTCTTGCGCGTGGTTCTGATCGTCCCAGAAGCCAGGGGCACGCATCGCCTCCTCGAGGGAAGCGATGTCCCGCGTCAATGAGGCGGGGTCAAAGATACTCCCTTGCCCAGAGCAGCTTATCGCGGAAGATCCCCAGAAGCTCGCGGTACTCGGCCAGGGAGGAAGTCTTGCTCTCGGTCTTCTCAGCCATATGCAGGGGGGATTATAGCCTACGCGCGAGGAAGCGGCGCCTCCATCAGACCCCGCAGCATTTCTTGTACTTCTTGCCGCTGCCGCAGGGGCAGGGGTCGTTGCGGCCGACCTTTGTGACGGCTCTGGGCGCCACCACCGTCTTCGTCGCCGCCTGTGCGGCCTCATACGCCTCGCCGGAACTGTCGGCGACCCCGGTTCGCCGGGCTGCTGCCGCAGTCCCTTCGAAATTCTGCTGAAGCCCGCTGTCGCCTCCGCCCGAATAGTTCAGCTGGCGGGCGGGTCGCCCCTGAGATTCATCTTCCCGGACGATCTCGAGATGGTAGACGTACCGCACGAAATCGGTCTGGATAGACTCCATCATCTCCTGAAACAGGTTGAAGCCCTCGTTCTTGTACTCCACGAGCGGGTCGCGCTGGGCAAGGGCGCGCAGGCCGATACCCTCGCGCAGGTAATCCATCTCGTAGAGGTGGTCGCGCCACTTCGAATCGATGGTCCGCAGGAGCACCCAGTTGGCCATCTCGCTCATGGCATCCAGCCCGAAACGCTGCTCCTTGTCCTCGTAGACGTTGAAAGCGTCTTCGATGACCATTTCGGCGAGTTCCTCGGCATCAAGTTCCGTGGTGTCGCCGAGCTGTTCGATGGTCAGAGTCGTGGGATAGTAGTTGCGAAGGCTCGTCAGCATTTCCTCCAGGTTCCACTCTTCGGAGAAACGGCTGGCCCCAGTGAAAAGAGCGACCTGTTCCCGCAGAATTCGCTCGATGATGCTGAGAATGTCTTCCCGCAGGTCGTCCCCGCTCAGGATGCGTTGACGCTGGCCGTAGATGACCTCACGCTGCTTGTTCATGACGTCGTCGTACTCGAGCACCCGCTTCCGGATCTGGAAGTTCTGCTCCTCCACCTTCTTCTGCGCGCTCTCCACCGAACGGGAGATGAGGTTGTGCTCGATGGGGACGGATTCGTCCAGTCCAAGCCGGTCCATCAGCCTATGGATGCGCTCGCCGCCGAAGATGCGCAGCAGATCGTCGTCGAGCGAGATCACGAACTGGCTGACGCCAGGATCGCCCTGGCGCCCGGAACGGCCCCGCAACTGGTTGTCCACGCGCCGGGCCTCGTGCCGTTCGGTGCCGAGGACGAAAAGACCACCCGCCGCCACCACGCCCCCACCGAGCTTGATGTCGGTACCGCGGCCGGCCATGTTGGTGGCGATGGTTACGGAGCCTCTCTGCCCGGCCTCCGCGATGATGCCCGCCTCTTTGGCGTGGTACTTCGCGTTGAGGACCTCGTGCGGCACCCCGCGGCGCTTGAGCATCTCCGAGAGGCGCTCCGACTTCTCCACCGAGATGGTGCCCACGAGCACCGGCTGTCCGCGCTGGTAGCAGTCGGCGATGATCTCCGCAGCCGCCTGGAACTTAGCCTTCTCGGTCTTGTAGATGAGGTCGTTTCGGTCGTCGCGGATCATCGGCTCGTTGGTGGGGACAACCACCACTTCCATCCTGTAGATCTCCCGGAACTCATCGGCCTCGGTGGCCGCCGTACCGGTCATACCCGCGATCTTCTCGTAGAGACGGAAGTAGTTCTGCAGGGTGATGGTGGCGAGAGTCTGGTTCTCTTCCTTGATCTTGACGCCCTCTTTGGCCTCGATGGCCTGGTGGAGGCCCTCAGAGTACCGCCGCCCCTCCAGGACGCGGCCGGTGAACTCGTCGATGATCTTGACCTCGCCGTCGGTGACCAGGTAGTCGACGTCCCGCTTGAAGAGAGCGGTGGCTTTCAGGGCCTGCATCAGGTGGTTCACGAGCTGGCCGGAGAGGTCCTCGTAGATATTGTCGATGCCGAGTTCCCTCTCCACCCGAGCCAGGCCCCGCTCGGTGATGGCGACGGTCCGCTTCTTCTCGTCGATCTCGTAGTCACCCTCTTCGCCCTCACCCGCCTCAAGACGGCGGGCGATCCGAGCGAAGTCGTAGTAAGTCTTGGCCGCTCGCTCCCCGGGACCGGAGATGATCAGCGGGGTCCGCGCCTCGTCGACCAGGATTGAGTCCACCTCGTCGACTATGCAGTAGAAGTGCCCGCGCTGCACCTGCTGCTCGGTGCGGAGCACCATGTTGTCGCGGAGGTAATCGAAGCCGAACTCGGTGTTGGTGCCGTACGTGATGTCCGCCAGATAGGCCTCGCGGCGCTCGGGGGCCTCCATGCTGTTCTGGAGTGCCCCGACCTTCAGGCCCAGGAACTCGTAGACCGGACCCATCCAGGCGGCGTCGCGGCCGGCCAGGTAGTCGTTGACCGTCACGACGTGGACACCCCGGCCGGCGAGGGCGTTGAGGTAGACCGGCATCGTGGCCACGAGGGTCTTACCCTCACCGGTCTTCATCTCGGCGATCGACCCCTGGTGGAGCACCACTGCCCCCATGACTTGGACGTCGAACGGACGCATGCCTGTGGTCCGCTTGGCGGCTTCTCTCGCGACCGCAAACGCCTCGGGCATCAGGTCGTCGAGGGTCTCTCCGTCGGCGAAACGTTTCCTGAATTCCCCGGTCTTGGCCCGAAGAGCCGAGTCGGTGAGCGTGGAGATCTCCGGCTCGAGGGCGGCCACCTCGGCGACCGCCTCCTCCAGCAGCCTGAGTTTCTTGCCTTCGCCGAAGCGAAGCATCTTGTCAACGATATTGATCATGCCAATTCACGCCTACCTATGCCGGGCGGCCAGGCTGTATGTGTTCCCCGGCTCGAGGCCGGGCGGGCGGCAACATCGGTCAGGATTGCGCCTCGATGAGCCCGTAGTTCCCGTCGCGGCGGCGATAGACCACCGCGGTCTCGTTCGTCTCCGAGTTGGTGAAAACGAAGAAGTCGTGTCCCACCAGTTCCAGTTGCAGCGCCGCTTCCTCGGGGCTCATAGGTTTGACCATGAACTGCTTGGTCTTCACGATACGAGGCTGGTTCGCTTCTTCCTCCGTCTCCTCGGCTTCAGCCGGCAAGGCGAAGCCCTGCGAGGCGAAGGTACCCATATCGGGCCCCTGGTGCGACACCATCTTGCCTCGGTACTTCTTGACCTGGCGCTCCAGCTTGTCGAACACGAGGTCGATGGAGGCACGGACGTCCGGAGACGCCTCCCGCGCCCGGATGACCGGACCTTTCGTGAAAATGGTAGCTTCCACGACCTGGTTATCAGAGATGCTCGGGTTCTTTTCCGTCCAGATCTCCACCTCACACCGGGTCCCGTCGGCGAGGTATTTGCTCAGCCTCCCGATCTTCTCCTCGGCGTATGTGCTGATGGCCTCGGTGAGAACGAGATTCCTGCCTTTGACCGTGAGGTTCACGCGGGTAATGCTCCTTGTGTAGTTGGAAATGAAATCCCCACCTATTATAGCCCCCGGCCTGAGCGGTCGGTCAGGCTCAGGCGTCTCAGTCATGCCCTTCGCCGCTGCCCGACACCGCCCGCGAGAAGGTGAAGGCATATACAGGTATCCCCATCCCAGCGGCCAGAACACGCGCCACCTCCTGGGTGGTCGCCCCTGTGGTGTATACGTCGTCAACGAGGATCAGGGACGTCGGCCGAGGCCCTAGGGCCCGTACGACCTTCTCGTCGAGGATGAACGCCCCGTGGAGGTTGGCCTGCCTCCCTGCCTTCCCCAGCGCCTTCTGATGCCTTGTCTTCACAGGCTTGCCGGCCAGATCGGCCGCGGCGAGGGCAGGCCGGCAACCTCCGGCCAGAGCCCGAGCTAGAAGCTCGGCCTGGTTGTATCCCCGCTCCCGTCGGTCCGACGCGTGAGCAGGCACCCAGGTCACGAGCGGCCTGCCTCCTGTGGCCTCTTGCGCATCCGCCACCAGTTCGGCGAAGGTCTCTGCCGCCAGCCGAGCCATGAGAGAGCCCAGCACAGACTGCCCGCCCGCCTTGAACTCCACCACCATCCGCTTAGCCGGACCGGTGTGTGTGAAGGCGCTGCGGGCCCCGGCGTAGGCGAATTCCAGGCCCATGCAGTGGGAGCAGCGCCCTCCTGCACGCGGTCGTGGACCCGGCTCCCCGCAACGAGGACAGCAATCGCTTCCGATAGGCGTGAGCTCCGTCTCGCACGAAGGACACAGGTGGTACTCGAAATCCCCGCAGTTCACGCACCGAGGCGGGAACAGCACGGAGGCGACCGGCTCGAGCACCGCCTCGCGCAAGCGACGGACAATCCCGGTCATGCCGGCCGACTGGGTGACGCCGGTCAGCGCATGCCGGTCCTGGAGTGGAAGGCCGGCCTCACGGCCCATCTGCGCGGCCTGGCTTCTGGCCGACGATGCCCTCCACGATGACCGACCCGGGCGTGATCTGAGAGCCGGGCAGGACCACCGCCCGAACTATGTGGGCTCCGACACCCACGACTGTGCGGTCCCCCAGCACGGTCGGCCCCTCGATGACTGAGTCCTTCGCCACGATGCAGTCCCGGCCGATCACTACAGGCGGCTCGACGCCTGCTGAAGCGTCCACCGATGCACCCTCGTCGACCCACAGGCCCGGGCTCACCTCGACCCCGGGCAGTTCCACCTTCACCCTGCCGCTCAGAGCGTCAGCGTTACCCCTGGCGAACTCGACGAGGTTGCCGACGTCGCTCCAATACCCCTCGAACGTGTGTACATGGAAGGGGATGTCAGCTTCGAGCATGTCCGGGAAGAGCCGGCTCCCAAAGTCGTCGAACTGCCCGGCGGGCATGAGGGAGAAGATCTCCGGTTCGAATACGTAGATGCCGCAGTTGCACAGCAACGAGCGGGCCTCCTCCCGGCTCGGCTTCTCCTGGAAACCGACCACCCGGCCATCGTTGTCGACGACGACGACCCCATAGAGGCTCGGGTCGGCCACTTCCTTGACGGCGATGGTCGCGATGGACCCGGTGCGCCGGTGCGCGGCGACCAGGCCGGTGAGATCGATATCGGTGAGGGCATCCCCGCTCATGATAAGGAATGTCCCGGTACCCAGGAAGTCCTCGTTCTTCTTGACCCCGCCGGCGGTACCGAGCAGTTCCGGCTCATAGGAGTACCGGATGTCGAGCCCGACAGAGGACCCGTCGCCCAGATAGCCGGTTATGGCCTCGGGCAAGTGGTGCAGGTTCAGCACCACTTCGCTGTAACCGTGGCGTTTCAGCAACCGCAGGATGTGGTGGATCACCGGCCTGTTGGCCACCGGTGCCATCGGTTTGGGAAGGAGATCGGTGACAGGTCGCAACCGCGTCCCTTTGCCTGCTGCCATGACCATCGCTCTCATGCAAGCGCCTCCAGACTTTCGATGAAGGGCGGACGTGCCACCCCCCTTTCAGTGATGATGGCGGCTATGTTGGCTGCGGGGGTCACGTCGAAGGCCGGGTTGCGCACGCTGACGTTCCACGGCGCCCAACGCACCCCGCCGAAGCCGGTGACCTCGGTCTCGGCCCGCTCCTCGATGGGGATGGCGTCACCGCCTGGCAGAGACAGGTCGACCGTCGAGAAGGGCGCCGCCACATAGAACGGGATGCCGTGTTCCCGGGCCAGCACCGACACCATGTAGGTGCCGATCTTGTTTGCCGTGTCGCCATTCGCTGCGATGCGATCGGCCCCCACCACCACATGGGTGATGAGCCCCTGTTTCATGAAATGGCCCGACATGTTATCGGTTATCAGTTCCACCGGTATACCCTCGCGTACCAGCTCCCACGCCGTCAGCCGCGCGCCCTGCAAGAGCGGCCGGGTCTCGTCGGCGAACACCCGCAGCCTCGGGTTGCGGGCATAGGCGGAGCGGATGACACCCAGGGCCGTCCCGTACCCAGCCGTGGCGAGAGCCCCCGCATTGCAGTGCGTGAGCACCACCGGCTGCTCCCCTGTGATCAGGTCCGCCCCGTACTCGCCGATGGCATGGCACGAAGCCAGGTCCTCCTCGAAGATCTCGACCGCCCGCCGCTCGAGAGCCTCCGTGATCTCCAAAGGCGAAAGGTCGGCTCGGCTCCAGATGCACTCCATCTCTCGAAGCGCCCAGGGAAGATTAACCGCCGTGGGCCGGGTTTCGAATAGGGCTTTGGACGCAGCCTGCATTGCCGCCCCGAAGCGAGCCCCATCGCCCGCGCTCTCTTCCAAAGCGGCTCGGGCGGCCAGGGCCATAGCCATACCGCCGGCAACTCCAAGAGCGGGAGCGCCGCGGACGGTCATATTGCGGATGGCTTCCGCCAGTTCTTGCCACGTGTGGCAGTGTAGCTCCACCTCTTCGAGGGGGAGGCGCCTCTGGTCGAGGAGCACCACCGCTCCGTCCCGCCACAGCACCGGGCGGATATTGTCGACGGCCTTTAGGCGGGAGCCGCCCTCCAGGCGCGCACCACCACCCGGGCGGGAGCCGCGCTCCGCGCAAAGGCCGCCGTCGGGACGGGGACCGCCGGCAGCCGGCGCTGCGGGGTCCATCCCAGCCATCTCAAGTCCCCATGTGCCAGCTGTTGAGGTACTCCACCTGCTCCGGGGTGAGTTCGTCGATAGCGGTGCCAAGCGAGGCCACCTTCAGGCGAGCGATCTCCCGGTCGATGTCCTCGGGCACGTCGTACACCTTCTTCTCCAGGGTCGCGGCGTTCTTCACCATGAATTCGGAGGCCAGAGCCTGGTTGGCGAAACTCATGTCCATCACGCTTGAGGGATGGCCTTCCGCAGCCGCCAGATTGATGAGCCGGCCCTCACCCAGAAGGTAGATGTTGCGGCCGTCCGCCATCGTGTACTCGTCCACGAACTCCCGCACCCTGCGCGTGCCCGTAGCCAGCCCCTCGAGGGCCGGGATGTCGATCTCCACATTGAAGTGGCCCGTGTTCGCGACAATAGCACCGTCCTTCATGACCTCGAAGTGCTCTCTCCGAAGCACGTGGATGTCCCCAGTAGCGGTGATGAAGATATCGCCGATGGGAGCGGCGTGGGCCACGGGCATCACCCGGTAGCCGTCCATGATCGCCTCCAGAGCGCGCAGCGGATCGACCTCGAGCACGACGACGTCGGCCCCGTGGCCTTTGGCCCGCATGGCCACGCCGCGACCGCACCAGCCGTAGCCGGCGATGACCACCACTTTGCCGGCGATCATGCGGTTGGTGGCCCGGATGACCCCATCGAGAGTAGATTGTCCAGTGCCGTACCGGTTGTCGAACATGTGCTTGGTCATGGCCTCGTTCACGGCCACGATGGGATAGCGAAGCACCCCGTTCTCTTCCATCGACTTCAGGCGGATGACTCCGGTAGTGGTCTCTTCGGTCCCCCCGATGACACCCTCGGCGGCTTCCTTCCGCTCGCTATGGAGTAGGCCAACCACGTCGGCGCCGTCATCCATGGTTATCTGAGGATGAGTATCGATGACACTCATGATGTGCCGGTAGTACGTGTCCCGATCCTCGCCCTTTATGGCGAAGGTCGCGATCCCGTACTCGTGGACGAGCGCAGCGGCGACGTCGTCCTGAGTGGAAAGCGGGTTGGAGGCGCAGAGAGCCAGTTCGGCTCCGCCCGCCTTGAGGGTGCGCATGAGGCTCGCGGTCTCGCTGGTGACGTGCAGGCAGGCCCCGATGCGGACGCCGGCAAGCGGCTTCTCTCGTTCGAACCGTTCCCGGATCATCGCGAGCACCGGCATCTCCTTCTCCGCCCATTCGATCCGAAGGACTCCGGACCTAGCCAGGCTCGCGTCCTTCACGTCATGTGCCACCACGCCCGTCTCCTTCTGTCAAGCCTCTTGGCTCATCTGACCATCACCATCGCGGCCACCCGCAACCCCATGTGGGCCGCGACGATGACCGGGGCGACCAGTTCTGAACTGACCGCCGCCCACCGAAAGCGAGAGAGCACCTCGGACTCGTACGCACTCAGACGCCGGTCGTCCGCGACGCCCGCCACCACTCCGCGGACCACTATCATACCGTCCTCAGCGCCGTCGGGCTGCGGGACCTCCAGAGAAGCGTAGATGCCGCCCATGCTCGGGAAGCGTGGGCCGGCCGAGTCATCGTTGGGTCCGACCAGCGGTGAGCGCCACGTGAGATTCACGTGATCGGTGACGCTCACCACTCGAGCAGGAACTTCGACTCCGAATCCTTCAGTGGGAGCCGATGGGTCCGCTCCTCTGCATACGAGGCCGATGACCCCTGTGCTGCCGCGCAGCACCTTCATCAGCGTGTCGACCTCGGCCGCACTGTAGCCACGAAAGGGATTGCGGAGACCGAGGGCGGAAAGCGAGACCACATCTCCGTTCTCTCCGGCCAAGCGGGCGCACAGCCGGGCGACGGTGCCGGCCGGGTCCAGGTCGAGACGGGGACAGGCGAGCACCCTCACAGACCGGATACCTCGATCGACCTCGTCATGTCGCGGGGATGACGATCGTCGATTCGGCAATCGCAAGCATCTCGTCCTGGTCCAGCCAATGGGACAGGGTGTTGGAGACGAAGTAGAGCACGCCGTTCTGCTTCCACCAGACCCTGTCGACCTTCGTGTCGTTGCGGACAACCGTATAGACGACGTCGCCGTGCTTCACCTGGAGTCCTTTGCTGGCGGCCGGAGCATCGAGCCAGGTGGTCGCGGTGATGCCGAGCACTTGATCGGCATTGCTCTCCGCCGCGTACATCATGCGGAACGCGGGCTTCTCGCCTCCGCCGGTAACGATGCCGTAGGTCGGATAGCTATCCGGGAACCGCCGCACGTACGAGTATCCCTCGGGCAGGTAGGCGGGTGCCATCACAGCGAAGGGGGTCTGAGCGGCCCATTGCCTCCACACGTCGGAGTTCGGGATGTCATCGGGGGTCGCGGGCAACGCATACTTCGGAGGAAGTACGAAGTCCTGGCCCACTACCAGGGTGATTCTCTCGACCTTGCTCGTGCGGGTGACCCGGTCGACCCCGGTCGCAGCGGCCACCTCCTTGGCCACCGCCTGCATTCCCGAGGGGTACTTCACGGCGCTCGCTTGTTCCGTCTGCCCAGGTTGGTCGGAGCTGGTCTCCACCGCCGCGCCCAGACTCCTCAGCCACTCGGCCGCCGCTGCCGCCTCGCCGCTCCTCCCGCTCGCTCCGACCACGTCCACGCTGGTGGAGGAGATCCCGGCCGTCGCATCGGTTGTGGATGAGGTCGAGTAGGCCAAGCCGATGACCTGGGAGGCCGCGGCTCCGTCGCCGTCCGCTCCGCCTGATCCGCCCGACGTAGTCGTCGTCTCGCCGGAGGCTTGGCCGCTTTCGGTCGTCTTGGCCGGCTGCTCGGGCACCGACTCATGCAGAAGCTCATCCACGGCGTGAGCAATCTGGTTCTCGCTCGCTACGACGTACGAAGCCCCGTTGATGGTTGGAGTCGTCCCGCGGAGGGTTATCGCCCGGATGCTGTCGCCGCTCAGCCCGACGCCCCACCGGGCCAGCCTGAGGATCTCGTTTGCGTCGAGGTCGGTGGCGATATTCCTGAACAGGGCGGAAACGAGGCCGGGCAGCTTGAACGGCAGGTTCCATCCCATGGCCTGCTCCCGCAAGGCCGTCATGAAGCGCTGTTGCCGCTCCATCCTCCCGAAATCCATGTTGCGGTCGTGCCGGAAGCGCACGTAGTCGAGAGCATCGGCCCCACCGAGCAGTTGATATCCGGGGTAGATGTCTATGGGCTCGTAATAGTACTTCGGATTGTAGTAGCGCCTGTCGACGTCTACGTACACGCCACCGAGAGAGTCGACGGCGTCGGTGAAGGCGCCGAAACCGACTTCCATGTAGTGGTTGATGTCCACACCCGTGGTCTGTTCGATGGTCTTGATGGCCAGAGCCGGGCCTCCGAAGGCGAAGGCCGTGTTCAGCTTGCCCTTCCCGCGCCCCGGGATCTCTACTCGAAGGTCACGAGGCAGGGAGAGCACCGACAGGTAGTCCCGCTCGGGGTCGATATGCACGACCATCAGGGTATCGGAGCGGCCGCCCAGGGAGGGGTCGGTCGAGCGCCGGTCGGAGCCGATGACGAGCAGGTTCATGGCCGACGGGGAAGGCTCCTCGACCGGGGTGATGGTCGCGCCGGACGCGGTCCCCGTCGCCGCGGCCGCCTGCACGGTGGTGAGCGTGGTAGAGGGCTTCTCCCGCAACACCTGGCGGATCTCCGGTGTGACCCGCTGGTTCGCATAGGAGACCTGAGCGCGGAACCACATGTAGGAGCCGGTGACCACCCCAAGGATGGCGAGCACAAGCACGACCGAAGACCAGAGAACGACCCTTCTCCATCGCCGGTCCTTAGATCCCTCTAATGTGTGGAGCGTGTACTGCTTCTTCCCCAACCTGTCCCGACTCTCCTGTCCAGCACCCAAGCGGAGGGATCCCTCCTCGTGAACCTACCCCGCTGCTTGGACTCAACAAACGCCGGGTGCGGTGGTGGCGACTCTTTCCACATCGGCCCCGAGGGACCGCAACTTCTCTTCCAGATGCTCGTAACCCCGATCGACGTGGAACACGTCCCGCAGTTCCGTGCACCCCTCGGCCACGAGTCCGGCCGCCACCAGCGCAGCACCGGCGCGCAGATCGGTGCAGCGGACGATGGCTCCGGTCAGGGAGCGCCCGCCGCTGATGACGGCATGGTTCCCATCAACCCGTATGTCGGCCCCCAGACGTATCAATTCGTCGACGAAGCCGAACCGGTTCTCGAACACGTTCTCGGTGAGCACCGAGACCCCCGATGATACCGACAGCAGCACCATCATCTGGGCCTGCAGGTCGGTGGGGAAGCCCGGGTAAGGGAGCGTAGCCACATCGACCGCCACATGACGCTCGGGATCTCCGATCGCCCGGATGCTCCGAGGGCTCTCCTGCACCTGCGCACCCACCGCGCGCAGCTTGGACAGGAACAGGTCGAGTACATGAGGACTGATCCCGCTCACTTCGACGTCTCCGCCAGTGACGGCACCCGCGATCAAGAAGGTTCCCGCCTCGATGCGATCTCCGATGACGGTGTGCTCGGCCGGGTGCAGCTCCCTGACCCCGTTCACCCGTATCGTTGAGCTGCCCGCACCGGTGATGTCGGCTCCCATGCTCACGAGGAACTTGCAGAGATCGATGATCTCCGGCTCCCGGGCCACGTTCTCCAGCGTGGTGGTGCCCTCGGCCATAACCGCCGCCATCAAGAGGTTCTCAGTGGCCCCCACGCTGGGATAGTCGAGGAACATATCCACCGCCTGCAACCTGTCTGCCGTGACCTCGACGAACCCATGGTCGGTTCGCACCTCCCCGCCCATGGCCGCCAAACCACGCAGATGGATGTCGATCTTGCGGGGACCGAGGTTACAGCCGCCGGGCATAGCCACCCGCGCCCGGCCGAACCGCGCCACGAGCGGACCCATGATCTGAATGGAGGCCCTCATCTTCTGCACCAGGTCGTACGGGGCCACATGCGATTCGACGGCGGTGGTGTCGATGGTCATGTTGCCCCGCTCGAACCGCACCGCGGCGCCGAGATATTCGAGGACCTCCTGCATCGTGTGCACGTCCTGGATGTCAGGAACGTTGTGCAGGACGCAGATGCCCGGCGCCAACAGCGACGCGGCCATTAGTTTCAGAGCTGAGTTCTTGGCGCCGGCAACCATGACCTGTCCAGCCAAACGGCACCCGCCGCGCACGAGCAGGCGCGGCTCGTTGGTATCCGGAGCCATCAATCTTCCTCGAATCGAGCCTGGTGAGGCCCTGTCAGGCCATCTGCGCGACCTTCAGCCTGTTGCGAGCTCGCTTTAATGCCAGTTGCTCCCGGTACGGATCGACTACGTCGTCCTCGGGCACAGTACCTTGGTGGTACATCTCCAACCGCTGGAGAGCCCGTTCCACCCCCTGTTCGGCGCGCTCCACGTCGATGGCGCTCGCCTCCTCAGCGGTGTCGGCCAAGACTATCACTTTGTTGAACTGTACTTTCACGAACCCTTCAGCCACAGCAAAGGTGAGCCACGTGCCATCGGGAGTGAGCGCCCGCAACTGCCCGATCGCCAGTTGGCCCACCAAGGGGGCGTGACGCGGAAGGATGCCGATCTCTCCGGTGGCGGTGGCGACCACCACCATGTCGACATCACCCTCGAACACCAGGCCGCGGGGGGCGGCCAGTTCGAGACGCAGGTGCTGCTTTTCTCCGTCAGCCACCGACGTCCACTCCTAAGCAGCCGCGGCGTCGGCCGGCTCGGTGGTCTCGGTTGCCTCTTTCTCGGCCTTGGCCTTGGAGGCCTTCACCGTCGCCACCACGTCATCGATCCCACCTTTGTAGGCGAAGGCTTGCTCGGGAAGGTCGTCGTGCTTGCCCTCGATGATCTCCTTGAAGCTGCGCACGGTCTCCTTGAGCGGCACGAACGTGCCCGCCCGCCCCGTGTACTGCTCGGCCACGAAGAAGGGCTGTGACAGGAACTGCTGGATCTTGCGGGCCCGGCGCACCACGACCTTGTCTTCGTCGGACAGCTCGTCCATACCGAGAATAGCGATGATGTCCCGGAGGTCTTTGTACCGCTGAAGGATCTCCTGCACCCTGGTGGCCACCTCGTAGTGTTCGTCACCCACAACCTCGCGGGAGAGTGCCCGGCTCGTGGAGTCGAGGGGGTCTACCGCCGGGTAGAGCCCCATCTCGGCGATGGACCGGCTGAGCACCGTGGTGGCATCGAGGTGGGCGAAGCTAGCGGCCGGAGCCGGGTCGGTGAGGTCGTCGGCGGGCACGTAGATGGCCTGTACCGAAGTCACAGAACCGCGCCGGGTAGAGGTGATGCGCTCCTGCAGTTCGCCCATCTCGGAGGCCAGCGTGGGCTGGTAGCCCACGGCCGACGGCATGCGGCCGAGAAGCGCCGACACTTCGGAACCAGCCTGCACGAAACGGAAGATGTTGTCGATGAAGAGGAGCACGTCCTGTCCCATGACATCGCGGAAGTACTCAGCCATAGTCAGAGCGGAGAGGCCCACCCGCAGGCGGGCTCCCGGCGGCTCGTTCATCTGTCCGAACACCATGGCGGTCTTGTCGATGACCCCGGACTCGCTCATCTCCAGGTAGAGGTCGTTGCCCTCCCGGGTACGCTCGCCCACACCGGAGAACACGGAGATGCCGCCGTGATGTGTGGCGATGCTATGGATGAGTTCGAGGATGACCACCGTCTTGCCCACGCCGGCGCCGCCGAACAGGCCGACCTTACCCCCCTTGACATACGGGGCCAGGAGGTCGATGACCTTGATACCGGTCTCGAGGACCTCGGTGGTGGGTTCCAGTTCTGCGAAAGCCGGAGACGGCCGATGGATGGGCCACCTCTCCACGTCGGCCGGGATGGGATCTCCTTCGTCGATGGGGTCGCCGAGGAGGTTGAACAAGCGTCCGAGAGTGGCCTCTCCAACAGGCACGGCGATAGGCTTGCCGGTGTCGACGACTTCCACGCCTCGGGCGAGACCGTCTGTGGAGTCCATGGCCACGGCGCGGACCTTATTGTCGCCCAGGTGCTGCTGCACCTCGGCCACCAGATGGATGTGGCCCGAATCCGCGTCCGCGTCGATCTCGAGCGCGTTGTAGATGGCCGGCAACGCGTCCGAGAACTCGACGTCGATCACCGGTCCGATGATCTCAACGATCTTGCCTTTGTTCATAACTGTTCGATGTCCTCCTCGTATTGTGCTCGATCCGCGGCTTCATCTCGGATCGAGCCCCGAGCCCGGTCGGGGCTCGCCTCTACCCGGAGAGCGCGTCCGCCCCGGCCACCACCTCCAAGATCTCCTGGGTGATGGAGTACTGCCGCGCCCGGTTCATCTGCAGGGTCAATTCGTCGATCATGTCTCGTGCGGCGTCGGAGGCCGCCCTCATGGCAGTCATGCGCGCGCCCTGCTCGCTCGCCATGCTCTCGAGGATCGCCCGGTAGACGGAGATCTCGATGTAGGAGGGAAGCAGGTCTTGGAGAACGACTTCCGGCGAGGGGTCGAACTCGAAGTCCATGTGCGCGCCCGCCCCGGCAGGAACGTAGAGACTGGTGAGTTCCTCCTGGATGGGCAGCACGATCTGCTCGTCCACGTACTGCTCCATGGGGCTCTTGAAACGATTGTAGACGATGTGCACCCTGTCGATGGTCTCCTCCGTGTAGCGCCGGATGGTGCCCGCGGTGATGGCTTGGGCCTCCAGGAAGGCAGTGCGATCGGTGACGTCCAGGTACGCCTTGTCCACGCGATAGCCCTGGAACCGTGCAGTGCTGTAGCCCTTCCGGCCCAAGAGAACCAGGTCGCTGTCCACCCCCTCCGCCTTGTAGGAGTCGACCAAGTCGAACGCGCGGCGCATGATGTTCGAGTTGAAGGCGCCGGCCAGACCGCGGTCCGCAGTGAGGGCGATGATGGCCACCTTTTTCAGCTTGCTGTGCTCTTTCAGCAGGGGATAGTCGCTTCCGCTCACCGGGATGTACCGCACCAGTTGGCCGATGAACTCCAGCATGTGGACGGCATAGGGCCGGGTGGCTTCGATGCGTTGCTGGGCGCGCCGTAGGCGCGCCGCAGCCACCATCTCCATGGCCTTGGTGATCTTCTCCGTGTTCTGCACGGAGATGATTCGCCGCCGTATGTCGCGGAATGAAGCCATGTGCCCTTACGCTTCGCCTTTGTCCGCCAGCCAGGTTTCCAGGAACAGAGAGATGGCCTCGCGCAGCTTGGCCTCCGTCTCGGAGGACAGGTCTTTGGTCGACGCTATGTCCTGACCGATCTCCGGATTTTGCTGATTCAGGAAGTTGCGCATCTCGGCCTGGTAGCGGGAGATGTCGGGCACCGCGACCTCGTCGCAGTAGCCCTGGGTCGCCGCGAAGATGATCATCACCTGGTCCTGCACCGGCCACGGAACGAACTGCGCCTGGTTGAGCGTCTGCACCAAGCGTTCCCCCCGGGCCAGGGTGCGCAGCGTTTCCTGGTCGACCTCGGAGCCGAACTTGGCAAACGCCTCCAGTTCGCGGAACTGGGAGAGATCGAGGCGCAGGGAGCCGGCCACCTTCTTCATGGCCTTGATCTGGGCGTTGCCGCCAACGCGGGAGACCGAGATACCGACATTGATGGCAGGCCGGATACCGGAGTAGAACAGCTCGCTCTCCAGGAAGATCTGCCCGTCTGTGATGGAGATGACGTTCGTCGGGATGTAGGCCGAGACGTCGCCGGCCTGGGTCTCGATGACCGGCAAAGCCGTCAGAGAACCGCCGCCCTCCTTGTCGTTCAATTTGCAGGCCCGTTCGAGCAGACGGCTGTGCAGGTAGAAGATATCGCCCGGGAAGGCCTCGCGGCCCGGCGGGCGACGTAGAAGCAGCGACATCTGCCGGTAGGAGTCGGCGTGCTTGGTGAGGTCGTCATAGATGCACAGGGCGTGGCGCCCCGAGTAGGTGAAGTACTCGCCCATGGCCGCGCCGGCGTAGGGGGCGATGTAGCGCATCGGCGCCGATGTGGAGGCGGGAGCCATGATCACGATGGTGTAGTCCATGGCCCCGTACTGCTCGAGCCGGTTCACCAGCGAGGCCACGGTGGAGGCCTTCTGGCCGATGGCCACGTAGATGCAGATGACGTCCTGCCCCTTCTGGTTGATGATGGTGTCGAGGGCGATGGCCGTCTTGCCGGTACCGCGGTCGCCGATGATGAGCTCGCGCTGACCGCGCCCGATGGGGATCATTGAGTCGATGGCCTTGATACCTGTCTGCAGCGGTTCCTTCACCGGCTGCCTGCGTACGACACCCGGGGCCTTGAACTCGACCGGCCGGAACTCGGTGGTCTCGACGGGGCCCTTGTCGTCGAGCGGCACGCCCAGAGGGTTCACAACCCTGCCGACCAGCGCTTCGCCCACCGGCACTTGGATGACCTTGCCTGTGCGCTTGACCTGGTCGCCCTCCTTGATGAGCGTGTCCTCGCCCATAAGCACGGCGCCTATGCTGTCTTCCTCGAGGTTGAGCACCAATCCCATGACGTTATGGGGGAGCTCGAGCATCTCGGAAGCCACCGCGTTCTCGACGCCCTGGATCCGAGCCACGCCGTCGCCTACCTGAACGACCGTGCCGACCTCTTGGATCTCCACACCCGGCTCATATTGCTGGATGCGGGACTTGAGGACAGTTGTGATCTCCTCAGGACGCAGTTTCAACTGAACCCTCCAAACTAGCCATCGGGCTGATCAACGATTCATGAAGGCGCTCCAGCCGGTACCGGACGCTGGCGTCCGCGACCCGGTCGCCTATCCTCAGCTTGAGCCCGCCGAGTAGTTCCTTGTCGACGCTCAGCTTCAGCTCCACCGTCTTGCCGAGCGACGCGGCGATCTTTCCCCGAAGCGCCTCCTGAATCTCGGCCGGCATAGCCACTGCCGTGACCACTTCCACGTGCACGAGCCCCTGCGCTTCCTCTACCAGGCTCACATACGCCCGGTAGATGCCCGCAACCTCACGTTCGCGGCTCTTGTCCACGAGGATGCGGATCAGATTGCGCACCATCTCGTCGCCGCCCTCGGTGAGGTCCAGAAGGACCTCCGTCTTCTTGGGGTCGGATATCTCGTCGGTGGCAAGCAGCTGGCGGAGCTGATCGGAGGCGTCGATCGCCCTGACGAACTCGCCCAGGTCGCGCCGCACCTGCTCTGTGCGGCCGGCCTCCTTCGCGGCTTCGTACAGAGCCGTCCCATACACTCGTGCGACCTTGCCTTCGCTCACGGCCTTCTTCTAGTTCTCGCTGATGGTGCTGAGATCGATCTCATTGATGGCTTCTTTGATCAGACGCAGCTGATCTGCCTCCGTAAGGCTCGAGCGGGCCACCTTGGCAGTGGCTGCGACTGCCAGATCGGCCGCTTCCTCCCGGATCTTCTGAAGTGCCTGGTTGGTGTCGCGCTCTATCTGCTGACGAGCGCGGGTGAGGTTGGCCTCGGCCTCCGCCCGGGCTTCTTCGAGGATCTCCGCCCTGCCAGCCTCCCCGGCCTTTCGCGCTCGATCCACGATGGCATCCGCCTCCGTGCGTGCCTGGGCCAGTTGCTTCTTGTAGTCGGCAAGCAGCTGCTGCGCTTCGTCACGCAGACTCTCCGCGTCGACGATCGACTGGTGGATCTGGTCCTGGCGCGCCTTCTGCAGCCGCATGAGCGGGGTGAAGGCGAACTTGTACAGCAATGCCATCAGTATAAGAAACGTGATCACCGACCAGATGAACAGGCCGGGATTGATTTCGAACAGTTTGATTTCCGTACCCATGTCCCTACCTCACGGTCCCCGGGCCTCTTACGTTGCCAGCGTCCTGGGAGCCACGAAGACAAGGATGATGGCGATAACGAACGCGTACAGCGCCAGGGCTTCGGCCAGAGCCAGACCGATGATGAAGACCGTCCGAATGTCGCCGCTGGCCTCGGGCTGCCGAGCGATAGCCTGAGTGGCGCCCGAGGTCAGAAGCCCGATGCCGATGCCCGGACCGAGCGTGGCGAACGCCATCGCGATACCGGCTGCCAGGTTTGCTGCTGCTGATGGGTCCATTGTTCCTCCTTGGTGCGGATGCCTTTGTCAGTGGCCGGCGTAGATGGCCGATTCGATGTACACGACGGATAGGATCGAGAAGATGTACGCCTGGATGAAGGCGACGAACACCTCGAAAAGCAGCATGATCACCACGAAGGCGCCACCGGGGACCACGAGCCCGACCCCGTACTGCAGGACGAGTCCCAGTATCACCAGGATGATCAGGTGTCCGGCGATGATGTTGCCGAAGAGCCGGACGGCCAGGGAGAGCGGCTTGAAGAACTCACCCATGAAGTGAGTGATGAAGAAGATGCCGTTGAGGAAGGGTTTCATCGCCTTCGGCACTCCGGGCGGCGCCAGCCACGAACCAACGTACCTGCGGAAACCGTGCCGCCTGAAGCCTTGGAACTGGGTGACGGCGAACACGCAGACGGCCAGGCCGAAGGTGACGTTGATATTGGCCGTCGGAGTGGTGGGAAGGAGCTGCGTCGGTTTGGGAACGAGCCCGATGAGGTTCGTCACCATGATGAACGTGAACAGGGTGAGCACGATGTAGTAGTACTTCTTGCCCTTCTCCCCCAGCTGGCCCGTCAGGTGACCGGTCCCGAAATTGAGCATGATCTCCGCGGTGGTCTGCAGGCCCTCGGGGGACTTCTTCATCCGCTTGGCGGCCACGTAGAAGAGTACGAAGACGACCGCGGCGGAAACCCACAGGTAGATCACGGTGTTGGTAATGGAGAAGTCGATGGGTCCAAGCTTGGGGATGCCGATGACCACGCGGTCGTTCGTCTCCGCCATCACCTCAACGATTTTGCTTTCCGTTGCTTCCTGCAGCAGCATGCTACCCCTCGGCTAGGCCCCGGTCGTACCCGCGGACGGCGGAGAGTTCCGACGTTTCGAAAGAAGAACGTAGATGGACCAGATGTTCAGCACGGAGAACAGGCCGACGAAGGCCAGACACACAGCCAGGATGTCGAGCGGCGTCCAGAGGCCCAGAGCGAAGAGGATGCCGACAACGACCACCAAGCGCACGAGGAAGCCGGCTATTACCGCCGCAGGACCAGCCATGGTCTCGTGATGGAGGGCGAACCGCTGCACCCGTGCCGCAAAGAGGTGATGAGCGACGGCAAGCGCGAGTCCTACAACCACAGATATCAGCGTCAGCGCCAGAAATGCCTCCCATCCGGTGTGCAGCCCGTACCGGTGCACAAAGCCCGCTTCTGGTCCTCGGCCTTCTCCGTCCCCCGTACCACCTTCCCCCTCTCCCAGTCACCTAAAGAGAACAGCAGCGGCATCAGATAGGCGAAGCCCAACCCTGCCTCGATGGACCGGCCCCTACCCTCCACCGAGGCTTCTCCGACGATATCGCCGGGCCCCAGGACTTGCCACTATATCATCGGCAAATGACATTTCAATAACGCAGGCTGATTCTTGTTCACGAAAACAGGATTCCGGGCAGTCATGAGCGTTCCCGGAGGCCCGGGCCGTCATTCGGCTCGCGCCATGGGGTGAAGATCGGTGCCCGCTTCCTGGAACACCTCCATCGCCAGAGGATCCGGATATTGACCGGAGAAGTACACCGCCACGATATCGGCGTTCACCAGCATCTTGGCGCAAACCACGCAGGGCTGATGAGTGCAGAAGACCTCGGCTCCTTGGATCGCCACTCCATGGTAGGCAGCCTGGATGATGGCGTTCTGTTCGGCGTGCAGACCGCGGCACAACTCGTGGCGCTCACCGGACGGGACCCCCAGTTGCTGCCGCAGGCAGCCCACCTCGTCGCAGTGACGCAGGCCTCTCGGCACCCCGTTGTATCCGGTAGCAAGGATCTGGCGGTTCTTCACCACGACAGCGCCCACCTGCCTGCGGAGGCAACTCGACCGGGTGGCGACCACCCGGGCGATCTCCATAAAGTATTCCTCCCAGGAAGGCCGGACTCCAGACACATCCGCTCCGCCCGAGGGGACCATCAGGCAACCAGAGTGCGGTACAGCGGGAACGCGGCAGTGAGGGCGCGGCTGCGGGCCAGGAGGCGGTCGAGGGTCGCCTCGGTCTGATCTCCCGTGAGCGCATCAACGATGATGTTCCCGACCTCCCGCATCTCGTCGGGGCCGAACCCGCGAGTGGTCATGGCCGGCGTGCCGAGACGGACACCGGAGGTGACCGCCGGAGGCCGTTCGTCGTACGGCACCGCGTTCTTGTTCGCGGTTATGCCGATGCGATCAAGCAGTTCCTGGGCGCGCTTACCCGTCATCTCGGTACCGGAGAAGTCGACGAGCAGGAGATGGTTGTCGGTGCCGCCCGCCACCAGTCTCATTCCGCGCTCGAGCAGCGTCTCCGCAAGCGCTGCGGCGTTCTCTATCGTGAGCCGCTGCTTGGCCTTGAACTCCTCGGTGGCGGCGAGCAGGAAACAGACGGCCTTCCCAGCGATGATGTGCTCGAGCGGCCCACCCTGCAATCCTGGGAAGACCGCTTTGTCCAGGCGGGCCGCGTCGGCATGCCGGCAGAAGCAGGTCCCACCCCGGGGACCGGCAAGAGTCTTGTGAGTGGTCGTGGTGACCCATTCGCAGTACGGGAACGGCGAGGGATGCACGCCGGCAGCCACGAGACCCGCGATATGGGCGATGTCGGCCATCAGCATGGCGCCCACCTCATCCGCGATGGACCGGAACGCGGCGAAATCGATGATGCGAGGATAGGCGCTGGCGCCGAGGACGATGATCTTGGGCCTGTGCTCCAGAGCGCGCTCCCTGACCTGGTCCATGTCGATGAGCCCCGTCTCCCTGCTCACCCCATAGTGGAAGAAGGTGTATCCGCGGCCGGAGAAGTTGATGTCGTGACCGTGGGTGAGATGCCCCCCATGGGCCAGGCTCATGGCCAGTACCGGGTCGCCGGCCTCGAGAGCCGCCCAGTAGATCGCTTGGTTGGCGGTGGAACCCGAGTGAGGCTGCACGTTGGCATGCTCGGCCCCGAAGAGGTCCTGAGCGCGCCGGATGGCGAGCGCCTCGATCTCGTCCACCACCTCGCACCCACCGTAGTAGCGTTTGGATGGGTAGCCTTCGGCATACTTGTTGGTGAGCACGCTGCCCACCGCCTGCAGAACCGGCACCGGCGTGAAGTTCTCCGACGCGATCAACTCGATGTTCTGCTGTTGGCGGGCCAGCTCCCGCGCGATCAGGCCGTGCACCAGCGGATCCACCTGCTGCAGGGGCATGTCGGCATAGCTGGGGGCGCGGTGCGTGTCAGTCAACGGGGGTAGCCTCCTTCGGGAAAGAGCAGTGCCAAGAATACCAGAGGCTTACTTGAGCACACGGCCGATGAGACCTGACACTTCATCCCCGCTCAGCGCCCCTTCTCGCAACACGATCGGCCCACCGCCCGACGCCAAAGGTCGTAGGTCGACCACCGTGGAAGCCACACCGGCCACCGCTGCCGAGCGGGGATCGGGAACGACGGCCGCCGAACAATGGGCCAGCACGAGAGGATCCACTTCGGCGGCGGTGGCCGGAGCCGGCAGACCGGTGAGGTTCGCGCTGGTCGCGGCAAGGGGCGCACCGACCGCGGTGAGCAGACGCAGGAGGTCGGGATGGTCGGGGATACGGACCCCGAGCGAATCCGGGGTCCCGACCAGTTCGGGGCGCGGCACCGCCGTGCCGACGACAAAGGTGTACGGACCGGGAAGCAGAGCCCCCAGAACCCGCACTGCAACCGGATCGAGATCGGGGAGCGAGGCCGTGATCGCCTCCACCGAGGGGAACAGGACGGCAACCGGTTGCTCCGGAGACCGTTGTTTGGCGGCGAACAACCGGCCGACACCCGAGACCGAGTCCCACTTGGCGGCGATGCCGTACACGGTGTCGGTGGGAAGGCCGACCGCAGCGCCTGAGTCGAGGGCGCGGCGCAGCGCGTGCGCCGTCGCGCCGTCCAGGGCGGAGGCAGAAAGGAGCGTCGCCCCGGGGAGGGTTGCTTCCACCATGCGGTCCTTGCGAGACAGGTCCCTGTGCACCGTCACCAGAACAAAGCCGGCCTCGCGAGCCAGGCGTTCCACATCTCCGGCCTGATCCTCCCCCATCTCGAGGAGCAGGGTACCGCCGGGCCGCAGTGCCCGCGCGGCGGCCGGCACCAGCCTCCGGTAGACAGCGAGCCCATCCGGCCCCCCGTCGAGAGCCGCCACCGGCTCGAACAGCCGTACGTCCGGAGCCAGGCCGGCGATGTCGCCGGAGCGCACATACGGCGGGTTGCTCACGACCAGGTCGAGCGTCCCGTCACCGACACCGGACAGCAGATCCCCCTCTCGGAGCTCCACCAGTCCGCCCGCTCCCACCGCCGCGACGTTGGCTTCCGCAACCGCCAGCGCTTCGGGGCTGGTGTCCACCCCCACCACCGCCACCCTGCCCTCCCGGGCCAGACTGACGGCGATGGCACCGCACCCGGTGCCTACATCGACGATCGTGGGCGGTCCGACGTCTCCCGCACCGTCTGCCGTCGGGGCCTCCCCGGCCGGTGCCGTCTCGCCCGTGCTCCGGGACAAGCTGCCCCACGCCGGGCGCCTCCGCAGGACCTCGAGGGCCAGCTCTACCAACTCTTCCGTCTCAGGGCGCGGGATCAGCACGCCCGGGCCGACCTGAAGGGTGAGATGCCTGAAGTGTGCCCGTCCGAGGATGTAGGCGACCGGCTCGTGCGCCGCCCGGCGGGCCACCAGCGCCCGGTATGCGGATACCTCGGCGGCCGTCAGCGGCCGGTCGTGTTGGATGTAGAGCCCGATGCGCTCCAGCCCCAGGCTCTCGGCAAGGAGCAGTTCGGCGTCGAGCCGGGGCGAGGAAGAGCCCTTTCCCCTGAGGTAGCCGGCGGCCGTGTCCAGGAGCCGGCCGATGGTCCAGGGTTCCATGGGCTTCAGCAGATCATTTCCCTGACGCCCGCACGCCGCGGCGTCAGATCTGGGCAGCGGCGAGCTGTTCGGCCCGTTCCTGCGCGCGCAGGGCCTCGGTGAACTCGTCCAGGTCGCCCTGCAAAACGGCTTCCAGGCGGTGCGAGGTGAGACCGATACGATGATCGGTCACCCGGCCCTGTGGGAAGTTGTATGTCCTCACCTTCTGGGCCCGGTCGCCCGTACCCACCTGGCTACGTCTCTGGGCAGCGACGGCCGCGTCCTGCTCGGCCTGGGCCAAGTCGAAAAGGCGAGCCCGCAGGATCTGGAAGGCCCGTTCCTTGTTCTGCAACTGAGACTTCTCGTCTTGACAGGAGACCACCAGTCCCGACGGGATGTGCGTGAGCCGAACGGCCGAATCGGTCGTGTTGACCGACTGCCCGCCCGGTCCCGTGGACCGGTAGACGTCCACTCGAACATCGCCCGGATCGATATGTATCTCCACCTCCTCGACCTCGGGCAACACTGCGACGGTGGCGGTGGAGGTATGGATGCGCCCCGTGGACTCGGTCACGGGAACCCGCTGTACCCTGTGCACGCCCGATTCGTACTTGAGCGTGCCGTAGGCGCCCTTGCCCTTGACTTCGAAGATGACCTCCTTGATACCCCCCAGCCCGGCTTCGGTAGTGGAGAGGATGGTGGTCTTGAAGCGGTGACGTTCAGCATAGCGCATGATCATTCGCTGGAGCTCCGCCGCAAACAGGGCCGCCTCATCGCCCCCCGCCCCCGCCCTCACCTCGACGATGGCGTTCTTCTCGTCGCGAGGATCCTTCTCGAGAACCGCGAGACGAAGTTCGTGCTCGAGCGTTTCCAGTTTCTCGCGTGCCGAGTTCCTCTCCTCGAGCAGAAACTCCTTCATCTCCTGGTCGAGGCCGCCTTCCTCCAGCATAGCCTCGGCCTCCTCGAGCGAGGCGCGTGTGTGCCGGTAGTCGAGCGCGAGCCGGTGGGCCTCGCCCAGATCGGCGTGGGCCTTCGATATCTCAGCGTACCGCGCCTGGTCACGCAGAACGTCGCCATCGGCGAGTTGTTCCGTCAGCGCGGCGTATTTCTCTTCTATCTCTCGGGCAAGACGCTCGATCATGTGAGAGCCAGCGCTTCTTTCTGGGCGGCGACCTCAGCCTCGTCGAGGGCGATGACCTCCTCAAGCGCGGCCGCCGCCACCTCGAGTTGGGCTAGCGATGGTTCGCGCGTGGTGAGACGCTGGAGTTGGATACCGGGCCAGAGGACGATCCGTGCCCATAGCCGCTTGGATCTTCCCGCCCACTTGATACCTATCTCGTAGCCAATCCCCACGATGATGGGGATGCCGATGACCCGTGACAGCACCAGCAGCGGCACGCTCGGCTTGCCGACGACCGCGAACAGGAACACCGCGATCACGAAGACGAGTAGCAGAAAACCGGTGCCGCAGCGCGGATGCCGGGTGGAGAACTTCCGAGCGAACTCGGGGTCAGGACGGCCGCAGGCCTCGTATGCATGGATGAGCTTGTGCTCCGCACCGTGGTACTCGAAGACCTTGCGAAGATCGGGGATGAGGCTCACCCCGAAGAGATACAGGATGAAGATCACCAGCCGGATGATCCCCTCGACGAGGTTGAAAAGGAAGGGATTGGCGAACGTCTCCTCGAACTGCTTGACCACCACGAGCGGCACGACGATGAACAGGGCCACGGCCAGACCGACGGCCACGGTGACCGTGACCGCCATCTGCTTCCATCCGAAAGCGGGCGGCTCCTCGTCCACCTCCACCACCGGGGAAGAGACCCCCTCGCCGGCCTCGGCCAGCTTGGCCTCAGCCACCTTCCTACGCTCCTCGGCTTCGGCCTCGGCGAGGCCCTCCAGGCTGATGTTGGCCGACAGCCCCAATGCCTTGATGCCCAGGCTCAGCGATTCGTAGAGAGCCACGATCCCCCGGATGACCGGGACACGCAGAACCTTGTTCTTCGCCCCAGCCGGCGGCAGCGGATAGGCGACGCGGGCGATGTCGCCGGAAGGGCGCCGAACGGCCACTCCCCACGAGTGGCGTCCGCGCATCATCACTCCCTCTATGACCGCCTGGCCGCCGAAGGCGTGATCGTGGGCCGCACAGGCTTGCGGCTGTCCTTGTCTCGTTTCGTTGCGTACTGTCACGTGTCCGGATCTCCTGTCACGCCGACAAGATTCTTGTGCCTAGAGGCCCCCGGAACATGAGCTCCGGCCTTCGGAGCGTACCGGGCGGCACGATAGCGTGTCCTCGATCGCGCCAACAGCGCTTCTATTCGCGCTCCCTGCGCCCTTCTCTCGCCGGTACCCATCGTGCTCCGGTCGTGAGGCGTCACCCCCGGGCAGCCTCGATGGCCTCTTCTGTATATGGTCGGCCGCAGGACATCTTTCCTTCAGGGCATCCACCGGTCATGCAACCCGGGCCGGTCCCTTCGAACAACAGCGGAGCGGCAGTGAGAACCAGCCCGCGCATGGTCCAGGCGAGCCGGTTGATCTCCCATTGAGCCCGCCGGCAACACCGGAGCGCGAAGAAGTGCCGCAGTTCGCGGGCGTTCATCGTCACCACGATCTTCGTCTCCGCCGCATTGGGGAGCACGAACCGGGCGTCCTCGAACACGGATTCGTTACCCCGCCCCTCGGCCAGCCCCAACTCCACCAGACGCTCGTACGAGTTCCGCGCATTCTCCATGGCCTCGAGAAAGACTTGGGCTGCCGCTGGATTGGCCGCGATGCTGGGTGGCATGATGAAGTCGCCGCTCGAGGCGAACCGGACGTAACGCTGAGACTGCTGGCTGTACGAGGCCACCCGGTGACGCACCAACTGGTGCGAGCACGCGCGGGAGATGCCATCCACCGCAAACGTGAAGCTGGCGTGCTCCAGCGCACTGTGGTGCCCCGAGCGCACCAAGCCGCGTACCAGACGCCGCACATCGTCCTCGGCCATCTCGGTCTTGAGCTCGGCCGCACTGACGGGCGCATAGCACAGCCGCCCCGCGGAAGCCACTGCACGTTCCGGGGACGGGGTGGACTGGAGAAGCGTTACCTTGAGTTCGGCAGGCACGACCGACGAAGGTTACTTCGTCTTCTCGGGACGCCGGTACTTCTTGTTGAACCTCTCCACCCGGCCGGCGGTGTCGACCAGTTTCTGCTTGCCGGTATAGAACGGATGACAAGCAGCGCAGACCTCCACCTTGATCTCAGGCAGGGTCGAGCGGGTGGTGAACGTCGAACCGCAGGAGCAAACGACCTTGCTCTCCGCGTACTTCGGATGAATGCCTTCCTTCACAGTGCCTCCAATGACACGGTACTCGATCTGAGAAGCCCAAAAGGGGACCGATATGATACCACGGCAGGCTCCGGTCGGCGCCTTAGAGGACACCCGCTCGGAGCCTTCCCTTCGACGAGCGGTCGCCGGCCATCTCCTGGCCGTCTTGCCGCAACCTTCATCTCGCCGATTCGTTCCAAGAGACGGCAGCGGCGCCGGTCGCAATGCGCGCGGCACCACCACGATTCGAAGAAAGCGAGGGCGCAAGGTGGGTAGGAGGATACTGTTGTTGCTGGGCTCCACAGCCGTCATCGCCTTGGTGGTGGTCGGAGCCGCCTTTGCAGTCGGCGGCTTGGCGCCGAGTGAACCCGCGACAACCTCGAGCACGTACGCGGCCGAGACCGACGTCAATACGGCAGACACCGATACAACCCTGGCAGCCCCTGACGCTGCCACCCTCGAAGACGAGGGCGACCCCACGACGATTCTTGAAGACGAGGAGACCGCCCCCCCCGGTGACGAAGGCGACACCACCGACTCCTCGTACGCCCACCCCGACAACTTCGGCGGCACCATATCCTCGCTCCGCCACGACGGAGACCATACCCCTGCCGCGGTGGTGAAGGGGAAGGACGTGCCCGGCTGGACGAAGAAGCACCCGGTCACCTCGACAACGGCGCCGGCAGAGGGGAATACTGCGACCGACGAGGGGGATGCGACGCCGGCAGAGGGCTGAGTGGGCCCGCTCCCAGGTCTGTTGTGGAACCTATCAGGCCGGCTTCGCAGCCGGCCTGATTCGTTTTCTACCCTTTCTCCAGCGAGGCTCGCGCAGCCGCCACAGCTTCCTCAGTGGTCGTGACCTCACCGGCCTCCCAGGCCAGCCTGGCAGCGCGCAGGGCCTTCCCCACCAGAGGCCCCGGTTCCAGCTGCAGCTCAGTCATGAGGGCCTGTCCCCCCACAGGAAGGGGAGCCGCCTCACACGACTCTCGCCGGGCCCACAGAGCCATCAGCGCTTGTGCGGCCTTCAACCCCCCTGCACCGCCGTCGCCCCTGGCTGTTCGATCCCGGAGGCTAAGCGCCGAGTCGAGGAGTATGACCTCTGCCTCCCACGGCGCGGCAGCCCACAGGTAGAGCACGGCCTCACGACCCGGAGCGTGGGTGGGCGTCGCCGGCGCGGGAGGGGCCCCGCAGGCCGCCACTCGGGCCGCAGTCTGGATGAGCGACATTAGCGGGTTCGAAAGCTTGAGCCGCCGACCCGCCGCGGCCGCCCGGACGGGACCGGCCTGCCGGAACAACGCGGCCAATCTCAAGGCCGTCGGCCTGCGCACCGCCCCGTCGACAGCTCGAGCCAGTCGGCACTCGAGAGCGTCTCCCGACTGGGGAAAGACACCGGCGGGCGCGTGAAGTATCTCTTCGAGCCGGTCCAGCTGGATGAACAGGCCGTGTGCATCGCCGGGCTCGATCTCCGGCGCCACTGCCTCCAGCAACCCCAAGCCCCGCCACAATCGGGCGGCATCACCGGACCTCGCCGCGTCGAACGTGAGCACCATCTCACCGGCGATCCGCTCCGCGGCGGCCGCCCGGATCAAGCCCGCGCATGCCCGCACGGCGTTCCGAAGTTCCGGGTCTATGTCCAAGCGGAGCACGTGGGCGAAACGCGCGGCGCGCATCAACCGGAGGGGGTCGTCCTCGAAGATGCGCCCGGATACTGCCGCCAAGCGGCGGGCGCGCAGATCGCGGAGACCACCGAACGGATCCACCGCGGCGCCGAGCACACCCTGGGCACCGATCGGCTGAGCCACGGCATTGATGGTGAAGTCCCGCTCGCCCAGGTCGGTAAGGATGTCGTCGCCTCGCACTGCGGCTACATCCAGGTGTGCCACCTCACCCACCACCCGATAGGCCCGATGCTCTTCGGATAGGGTGAACCAGGGGACGCGCAGACGCTCAGCCGCATCCTGTGCGACCGAACCAGCGTCGCCTGTGACCACCACGTCGATGTCCGGCGAGAACCGGTCGAGTTCCCGGTCGCGGACGCTGCCGCCCACCAGCCAGCCCTGGGCTCCCTTCTCGCGAAGGACCGCGGCGATGACCGCCAGCATCCTGTCGGCCCCCTTGGTCCTCAGGCCGGGCATCGTCCGGACCCGAGCTACTTACCGAAATGCTGCCCGCTCCCGCTCTTCAGCTTGCGGAGGCGGCGGTTGTAGGTGAACTTGTCGGTGAAGTAGACGATGAAGGTGAAGACCACGAACCCGATGACGGCGATCAGCAGTGAGCCCCACACGTTCGAGGAGGGGTTTCCATTGGCGTCCTTGGGGACCCACAGGTACTGGATCATCACGAAATAGAGGACCGCCAGGACGGCCGCAAAGATGAGCGCTCGGCGCCAGCTGGGCGGCTTGAGCCCTCTGGTTCCTTGCTGCGTCTTCGCCCTTGTTTTCTGACTCTTGCTGCTGTACTTGCCGCCCGTCGGCCTGGTTCTGGCCGTCGTCGCCGAAGGCTTCGCCTTGGGAAAGGCCTCGCGGGCCGCTCTGCGTGTTGCTTTCTTAGACATTCTCTCCGCCGGATCTTGTACTGTCTCGTGACCGTGCAGGTCACGCTTTCTTCTGGGCGATGGCCCGGACGATGTCGCCCCGGGTCACTATGCCGACGAGCCTCCCGTCCTGCGTCACCGGCAGACGGTTGACGTTACGGTTCGCCATCAGTGTCGCGACTTCCCGTACTGTCTCGTCCGGAGGGACCGAGACCACGTCTTTCGTCATGATCTCGGATACCTTCGATCCGAACGCTCTGCGGAAGCGCTCCTCGAACTTGTGGACGCTTTCCAGATAGATGACACTCTCGAGGAACTGGACGTAGTAGGGGAAGTGCAGGTCCGCATCCTGTACGATGACGTCGGCTTCGCTGACCATCCCCAGCACCCGATCCCGGTCGTCAACCACGGGCACGCCGCTGATCTTGTTCTTAGCTAGTATATCCGCCAATTCGCGCACCGTCGTGTCCGGCTTGGCCGTGATGACCGGAGTGGTCATGATGTCGCGCACTTTCAGCTCGTCCACGAAGGTCTCCTCTCGTAGATCCGGCCGGCAAGGACTGCCGGGATGAGTTCAACCAGGTCGCCGGACATCAGCCCCTGGGGATCGGTCGCGGCTCCCAACCTGCCGGCTTCAGCGTGGAGCCAGCCGCCGGCATACGCGGCTTCGAACGGTTCGAGCCCCTTGGACAGCAGCGCCCCGATGATACCGGACAGCGCATCTCCGGTGCCCGCTGAGGCCAGTTGGGGCGGGCCCTGTACGATCGCCCGCACGTCCCCAGAGGGCCCCGCCACCAGGGTGGATGATCCCTTCAGCAGGACCGCCTGGCCGGTGACCGCCGCCGCGCGCCGCGCGGCGGCCAGATGCTCCTTCACCACGTCTCCCGTCCGCTCGCCGAGTAACGTGGCCAACTCACCGGCATGGGGGGTGAGCACCAGGTTCGAACGCCCACGCAACGCCTCCGCCTGTCCGGAGAAGGCGACCAATCCGTCCGCATCCAATACACAGGGCACCTGGCTCTCCAGGATCACCCTGCGCACGGCTGCGGACGTGGCCGGGTCGCGACCCAAGCCGGGGCCACAGACAAGCGCGCCCAAGCGGTCGTCATCGACAATCTTCAGCGTCCGTCCAGCGTCGTCGAGGATGTCCCCGTCGCCGATCTCCTCCAAGACGGTCTCCACCAGCCGACTGCGCATCGGACCGGCGGCGCCGGCCGGCATAAGCAGGCGGACGTATCCTGCACCGGTACGATAGGCAGCCTGCGACGCCAGCCATGCGGCGCCCGGATAGGCTGCGGAGCCCGCCAGCACGGCCACGTAGCCGGCCCGGTACTTGTGATCGTCCGCCCGGCGTCCGGGGATGTTCACGTCCTCGTCCGTCACCACCCAGAGGTCGGGTTCGGGCTCTAGCGACTGCGGTATTCCGATGTCCCATACGACGATCTGCCCCGCCGCCTCCGAACCCGGTGGGCAGATCAGCCCGGTCTTGGCCGAGTGAAAGGTGACGGTGATGTCAGCGGCCACGCAGCCGCTGGCGATGGTCCCGGTTCCGGCATCGACGCCGGTGGGAACGTCGACCGCGACCACCGGGAGGCCGCGCGCCCCGGCCTCGTTGATCTTCGCGGCCCATTCCGCCACCCGGCCCCTGAGCTCCCCGGTCGCTCCCGTGCCGAGCAGGCAATCGACGACCACCTCGGTCTCATCCCACAGGTAGTCGGGGACGTCATCGACACGCAGGTTGACCCCCGCCCGCTCGGCCGCGCTGTAGTTGAGAGCCGCATCAGGCGAGAGATCGGCCGGAGAAGCGGCCGCGACCACGCAGGCCACCGGATGCCCTGCCAGGTGCATGTGGCGGGCGGCAGCCAGGCCGTCACCGCCATTGTTGCCCCGCCCGCACACCACCAAGGTGTGTCGACCGGGGAATCGACCCAGCACGAGCGAGCTCACTCCGAGCGCTGCGCGCTCCATCAGTACAGACCCGGGCACGCCGATGTCCTCGATGGTGGTCCGGTCCAACTCCCGCATCTGGGCAGGAGTGAACACCGCCGGGCGTTCGAAGACGGTGCTTCCCCAGCGCGCCGGGGCCCCGCCGGCTATACCCGACAGGCCTCCTGGCAGACCGTCGGGCGTCATGGTCGGGTCGTCGGACCCGCCGGTACCAAAGACGTCGTAGACACCGTCCATCTCGCCACCTCCCCGCGGGCGCGCGACGACAGCCACGAACGCGCCCGCGACCGAATCCACGTGCGACAGCGATACCTCGAGGCCGGTGATGCCCAACGCGGCCGCCGCCTCCGCGGTGCGCCCGCGCAGTCTCACCCGGGCGGGCCCCCGTTCGGGCAGATCCGCGAGCACCTCGATCTCCTGCCACGATACGATGCCTGTACCCAAAAGTTTACCAATCGCCTCTTTGGCGGCGAACCGCGCTGCGAAATGGAGCAGCGGCTTCGCGCGGGCGCGGCAATAGTCGATCTCCCCGGTCGTGAAGAGACGTGACTCCAGCGCGGGATGCCGCTCGAAAGCCTGTCGGAAGCGGGCGATCTCGACGAGGTCCAGCCCGACCGGGGCCACAGCTACTCCACGGTGACGGTCTTGGCCAGGTTCCGCGGCTGGTCCACTTTCTCCCCCTTGTACTTCGCTACGTAGTAGGCGAACAACTGCAGCGGCACGACGGAGAGAAGCGGGGCCAGCATCTCGTCGGTATGAGGCACGAGAAGGATCTCGTCCGCCATCCCCCCGAGGGTCCCGTTCCCCTCGGATCCCACAGCGATCACGCGCGCGCCGCGGGCCCGCACTTCCTGGACGTTCGAGACGAGCTTGTCGTACACGCGGCTGTCGGTCGCCACGACGAGAACCGGCGAGCCCTCCTCGAGCAAAGCGATCGGCCCGTGCTTCATCTCGCCGGCCGCGTAGGCATCGGTGGGGATGTAGGATATCTCCTTGAGCTTGAGCGCGGCCTCCAGGGCCACGGGCAGGCTCATGTTGCGCCCCAAACAGAGGAAGAAGCGGCTGGTGGCGTACTTCTTGGCCACGTCCTCCACCCGAGCCGCGGCGCCGTCCTCCAGGTAATCGCGGAGAAGCGCGGGGATGCGCCGCAGTTCTTCGGTGAAGTCCCGCACCTGCTCGCCCGCCAGATGCCCGCGTTGATCGGCGAAATAGAGGGAGAGCAGCAGCATCGCGAGCACCTGGGTGAGAAAGGTCTTTGTGGCCGCCACCCCGATCTCCAGCCCGGCGCGGGTGAAGAGGACGCCGTTCGCTTCCCTGGTGGCCTGCGATCCGACGATATTCGTCACGGCCAGCACCCGTGCTCCCGCCTGGCGTGCGAGGCGCATGGCGGCCAGGGTGTCGGCTGTCTCCCCCGACTGGCTGATGGCAATGCAGAGGGAATCAGGGCCGATCACCGGATCACGGTAGCGGAATTCGGACGCGACCTCTACCTCGACAGGGATGCGGGCCCAGCGCTCCAACGCATACTTGCCCACCAGCCCGGCGTGGTACGACGTGCCGCAGGCGACGATGATCACCTGCCTGATGGACCGGATGACATCCGGATCGAGGCCCAGTCCGTCCAGCACCACCCGCCCGTCGGGGCCGACACGCTCGGCGAGGGTATCGGCGAGGGAGGTCGGTTGTTCGTGGATCTCCTTGAGCATGAACGTCTCGTAACCGGCCTTCTCAGCAGCTTCCTCGTCCCAGTCGATGATCTGCGTATCCCGGGAGACGACCCGGCCGTCCAGATCGCAGATCTCCACGCCCTCCCGGGAGACCACGACTACGTCGCCGTCTTCGGGAAAGATGACCGTCCGGGTCTCCGCCAGGAAAGCGGGGATCGCGGAGGCCAGGAAGTTCTCCCCCCGGCTGAGACCCACCACCAATGGGGTCTCCTTGCGGACGCCGACGATGACGTCGGGTTCGTCCACCGCGACGGCGCAGTAGGTGAAGTGGCCGTCCATCTGCCGGAAAGCCGTGATCACGGCATCGCGCAACGACCCCCGATAGGCCCGCTCGATGAGGTGGGCCACGACCTCTGCATCGGTCTCGGACGTGAAGGTATGGCCCTCCGCCTGCAACTCCGCCCGCAGGCTGAGGTAGTTCTCGACGATCCCGTTCAGAACGATGGCGAACCTGCCATTGCAGTCTGTGTGCGGGTGGGCGTTCTCGTTGGAGGGCCGACCATGAGTGGCCCAGCGCGTGTGGGCGATACCGACTGTGCCCCCGTCACCAAGATGAGAGAGCACCCGCTCGAGATTGTCGAGGTTGCCGACCGAATGAAGAAGCTTGAAGTTCCCCTCGTGGACTATCGAAATACCGGCGGAGTCATAGCCCCGGTATTCGAGCTTCCGGAGACCGCGGAAGAGGATATCCCGGCATTCCCTGTCTCCGACGTACCCGATGATCCCACACATCAGAACGAGACCTCCATTCTCACCGGTCGGCGAGCTCCACCCGTACGTAGGGTGAAGTCCAAGCCGCGACCAACGCCTCATAGGCGGGAAGCATCTCAACTACCGAACCGACGGCCGGCGGCTGGACACCGGCGACGACCTCGACCACTAAGTAATCGGCCGACCGGCCGACCTCGAAAAGTCCGGGCTCGCGGAAGCGGATGACGCCCGCACCCAAATCCTGCCGTCCGATCCCCAGAACGAGCCTCTGGGCCCGTCCCTGTTCGGCGACCCTAGTATACGCTTCGAGCACCTCCGCTCCGATCCGGCAGGCATCGCGGACGCACCCGGGCAGGGGTTCATAGAAAAGGGCGTCCTGACCCAGAAGAAGGGCCTCCCCGCAGCGGAGTTCTGTCATCTCATCGGGCAGCACCTCGTTGCGCTTGAGCAGCCAGAGCACACTCGAGTTCCCACCGGAGACGCGTCGTACGTCGTGACCGGCGCCACGAAGCGCGCGGGCGGCGTCGGCGACACCCCACACCGAGTGTTCGATACCGAAGGACTGGCCTTTGAAACAAGCGTAGTTGGTGGCCACGCCTTCCAGCGCGAGGCGGGGCTCCGCCTCGACGACGGCCGCCAGTTCCAGCAGTTCCTCGGGCGGCACGCCTTCACGCTCGTCGCCTGTGTCCAGCTGGATCATCACCCGGCGCGGCGCTCGCGCCGAGCCGAGCGCCGCCACAACCCGCGCGTGCGCGGCCGAACTCACATAGCAGAGGTCTGCGGGATCGAAGGACCCCCTCAGCGATGGCAGATGGATGCGGTGCAGTTCGGCGCCGGGCAGCGCGGCACGCAGGAGGGCCAGGTTCGCGTCGCGGGTGTCGGCAAGGGCGACCGCACCACCGGCCAGCATCGCGTCGGCCACGGCCGGTTCTCCCAGGCACCCCTTGGTCACTCCGACCAAGGCCAGGCCCCGGCCACGAAGCATGGATACGACGGCCTCCGTGTTCCGGCCGATCGCTCCCACGTTCACTCGCAACTCAGACACGGCGCCCCCTCGATCACCCCTTCCCGTGAGACGCTCGGACTCACAGGCTCACAAGACAAAGAGAGGCGAGGGAGAGTTCTCCCTCGCCTCCCGTTTCCCTTACGTCAGAGAGTGCTAACGCTTGGAGAACTGCGGGCGCTTGCGTGCCTTCTTCAGGCCGGCCTTCTTCCGCTCGACCATACGGGCGTCGCGGGAGAGGTGACCCGCCCGCTTCACTTCGGTCTTGAGCGACGGGTCGGCTTCCACGAGGGCGCGGGCCACACCGTGCTTGAGAGCGCCCGCTTGACCGGACTTGCCTCCGCCCTCGATCTGGGCGATCACGTCGTAGCGCGCCTCCGTGCCGGTCTCCACCAGGGGAGAGCGCACCATGAGGGTGAGAGTCTGCCGGTTGAAGTACTCCTTGACGTCCTTGCCGTTCACCGTGATGGTGCCGGTCCCCGGCATGAGCCGGACCCGGGCGACGGCCGTCTTGCGCTTGCCGGTCGCCGCATAGATTACTGCTGCCATGGCATCTCCTCGGGCTTCTGGGCTGCATGGGGATGCTTGGGCCCAGCGTAGATCTTCAATTTGCCAAGCTGCTGAGCGGCCAACCGGTTCTTGGGCAGCATGCCCTTGACCGCTTTGCGAAGCACTTCAGCCGGGCGCCGCTCGATGAGATGGGCGAGCGACTCGGCCTTCAGGCCACCCGGGTACCCGGAGTGCCGGTAGTACACCTTTTGATTCATCTTGTCGCCGGTGACGGCGATCTTCTCCGCATTGACCACGACGACGAAGTCCCCGGTGTCGGTATGGGGAGTGTACTGGGGCTTGTTCTTGCCCCGCAGGACTATGGCGATCTCAGACGCCAGCCGGCCGAGGTTCTTGCCGTCCGCGTCGACGACCCACCAGTTGCGCTGTACTTCGCCGGGTTTCGCCGAATAGGTCTTCACACTGCCTCCTTAAACGCGACCGCAGATAATAGAGAGGCACGACGAAACTGTCAAGGCGGGAACCCGCCTTCCGTGCGGCTTTTTCCCGCCCCCAGCCTACTCGGGTGAGACTTCGGCGAGCTTCTCTACCGGCTCAGCGACGAAACTGGCGAACATGACGTCCAGCCAGGCGCCGGAGATCTCCGGATCGAGGAAATGACTGAAGCCCATCGTCTGGGAAACATCGCCGGCGAACGCGAAGCCGGTGATGAACCAGGCGACACGCTCGGAGTCCACGTGGGCGGGGATCTTGCCTTCCGCCTTCCCCCGCTCCACGATCTGGACGAATTCCTTGAGCGTATCCAGGTGCTTGGCCGCCAGCGTCTCGCGCAGTCCTTCCCCCGGCGCGCCGGCAACGAACTCGAGAAGCAGCTGGGCGTGATGACGCTCGCCTTGGCCGCTCCACAGTTCGATGTGGTGGTCGCAGATCTCTCGCAACCTCTCCAGGGTGTTCTCGTTCGACCGGGTCATCCGGGACGCATAGATGCGCTCGTAGATGACATCGAGCGCTGCAAGGAGGATCTCCTGCCGGCTATGGAAGTGACTGTAGAGAGAAGCCTGCCTGATTCCCGCCCCCGCTGCGATGCGTGACATGGTCACGCCCTGCAGACCATGTTTGGCGACTAGATCGAGGGCTACCTCGACTATCTGTCGCTTTCGCGCGGTCGCTGTCATGCGCGGTGTGAAACGGGTCGATTCGTCGCTCACGTTGATCCCCAAACAGAGATGAAGGCACAACCGGTCGATTCACGGTAGCACGCGATTCGTAACGTGCGGAGAATCGGGTGGTCTGCGCCCGGCAACGCCGGGGCTTGCCTTGACAAACTATCGTACGCTCGCTAGTTTACAGCATCGGAAAACTGTCGACCGGTAGTTTAGGCGCGCCGCGACACGGCGTCCTGACTGGACAGGACCAGCCCACGAAGGCGCGCGGCCCTCCCTGCTGTCCTTGCCTCGGTGGTGCTGCGTCTCCCTGCCGGTCGCTCAGCAATGAAAAGGGAACGAGGGCGATGAACATGGGCGGGATCCGCCGTTACACCAACCTGACGACCGGTGGACCGGTGCACGTGGACGTGGAGGACGGCAAGATCGTCCGTATCATCCCCCTGCAGCTCCACGAGAGCGACGGGCCGACCTTTACCATTCGGGCTCGCGGCCGCGACCACACCCCGCCGAGACGCACCACCCTCTCGCCCTATACTGTGGCCCACAGGTCGACCATCTACTCACCTTCCCGCATCATGACGCCACTCAAGCGGGTGGATTTCGACCCCGAGGGTAAGCGGAACATCAACAAACGCGGCGAGTCCGGCTACGAGCCCATCAGCTGGGACGACGCTCTCGACATGGTGGCCAACGAGATCATCAGGCTCAAGCGGGAGTACGGGCCGGCGGCCATGCTCACCACGACCGGTTCCCATCATCTCTGGGGTAACGTGGGCTACCGTTTCAGCGCCTACAACCGCTTCATGAATCTGGTCGGCTATACCTATGCCGAGCACAACCCCGACAGCTGGGAGGGGTGGCAGTGGGGCGGCGCCCACATGTGGGGATTCAGTAACCGCCTCGGTATCCCGGAGCAGTACGACCTTCTCGAAGACGCCCTCACGAACAGCGAGATGATCGTGTTCTGGTCGGCAGACCCGGAGACGACCGGCGGCGTGTACGGCTCCTTCGAAAGCACCATCCGGCGTGACTGGCTCAAGCAGGCCGGCATGAAGATGGTCTTCATCGACCCATACTACAACCACACGGCCGGCCTCATCGGTGACAAGTGGTTCGCCCCCCGTCTCGGCACCGACGTCGCGATGGGCCTCGCTATCGCCTTCGTGTGGCTCACCGAGGGGCTGTACGACAAGGAATATGTCGCCGCCCGCACGCACGGCTTCGAGGAATGGAGGGCGTACGTGCTGGGCGAGAGCGACGGCCAACCGAAGACCCCTGAGTGGGCCGAGGTCGAGACCACCATCCCTGCGCGGGAGATCCGGGCGCTGGCTCGGGAGTGGGGCACCAAGAAGACCATGCTCTCAGCCGGAGGCATGGGAGGATGGGGCGGCGCCTGCCGGGCCGCCACCGGCAACGAGTGGACCCGCACCATGATCGCCCTGGCAGCCATGCAGGGCATGGGGAAGCCGGGCAGCAACATCTGGTCCACCACGTCGGGCGCTCCCTTCGACCGCTCCTTCTGGTTCCCGGGTTACGCAGAGGGCGGCATATCGGGCGACTTGGCGGGCACGGCTGCCGGCATCCGCTTGGCCCACCGCATGTGGCCCGACGGCGGCACCTTCTCCAACCCGCATCATTCGCCCGAGGGTCAGATCGTATCCCGCCTTCGCATCCCCGAGGCCATGCGCCACGAGAGCCTGGAGTGGAGGGCCAAGGGCTTCTGCGGGGGCTCCATCGAGTCCCAGTTCACCAAATACCGCTACCCGGCCCCCGGCTACCCCCACGTGCAGATGTACTACCGATACGGTGGCTCCTTCATCGGCACCATGACCGACACCAACCGCTACGTCCAGGCCTATCGGGACGGCAAAGTGGGCTTCGTGGTCAACCAGTCCGTCTGGATGGAGGGCGAAGCCCGGTTCGCGGACATCATCCTGCCGGCCTGCACCAACTTCGAGCGATACGACATCGGCGACTGGGCGTACGCGTCCGGCTACGGGGCCAACAAGTTCGATCAGTGCAACCATCGCACCATCGTGTTCCAGCAGAAATGCATCGAACCGCTGGGCGAGTCCCGCTCCGACTACGACATCTTCGCCGACCTTGCCACCCGCCTCGGCGTGGGCGACATCTATACGGAGGGCGGGCACACCGACCTCGACTGGGTCAAGCGCATGTTCCACGCCAGCGACCTGTCAAAGCGCGTCTCCTGGGAGGAGTTCGAGGAGAAGGGCTACTACGTGGTGCCGGTCCCGCAGGACCGTCCCTTCACGCCGGCGCTCCGCTGGTTCGCGGAGGACCGGGTGAGAGACACCCCGGACGGCTCGCCGGTATGGGACCAGGTGAAACGAAAAGGCCTGCAGACGTCCTCGGGCAAGATCGAGTTCGTCTCCTCGAGCCTCACCCGCTTCTACAAGACCGACGGCGAGGACCCGGAGCGGCCGGCCATGGGCCCACAGTACATCCCGAGTTGGGAGGGACACCGCACCACCGAACTGTACGGCAAGTACCCGCTGCAGATGCTCTCACCGCACGCTCGATTCAGCTTCCACACCATGGGCGACGGCAAGGGCTCCTGGACCAACGACATCAAGGACCACCGGATTCTCAAGGAAGACGGCCACCACTACTGGATCCTGCGCCTCAACTCGAAGGACGCCGAGGCACGGGGCATCAAGGACGGGGACGTTATCCGGGCCTATAACGACCGGGCCGAGGTGCTCGTGTGCGCTCAGGTGACGGAGCGAGTCCCGCCGGGTTGCGTTCACTCCTACGAGTCCTGCGCCGACTACTTGCCGGTAGGAGAGCCGGGGTATTCCGCGGACAAAGCGGGCTGTGTCAACATGCTGACATCGCACCGGTTCATCACTCCGACGTCGACGGGCCAGGCGCCCAATTCCTGCCTCATCGAGGTGGAGAAGCTCTAGCGGTCGACTCGCGGGGCGGGACTATTCGTTCGGACTCGCGCCAGGCCTCACGGACTTGGCAGGGTTATCGGGGCGGCGCGCCGAGGGGGGAACGGGCGTCGCCCCTTTTGCCGGCTCGGGCGCCGGCTCACCGGCGATCACTTCTCCCGGCTCTCGTCGGGACCGGACAGCAGCGAAGCCCGGCCGGCGTCGAACCGGTCGTTCATCTTGATGACCTTCTCCAGCAGCGCAATCTCACTGTCCAAATCGAGGAGATCACGCTCCACCAGCACGGCGCGTTGAGCGTCCAACGCCCGTTGTACGCCCGACAGAGCCGCCTTTGCCTGCTCCATCGTCGCAACCATGTCGGGCGTGCGGTTCTCCCGACCCGCCAGCTCCTGGTAGCCTCCCGCAATCGTGAGCGACGCGTCGAGATAGTACGTGAAGAACTCCCGGGCAGACTGCATCCTCTCAGGGTGGTTGGTGAGCTCTGCGATGATCTCGTTCCCGCTGATACATAGGCGCCTGATGGCCTCCCTCACCTCCGGATCCACAATGCCGCCGCCCAGGTGTTGCAGTCGTCCCACTTTGTCTCGCGCTTCGCGTAGGGCTCCGGCAACGCCCTCCGTCAGTTTCCCGTCCGGTATGAGCAGCACAGGAGCAGGCGCCAGCCGGGGGAGGCCGGGCGCGGACCCGGACGGCGGGTCTCCGAACATGATCGACCGATAGCGCGGGCGGATGATGAAGCCATGGACCACAGAAACGGCAGCGACGAACACCTGTAGACCGAGCGCGTACCAGACGTAGCCGGTGCCGAGCGAGGCGATGAACAGCGCCAGCGGGACCGCATAGACAAGTCCCCAGAGCACCCACAACACGCGGCGGGCCCGGACCCCCACGTAGACTCCCAACGCGCCAACAGAACGGGACACAACTTGGGGGGCGAGGAACAGAACGGGACACAACATCGGTGGAAGCCGGGAAGTGTCGGGGAGACCGTTGGGTA
>CAZWAR010000007.1:0-43136 GCA_964631965.1 uncultured Gaiellales bacterium
TGAACATGAGGTGGGGGCGGCCCGTTCGGGCCGCCCCCACCGGCTAAGGAGCCGCACTTGAAGACCATCGACCTGGAAAACCACTTCCTCACCCCCGCCTGGCAGGAGGCTCTGGCCACGAACGCCGGCTTCCCCCGGGTGGAGCCGGGCGGCCGGGGCCTCGGCTTTGCCGAAGACGCCTGGATGCCGCTCACGGCCACCGAGAACAAGCTGGCCGATCTGGCCGACTACCGCATCGGGCTCATGGACGAAGCCGGGGTCGACTATGCTGTGATGTCGCTCACCTCACCCGGCGCCGAGCAATTCCCCCTAGACGTGGCCACGAAGGTGGCCCGGGATGCGAACGACTATCTGGCCGCCGCCATCGAGAAGCACCCCGACCGTTTCGGCGGGTTCGCCTCTCTTGCTCCCAAGGACCCCGAGTGGTCGGCCGCCGAACTGGAGCGGTGCGTGAAGGAGCTCGGCTTCAAAGGCTGGAACACCCATTCCAACTTCGGTGACGCCTACCTCGACGAGCCGCAGTTCTGGCCCATCCTCGCCAAAGCCCAGGAACTGGATGTCCCCATCTACCTGCACCCGGCCGTCCCCATGATCAAGGAGCTGCGGGAGTTCGGCATGGTCTTGGGCGGCCCCACCCTCGGCTTCGGCACCGACGTCACCTACTGCTTCATGCGCATGATCGTCCGGGGGGTGTTCGACACGTATCCCCACCTCAAGATCATCATGGGGCACCTGGGCGAGGCTCTGCCCTTCCTGGTGGACCGGGTGAACCGGGCCTGGATGCAGCATCACGAGAAGCCGAATGCCGAGATCGGTCCGGGCAGCAAAGAGCCGGCCGGCTACTACCTCAAGAAGAACCTGTGGGTCACCACGAGCGGTAACTACCTCCCGGCCGCCCTCATCTGCACCCGGGACAGCATCGGCATGGACAAGATCCTCCTGGGGACCGACTTCCCCTACGAGAACATGACCGACTGCATGGACTACCTGCGCGGTCTGCCTCTTGCCACCGACGAAGCCTACGCCCTGTTCGAGGGCAACGCGAAAGAACTGGGCTTCTGATCCTCCAGCCGGCTTGCGGGTCGGTGCCGGGAGCCCCGGAACTCTCGGCGCCGGCCCGATGCCACTCCCCACTAAAGGAAGCGGTCGAGCACCTCCAGCCCGACGCTGAAGTCGTTCCTACCCAGGCCCAGACGGAAGTGGGAGTCGCCATACCCGTAAACGGTCGCGGGCAGCAGGAGCGCCCCCGTCTCCTCCAGGACTCGGGCGCAGAACGCCTCAGAGCCCAGGCCGGCCTCGGCCCCGGCGCCCGTCCGGTCGCCGGCTAGAAGGCGCGGGAAACACACGGTACCGGCCTGCGGCGGTGCCCAGTGGAAGATGTCATCGTGACGGGCGAAGAAGTCTGCCGCCGTCCGGCGATTGCGCTCGATGCGGGCCAGGTTGGCGCCCAGGATCGGCTCCGTGGAACGGAGGGCCATGAGGGCAAGGAGTTCGCTCGGGGCGCTGCTGCAAATGGTGGTGTAGTCCTTGAGGGCCATCATCCGCTGAAGCAGAGACTCAGCACGCGTCGCCACCCACCCAATACGCAACCCGGCCAGACCAAAGGCCTTGGACATGCCCGCGAGGGACATCGCCCGCTGGTACATGTCGGCGGCGGCAGGCAGACGGACGGCCGGCGAGGGCTCGAGCAGGCGGTACATCTCGTCCGAGAAGAGCCAGGCGCCTACCGCGGCGACTGACTTCACCATGCGGGTGAATTGGTTGACCGGGGGCAGAGCTCCGGTCGGGTTGTGGGGGAAGTTCCATACGACCAGTTTGGTGGACGGGCGCAGCAGCGCTTCCAGCGCTGCCGGGTCGAAGCGCCAGCCGGTAGCGTCGTCGGGTGTGGCAGGTGAGGACGCCGGTTCAGCAGAGTCGGCCCTTGGAGTGTCCCAAGCATCAGTCGCCGGTGTCCCGACCTCCTCCGGCCGCCAGAACTCCACATCGCACCCTATGCTCCGGGCGAGCTCGTAGAGCGATTGGTAGCCGGGGAACGTGCAGATCACGTGATCGCCTGGCTCGAGCAAGGCCTGCATCGCGAGGAAGATGGCCTCCTCTGGGGCGGCCGTCAGTACTTGCCCTGCGTCTACGCTCTCGTAGAGAGCTGCGATAGCCTCTCGCAGCTCCGGAAGACCTTGTGACTCGGTATAGCCGAGAGTGAGGCCGTGCCACCGAGCGCGAAGGCCGGGGTCGGCACGTTCCAAGATCTCCGTCATAGGTAGGCCCTGGCAGTCGGAGGCGGAGAGGAGATAGCGGGCCGAGAACTCGTGCCGGGCGAAGAAACGTTCGAGGGCGAACGGGACTGGGTACATGCCGCCTCCAAGATGTTTGCCCCGATTTGACGACCGATGACGTTGAGTCCATGATTGTACACTCGTGAGCACCGAGTCCCATCACAACCCCGCGGTCATCTATCCGAGCCAGGTTTTCGTCGGGGCTATGCTCATCACCCTCGGTCCCCTTCTCGACCCCATCCTCCGTGATCTTCACATCCCGCTGGCAAAGGGCGGGTTGCTGTCGTTTGGGTTCTTTCTGGGGCGGGTGGTCGGCGTGCTGCTTCTCAACTTCGCGCTGGCCCGTGTGCCGGTGAAGACCCTTCTCGTCGGCTGCGCCGCGCTCCTGGCCTTAGGATCGGCGGCGTCGGGCCTTCTGGGCGTGGGGCTATGGTCTTTGATGGCCTCGCTCTTCGTCACGGGCATCGCCGGAGTCATCCCCAACGCAGTATCGGGGGTCTGGGTGGCGGCGAACGTCAAGAGAGGGCTGGAGAAGGCCATGCTTGGTATCGGTGCCTACTTCGCCCTCGGGGTGGTGATCGCGCCGCTCGTGGTGGGTGCAGCCCTCGAGCTCGGGGCGACGTGGCGTTGGGTGTTCATCGGACAGGCCGTCTTCGCGGCAGCGGTCGCCATGCTGCTCACGGCCCTGGCCATCGCGGACGCGCCCGATCGGGAGAATCTGCGGGGCAGGCAACTCAAAGCGGTCGCTTCGACGGCGCCGGCTCTCCTTGCCGTGATTCTTGCGGGCACGTTCTTGTACGTGTTCGTGGAGGGCACGCTCTACGTCTGGCTTGCGAAGATCCAGGTGGATCTTTTCGCCGCCGGTCCGGAAGCGGCGGCCCTCAGCGTGACTCTGTTGTGGGCGGGCATCACTGTGGGGAGGTATCTGGCCGGACCTCTCACCCGGTTCGCTTCGGCCTCCCGCCTGCTTGCGGTGTTCGCGGGGACAATGGTGGTGTTCGTGGGCGGACTCGCGCTTGCTCCCAGCCTGGCAATCTCGGAGGTATTCGCCTTTTTTGCCGGGTTCGGCGCGTCGGCCTGCTGGCCGCTCATAGCCTGCTACAGCCCGCGGTTCCCTGGATGGCAGTCGGGCGTCGTCTTCTCGGCGATGATGCTGGCCGGTACCGTCGCGAACGCGGTGTCCGGCTACCTCTTCGCCCCCACTGTTGCGAGCCTCGGCTTCAGGCCGGCACTGGCCTTGTGGATGATCCCGATAGTGGCTGTGCTCACACTCTCGTTCGTGTTCGGACGAATCGCCCGACGCATGGACCGCGACAAGGCCGCAGTCGCCACACGGCAGGCCGCCTTCGCCCCCGTAGAGTTTTAGCCAACCGGCGGTGCGGGTCGAGCCTCAACGCGGCGCGCCCGCGGTCCCACCAGAGAAGCCGCGATACCGATGAGGGACAGCACCGTGAAGATGGCGAACGTGATGCGGATGCTGGTGAGCAGGCCGGCCAAGTCGTTGCCCACCGGCATGGGACCGAGAACGACCGCAAGCACGAGAGTGGCGAGACCGATGCTGATGCTCTGGCCTGTCAGGCGCATCGTGCCGATGGTGGCCGAGGCGATCCCGGTGTGTCTGCGTTCGACGCTTCCCATGATGGTGTGCACGATGGGTGTGGCGAAGAAGCCGAAACCCAGGCCGAGTACGCACAGTGTCGGGATGATGTACCAGTAGGGGGAGCGGTCCCCGAGGAAGACGAACGCCGCAAGGCCCAGAACACACACGGCCATGCCGGCGGAGGCGACGTACCTGGCCGGGACCCGGTCCGATAGCCGGCCGGAGATGGGAGAGGCGATGGTCTGAACGACAGTCCCGGTGATGAGCACCAGCGCGGCGGTCTCAGGTCCGAGGCCCATGTTGTAGCGAAGATAGAGGCTCATGAGGAAGGTCATCGCGTACGTGGCCGCATAGTTGATGAACGAGGCCAGGCTGGAGAAAGCGAAGACTCGATTGTGTCTGAACAGCTCCACATTGAGGACAGGGTCGGAGACTCGGGTCTCCAGCCACAGGAACCCGGCGAGCGCGGCCGCTCCCGCACCGACCATCGCCCAGCCGGTGGCCCCGGGGATGAGCGAGAACCCCACCAGCAGCACGGACAGCGCCACCGCCCAGCATATGGAACCCCGAAGGTCGAAGGCGGCCCTCGTCGACTCCCGCCATTCCACGCCCGGTAGCCGCCACAACGTGAGGATCGTGTCGATCACGGCTACGGCGCCGACGAAGACGAAGATGTACCGCCAACCCGCCGAACCGGCGATCAGTCCCCCGAGCACGGGACCGAGGGTCAGCCCCAGGTAGACCCCGCCCACCTGGAGCCCGAGGGCCGCACCGCGTTCCTCGGCCGGGTAGGCGAGCGTGACCATCGCCGTGGTGCAGGCGAACAGGATCGCAGTGGCGAAGCCCTGGAACAGCCGGAGGGCGATGAGCACCGGAGCCGAGGGGGCAAATGCGCCTCCAAGGACCAACACGCTGAACGCCGAAATCCCAATGAGAAACACGCGCTTGCGCCCGTACGTGTCGGCCAGGCGTCCGAGGGGCATGAGGAGCGCGGCTGCTCCCAGGATGTAGGCCAGTTACACCCAGCCCAGCGTGACCGCGTTGAAACCCAGTTCTGTTTCGATCTCGGGGAGGGCTACGTTGAGGGCAGAAGCCATGAAGGTGCTCAAGAATCCGGCCGTCGTCACGACCAGGAGCACCGTCCTCTGTGTTGACCGTTCCATAAGTGTCCAGCGTATACTAGTGCAATGCCCGAAGATAGCCCGAAGACCTCCACCTCGCGTCTCCCCCTATTCGCGACGACATTCATGGTGGGGGTGGTGGTTATCACGCTCGGCCCGGTCCTCGACCCCCTCACCAAAGACCTCGGCATCTCCCTCGCGGACGCCGGATTGGTGGCCGTGGCGTTCGCGGTCGGGATGCTTGTCGGGGTGACCGCACTCAACGTCCTCTTTGCCAGAGTGCCGGCAAAATGGGCCTTGATCGGGGGGACGTGGCTGCAGACTGCGGCTCTCGCCGTCTCTGCCACTCTCACCCGTGGACTGGCCTCGATGTTCGCCGCCTACTTCTTCGTAGGACTCGGCTGCGTGATTCTCAACAGCTTGCCGGGGATGTGGGTGAGTTCGCACGTGAAGGCCGGGACGCACCGGGCGATGGTGATCCTGCTGCTGTTCTTCGCCGTCGGGATGGCAGTGACCCCCGTCTTCATCGGGGTAGCCCTCAGCCTCGGGGCCGGCTGGCGTTGGGTCTTCGGGTTCGAGGCCATCCTCTCCGGCATGCTTGCCATCCTCATCACCAGCCGGCCGCTCTCGAACATCGAAGGCCGCAGGAATCTCACCTGGAGCCGTCTGCGGGATGTGATCGGCTTCAGTTCCGGCCTCTTCTGGGCCGTGGTGGTCGCCTCTGTCCTCTACATCGGCGCAGAATTCATTCTGAACGTGTGGCTGCCCAAGTTCGAGATCGACGTGTTCGGGGTGAGCAAAGGGGTGGCGAGCGTCGCCGTGGCCCTGTTCTGGATCGGGCTCATCATCGGGAGGCTGACCGTCGTGTACCTCGCCGGGCGATACGCGGCTTCCCGCCTGCTCATGACCGGTCTTGCAGTGATGGCCGTCTTCGCCCTCGGGGTAACGGTATCGAACTCGGTATCGCTGTCGATGGTGATGGCGTTCTTCGCCGGGATGGGCGCCTCGGCGTGTTTCCCGCTCATCCTGGGATTCTCCGGGAAGTTCCCGGCCTGGCACGCCGGAGTGGTCTACTCGGCGGTGGTGCTCGCGGGGGCGGTAGGCCGCATCATCTTCCCGTATCTGATCGGGCCCATAGCCCATTCTGCCGGCTTCCGCTGGGCCATGGGCCTGGCGTTCGTACTTGCGGCAGCCGCGGCTCTCGTGGCCTATTTCCTGCACGGCATATCGGGAGAGGGCGCGTCCGGAAAGGCAGGGGCGGAGCATGCTGCTGCTAGACGGGCCGCCTCAGAAGAGGACTGAGGCGGCCGGGAAACCGGAGCCGTCCCGGCACCAGCTGGGGGCGTTCACCTCTAATTGTCCTGTATACTTCACTATTCCGTGGGAAAGGAATGAGGTAGATGCGATGAGGGCCAACCTTGTCAGCCCGTCATCTTCACAGCTGTCGTACGCCATCCGAGAGATCGTCGGATTCGGCGAGGTCGTTCGTCGGCACGGCGTCGACGTCATTTGGGAGAACATCGGCGACCCTATCGCCAAGGGCGAAAAGGTCGCGCCGTGGATCCGGGACATCGTCCACGAAGTGGTCGAGGTCGAGGACTCGTGGGGATACTGTCCGACCGAGGGCTTCATGGAAGCCCGGGAGGCGCTGGCTGAGCACGTGAATCGGCGCCCGGGCGCCCGGGTCACGGCCGAGGACATCATCTTCTTCAACGGCGTCGCCGACGCCGTGGCCAAGGTGTACGGATTCCTGAGCGCCCACGCCAGGGTGATCGGTCCTTCGCCGGCCTACAGTACACACTCCTCGGCCGAATCGGCCCACTGCGCGTTGCCGCACATCACCTATGATCTCGATCCCGAGAACGGTTGGATGCCCGACATCGCCGATCTTCGGCGCAAGATCGAGAGCTATCCCTCCATCGCCGGCATCCTGATCATCAACCCGAACAACCCGACCGGCGCAGTCTATCCCCCCGAGGTGCTGGAGCAGATCGTAGCCCTCGCCCGGGAGTTCAAACTGTTCCTCGTCGCCGACGAGATCTATATCCACATGGTGTTTCCGGGCTGCGAGACGGCCCATTTATCCGAGATCGCCACCGACGTGCCGGCGATCGTCATGCGCGGGATATCCAAGGAGCTTCCGTGGCCCGGGTCTCGCTGCGGCTGGATCGAGGTGCTCAACCGCTCTTCCGACCAGAACTTCTCTGCTTACGTCGACACGGTCGTGGCGGCCAAGCGGTTGGAGGTCTGCTCCACGAGCGGCCCCCAGCTGACTGTGCCCCGGATCTTCGGGGACCCTCGCTATGCGGGACATCTCCGGGAACGCGCGCGCACCTTCGCGGCGCGCGCCGAAGAGGCCTACGAGGCCCTGAGTCCGATCTCGGGTCTGAAGATCAACCGCGCCCAGGGCGCCTTCTACATGACGGCCCTGTTCGAGCCGGGCGTGCTGGATGGCGATAACCGTCTGCCCATCGAGAACCCGGAACTTCGGGAGATTGTGGAGCGGCAGTGCGTCGGGGCCGCCCTCGACGCGCGCTTCGTCTACCACCTACTCGCCTCGACGGGTATCTGTGTGGTCCCGTTGAGCGGCTTCTGCTCGCCGCATCCCGGATTCCGCTTCACGCTCTTGGAGACGGACGACGAGAAACGACGCTGGGTCTTCAAGACGCTTGCCGAGGCCGTGACTGCCTATACCGGTTGCTAGCCGGGAGCGGGGCGAGACATCCGCTCTCGCTTCAGACCGCGCGGTGCCACGCTCTGCTGTCGGCCTCCCGGTTCTTATCGACTGCAGACGCCAGCGGCCCTCAGTCGCGATAGAGTTCGTCGCACTCCCCGCGCAGCACCCCACCCACGACGTCCAGCACCTGGGGTGATCTTTCGGCCATCTCGGCTGCGCTCACCAGGATGCGGCTGCGACCCATCGCCGCCGTGTCGGCTATGGAGGACCCGAACATGATCGTGGTCACGCCTGCCCAGACCGCCAGGCCGGTGCACATGGGACAGGGTTCGCAGGTCGAGACGAGCAGAGCCCCGGTGAGGTCCGGGCTGCCCCAGGCCTCGACGGCTTGGAGGATAGCCGAGTGCTCGGCGTGCAGGCTGGGGTCGCCCCGGGTGACGCCGGTGTCGTGAGCCCGAGCCAAGGCCCTGTCGCCCATGAGCACTACGGCTCCGTATCCCTTATTGCCCTCCTCTCTTGCTCGCCTTGCTTCAGCGATGGCTGCGCGCATCGCTCCCTCCACGTCCACTTGCACGATCTGCTCCCGGCAGTGCGGTGCATAGGGGCGGATGACCGTGTAGTCGCGGACGAAACGCAGGCGAGGGTCGAGACGGCTGAGGAATGTCTGCACCGGCCGTTCGGACACAGCGCGGCAGACCCGGCGGGTGTCGAGGCCGAGGGTGGTGCAGGCCTCCAGGGTGGGGCACCGGTCGTAGGACTGCCAGGCGATGTGAACTCCGCTCTCCTCGACCACTGTGGTGTCGTTCGGGCTGAGCCCCATATAGCCGAAAAACAGCAGGTTGTACGCCTCCCGTGGGGACACCGGGACGGCCGGCAAAGGGTCGTCACCGCGGCCCGGATACCCGTGAGCCTCCAGCCAGGCGAGGCGTTTATCGCTTCGCCGCCGCTCCACGGCGCCGTAGTCGCCTGTCTGCAGCCCGACGATCTCGTGTTCCAGCGCGTCCTCGTATGCGGTCACAATCCCGTCCCCTCGCCGGGCGTCGGGACCACTGCGCGCTTCTCGGCCTCTCCGTCGGTCTTAGCCGGGGCCTCCCCGGACTCCATCTCATCGCTCTCTACGAGCTCCACGCAGATACCGTCGGGGTCCCGGAAGTAGCACCAGCGCCAGAGCGGGCGGTCCGGATCACGCACGGTGCGGACCGGGGTATGGAAGCACACCCCTGCCTCTTGCAGCCGGCGGTACTCGCCGTCTATGTCCCGGGTGAGGAGGGCGAGGTGGGCGGAGCCGGCCACTGAAGGGTCGCCGGGATACGGGCCGGACTCCGGCTCGAGGTATTGGATGAACTCCACCCGGAGACCTCCCAACTCCATATCGGCGATGAGGATGTCGGCGGCGGTAGTCTCTGCTGCGTCAACGGCGCCGGCGTCCGTGTCTGTCCTGCCGGCGGTGCTGTCGTTCCCGGCAGCGCCGGTCCTTGGAGAAGGACCGAAAAGGGCCGTCCCCAGATCGGCAGCCCGGCGGCGCTTGCGCCTCACCTCGCGCATGCCGACGACATCGCGATAGAACGCAACCGTCCGTTCGAGGTCGCTGACGGTGAAGCTCACATGGTGGATCCCGGCGACCCCTACCACTCCCACCTCCTTGCGTTCGTCGTCGGGTCCATGCCCAGGGGCGCCGTGCTAAGACGCTCCTACTTCGCCAGATTCTAACGCTCGTTTCCCGGGTACCCAAGCAGCGCATGCCACCACCACAGAAGCCACCATCACCGGTCTCGCGGAGAACCCGGCGCCTGCTGTACTTCTTGGCAGGAAGCCTGGCCCTCACTCTGGCCCTCATCGGGGTGGCCGTGCCCGTGCTGCCCACGACGCCGTTCGTGCTGGTGGCAGCCTTGTGCTTCGCCGCAGTTCGAACCGAGTGCACGACTGGCTGCTCACCAACAGAGTGTTCGGCCGCCATCTGCGCGGATATCTTGCAGGGCGAGGGGTGTCGATCTGGGTGAAAGTGGGGATGCTCGTTCTCCTGTGGGGCACCATCGGAGTCTCGGCCGGACTGTTCGTGCCCCATCTCTAGCTTCGCGCGCTGCTGGGAGTGATAGGGGCCGCCGTGACCATGCACCTACCGATGTTGAAGACACAGCCCCGACGCAGCGGGTGCACTTCCGAGCGGATGCTGGAGCCGTAGTGTCCGGCCCGGTATCCTGGCGAGGATGGATCGGAAAAGGGACAGGAAGAGATACATACGTACCGACCGAGCTGTCGGGCTGGGCGTGAGCGCTGCGGCGTACGTGGTGGCACTGGCCGCTGCGATCGTCGTGGTCTGGGGCACAGGAGTCAGCGGTGCCCTCCTGCAGACGGCTCTTGGAACCCTGGTGGCTACCGTCGTCATCTTCGCCGCTTCGGTGGTGTTCGACAACTCGAGCATGTACGATCCCTACTGGAGTCTGCAGCCGTTGGCCATCGCCGGCTACTACATCTGGGTCGACTGGGGTTTGCTCAGCGGCCGCCAGATCCTGATCGCCGTGCTGGCCCTCCTTTACGCCGTCCGGCTCACCAGCAACTTCTACCGGGACTGGCCGGGTCTGGTGAAGGAGGATTTCCGGTACGTAGGCTTCCGCAGGAGTTCGGGTCGCCTGTACTGGCCGGTAAGCTTCCTGGGGATCCATCTGTTCCCCACCATCATGGTGTTTCTCGGCTGTCTGCCCATGTACGCTGTGTCGATGACCGAGGCCCCCGGGCTCGGATGGCTCGATGCCGTCGGAGGCGCGATCATTGTCACGGCCATTCTCCTGGCTTTCGTCGCCGACGAGCAGCTGCGGCGGTTCCGTCGGGATCCAGTCAACCGGGGCGCGTGTATCCGGACCGGGCTGTGGGCCGAGGTCCGGCATCCGAACTACCTGGGAGAGATAGCCACATGGTGGGGATTCTGGCTGCTTGCTCTGGCGGCGTCGGTCCGTTGGTGGTGGACGGTGGTCGGAGCGGCGGCCATCACCATCATGTTTGTCTTCGTGAGCGTGCCAATGATGGAGAAACGCGCGCTTGCCACGCGCTCCGGGTACCGTGAGTACCGCGAGCGGACGCCGATGCTGCTGCCCAGGCTGTGGGGCCGGCCGAAGCCCTCGGAGGCGGAGGACTAGGACTTCGGATCGAAAGGTGTGCAGGGGCTTATCTGCGGCCCTTCGTCCAGTCCTTCCCCACCTCGACCGAGGTGGCGTTCAGGGAGATGTTGATGTCGCGCACGAACATCACCAGGGAGGCGACCAGGCAGAGCATGCTTGTGATGAATAACGCGGCCACCAGCCAAGCGATCTCTACGCCGAACAAGGCGGTGACGAACAATGCGATGACGACCAAGGCGATGAAGAGGACGCAGATACCGGCGAGCAGGATGGCCCATCGCACCAATCCCGCGCGCCGGCCCAGGATCCGCAGCTGAAGGTGGGCGGCCTCCGCTGCTTCCCCAGTGGAGTTGCGGGCCTGACGGGCGAGCGCCCGAGAGTGGTCGACGATACGGCCGAGACGGTTCGTCATGGTCAGGAGGAGCAGCCCCACCCCGGAGATAACCACGACGGGACCGACGGCCGTCTGCAACACCGTGACGAGCTGGGATGTCTGTAATGTGTCCAAAGTGGTACAAGGATATCAACGGCGAGTAGGAAGGTGACGAGATGAAGGTCGAGGTGAACGGGATATCCATCGCGTACCACTTGGAGCAACCAGATGACGCAAGCATCGGCGAGGAGCCGGTGATCATGCTCAGCCACTCGCTGGCGACCTCGTCGGCCATGTGGGGGCCGCAGTTGGAGGCCCTGGAGGGCTGCTACCGGTTGCTGACGTACGACACAAGGGGCCATGGAGAGAGCGACGTTCCCCCCGGTCCCTATTCCCTCGAGCAGATGGTGGACGATGTCCTCGGACTGTTGCGGGCCCTGGGGATCGGCAGGGTCTACTTCGTGGGGATGTCGATGGGCGGGATGATCGGGCAGTTGCTCGCCCTCACCCATCCGGAGTCACTCTACGGCCTCGTGCTCTGCTCTACGAACGCGAGGATGAGCCCCGATGCCCCGGCTGTGTGGGACGAGCGTATCGCCGTCGCCAAGGCCGAAGGGATGGAGGCCCACGTAGAGCCGACCATCGGGCGGTGGTTCACGCCCGAGTTCGTGAGGAAGTGCCCGGAGAGGGTCGACCCGGTGAGGGAGATGATCCGCAGGACCGACCCGGCGGCCTATATCGCGTGCATCGAGGCCATCAGAAAGGCCGACTTCCTCGACCGCCTCGACGGGCTGCGTATGCCCGCTCTCATCATCGCCGGACGGGAGGATCCCGGACTGTCGGCGGCGGAGGCCATCCACGATAGGATCCCCGGCTCGCAGATGGCGGTCCTGTCTCCCGCCGCCCACCTCTGCAACCTGGAGCAGCCGGAGGCCTTCAACCGCGCCCTGCTCGAATTCCTGGCGCGCAGCGAAGCGGCGCGCCAGGCCAGATAGCGGGGGGCGGTCCCCCGGACGCCCCGGGGCGGTAGGCGCTCAGGCGGCTCGCCCGCCCTCTGGAGGCTACGAGTCGTCGGCCACCCAGACCCGCCTACGTGCGGCTTGCCGTCCGGCGATCCTCGTGTTTGTATGGATATGGGCGGCCATCCTGCGCGGGGGATTCGGCAACATGCAGGGGTCTCTCCTTCGGGCCGGCCGCAACGCGGGTTGTTGCTCTGTTTTCCGACCAGAAGGAGGGGGCATGGGAGAGAAAACGATAAGCCGCCGTGATTTCCTCAAGGTAGCCGGGATGGCCGGGGCGACCATCGGGGTGGGAGCCGGCCTCGGCGGAGCGGTCGGAGCCTGCGGTGGGACCGAGACGGAGACAACCACGACGACAGGCGCGGCTGCCACCACCACGGCGCCCTCTGCGACCGCGACCACCGGAGCTGCAGCATCGACCACGAGCGTCAGCGCCGGTGTGGAGAGTGGCCGCGATATCAAGCTCGGTCTCGTCTCGCCCAAGACCGGGCCACTCGCCTTATTTGCGGCGGCCGACGACTGGTGGGTCGACTTCGCGCTGAAGACGGCCACCCCAGATGGCATCATCGGCGGCGACGGCAAGAAACACGTGATCACCATCGCCCGGGCCGACAGCCAGTCCGACACAAATCGGGCGTCTCAGGTGGCCGGCGATCTGGTTACCAACGACAAGATCGATCTGATGATGGCCTCGGGCTCTCCAGACACGGCCAACCCGGTGGCCGATCAATGCGAAGCGCTCGGCTGCCCATCGATCGCCAACTTCGTGCCTTGGCAGCCGTTCTTCTTCGGTCGCGGCGCCACTCCAGACACGCCGTTCAAGTGGACCTACGCTCACGCGATCGGCCTGGAGGATATCATCGCCAACTTCATCGCCATCTGGGACCAGGTCTCCACCAACAAGAAGGTCGGCTTCATCTTCGCCAACGACGCGGACGGCGTGGCCTGGACTGACATGCAGACGGGCCTTCCCCCCGCGACCGAGGCGGGCGGGTACAGCTACGTACTACCGGACCTGTACCCGGTCCCCACCGAGGACTTCACCAAGTACATCTCGGAGTTCAAGAAGAACGGCTGCGAGATCTGCTGCGGCACCCTGATCACTCCCGACTTCACCAACTTTTGGAAGCAGGCGGTGCAGCAGGGATATAACCCGAAGATCCTCACCATCGGGAAGGCCCTCCTGTTCCCTCAGACTCTGGAAGCCATCGGCCCCGTTGCCTACAATGCGACGGTCGAGGGGGTATGGCAACCGAGTTGGCCGTACAAAGATTCGATCACCGGCCTTACCTGCCAGCAGTTGGCCGACCAGTATATGGCCGACACCGGGCAGCAATGGACGGCCCCGATCGCCCAATACGCGAAGTACGAGTGGGCGGTGGACGTCTTCAAGAAGGTCACGAACCTCGACGACAAAGAGGAGATCGTGGCGGCAGTCGACACCACTAGGCTCGAGACCTGCATGGGTACTATCGACTTCACCGCTCCCATCGACATGACCGACCTCAACAAGAGCCAGCATCCGGTCAAGAACATCTACAAGAGCGCCGCTGGCGGCGCGCAGTGGGTCAAGGGCGACAAGTATCCGTTCGAGCCGGTCATGGTGAGCAACGCCAACCATACCGACCTGCCCGTTGTCGCCAAGGTGCAGGAGATGCAATACAGCTAATAGTCCTGCTTCGTGATGATCGGGCCGGGGCACGGGCCCGGGATCAGCCGGAGGAAGGGGAGACTCGCCGGCTTTCCGGGTCCGGTTGGCCGGGTTCGTCCGCAGAATGGTCGGGATGTGCAGAGGCCTGGGAAAGGGCGGCAGATGTGAACAGTGCGGCAGCGGCAACACCGGGCGACGAGGTGCGTGGGCCGGAGATACCCTTCGTCGACGGTATCCCCTTTCCGCCCTCGGTCAGGCCGGTGGTGATCCTCCGAGGGTCGGACTTCGAGTTGGGCTACCAGTACTTCCGACAACTCGTGCAGATCTACGGGTCCTGGCTACCCTCGCAGCGCGGCGGCTGGCTCTACTTCACCGCTCCGCTCCACAGGCAGAGCTATTCGTCCGAGCAGAGAGAGGCGCTGAAGCAGTACGACTCGAACGTCAAGGAGTACGCGCCCGAGTGGGTGGACATCTTGAACGGGATGGTTGCCGGTGCGGGCGATTCGGGGATCGACATAGCCTACGAGGATCTCCTCGCCTTCTACGCCCTCTACGAGGAATTCCTGCCCTGGTCGGATAGGTCGTTCGTGATGCCTCAGCCCCATTGCAGTGCGTTCGCGGCCTGGGGTAGAGCAACCAAGGGCGGTCGGCTCATCTGTGCAGGCAACGGGGACGACAACATCGGCTTCTTCTCCAGCACGGTAGTGGTATTCCCCGAGACCGGTAATGCGTTCATCACCTCCCCCTTCAACAACCCCGGATTCGGTGGCTTCCCGTCGCATCCGGGGATGAACAACAAGGGACTGGTGCACGTGCACCACGGGACCGGGAAGTTCGACTTCCCCGACCGGGGCTATACCGTGCCTCGGGGGTTCGCCAACATGCACATCCTGCGCTTCGCGAGCAGCGCTCGCGAAGCTGCGGAGATGCACCTGGGTCTTCCCAAAGCGGTCAACTGCAAAGACGGCAACTTCTTTGCCGACGTAAGCGGCGAGGCTGTCGTGATCGAGCGGCGTAAGCCGCCGGTGTTACGGCACCCGGGCGATCTGGGCGAGACGGACTTCCTCTATCACACCAACAACTATCTCAGCAGGGAGACCGGGGACGAGCGTGATCAGGAGTTCATCCCTCATGCGGGGTGGTTGAACAGGGAACTCAAGGGACTCGAGGAGATGGATTGCACCGCCTGGTCGGTCTCGAGGAACCTCTTCTTGTGGAACATGCTCCACAACTACCAGGGGGAGGTGGACGTCGATTTCGCCGCCATGATGTACCGCTTCCCCAGCACTCTGGCCCGCCCCACCCTTGAGGCTGCCGACGAGGCGTATCGAGCGGAGCGAGGGCGGACCTATAGGGCCCGCATCGGCAGCCTCGACAACTCGTTCATCGGTATTACTCAGCCAGACGACGGGGACGACGGTCGCTACCTCGTCTGCCACGGCCCTGCCGCGAGAGCCACTGGGCCGGCGATGCCCACCCTGCACAACTACGGACCCGGTCAGATGTATTCCTTCTACGAATTGCGTCTGGCCTCCGATCCGGTTGCTGTCGCCCAGGCGGCTCTGACCCGGGCCCAGACCGATCTCTACTACGCGAACACCGCGATCGGTGCGTTGACCTACCTCGAGGCATCTCCCCTGGAAGGACCGTTCGACAGAGCCAAGACGGAGTACTTCAAAGGCCACTATTTTCTTAACGGTGTGCTGTGCGGCCGGGTGACCGACGAACGGGAAGCTCTCTACGATCTGTCCCGGGCGACCAGGGCCTACACCCGCTGCCAGGTGTATGCCAAACAGGTGCGTGAAGCCGTTACTCCGCCACCCAGCAGGCCCGAGCACCTGGGGCTCGAACCCTGGATGGGGGATTGGGGGGATTGGGACCGATACTTCGAAGAGGAGTGATGAAGGGGGCTTGGAAAACGGGGCTCGCAAAGCCCATCTGAAGCAACTCGCCGTTTCGGCGGGAGTCCAACGAAAGCGAGTCCCGAGTGGACCCGCTTTGCACCCTAATAACGGTTCTCACTTCGGCCCCGCTTCACCGTACTCCGCGGCCATTTACCTCCGCGTTTCCTCTGCGGGTCCCTTTGAAAGCTCCTCAGGTGCTGCGCTGAACTCTCGGGACTCTGGGGAACACTCTACAACGTTCGCCGCGACTTTGGAAGCCATCCGACCCACGAAAAAAGTCGCAAAACGCACTCGGGCACAGCGGCCACCGGCCCGCCATGAGCGGACGCAGTCTATGAGTAGGCCATCGGCTCGAGCGTGGACTGAACGGCCACCATCGGACCTCCGACGTTGCTGCAGATGAAGGGCTCGAACGGCCACTTGTCCCCTTTGCGCCACTGACCGGCCAGGTGCGGTGGCTTCGAGACGTTCTCCACCGGGTGCGACGTCCCCATCTTGACGGGAGCGGTGAAGTCGAGCGGACCGTAGCAGGTCTCCATCTTGGTGGTCCTCACCGCTTGGAGGACCGCCTCCTTGCTGTCGATCTCCGCGACCCGCTTGAAGACGTCCACGGCCCATTCGAACTTGGCGTATTGTCCGATCATCGAGGACCACTGGATCCCGCTGTAGGTCTCGAACTCATCGGCCAGCTGCCGACAGGTCATCCCGGTGAGCGTGTCCTTGAAGGGGTATGTTGGATGCCAGGATACCTCGCTGAAGAGCCCGTAACCGATCGAGCCCATTGAGTCGAGGACATACGGGGCGTTGAGAGCTTTGACCGTGCCGGCGATCTTCGGCTGGTACCCTTGCTGCAGGCATTGTTGCCAGAAATTGGTGAAGTCAGGACCGTTGGCTACACCCATCTGGATCTCGCAGCCGCCCTTCTTGAAAGCCGATATCTGAGCGGTGTAGTCCTCGGAGCCCGGCTGATAGAGCGTGGGCTGCACCATGGTGAACCCGGCCTTCTCCAGGGCCGGTGGCATACCGGTCGTCTCGTTCGCCCAAGCCATCCCGTCGGTGTTGTTGGACCATAGCAGACCCACCACCTTGTTCGTGGGAACCTGCCCCCATATGTCTATGAGGCCGGCTATGCTGTCTTCCATGCCGAGGGCCTGCGCATAGGTCCATTTGAAAGGCTTGTCCGGAGTGGCGCCGCGCCCGAAGAAATAGGACTGCCACGGATGGAAATTGGAGATGCAGGGGGTGCCGAGCGCTTCGCACTGATCGGCGACGGGGTTGGCCGTGTCCGCCGTTCCCGATACCATCATCAGGTCGACGCCGTCGTTGCTCACGAGATCCCCCGCCACCTGTGCGGCTCGGTTCGAGTCGGACTGGCTGTTGCGCACGATGATTTCTATAGGATGCTGCTTACCATCGCCGGCCAGCATCCCGTCGGGGACGGCCTTCTGGGCATGGTCTACCCACCACTTGTCGGTCACTGAGAAGTCGGCCAACGGGCCGGTCTGCGGCGACACCAGACCGAGCTTGATGGGACGGCCCTGCTCGGACGCGGCGCTGACCGTCGTCGTGCTGGCGGCCGCACTTGTCCCCGGTCCTGCAGTGGTAGCGGGCGCAGCGGTCGAGGGTGGGGTAGTTGTGCTTGTCTCCCCGCTCTCTCCGCACGCCGCCAGAAGTAGCCCGGCCCCGGAACCCAGGCCGAGGGCCCCTCCGGTAAGCCCGGCTATCTTGATGAACTCCCTACGGCTCAGATCTTTCTCCGACATCCTCCGCCCCCGATCCTAGTAGTGAGCGCGCACTTACATCAGCGCCATTCTATGAGGAGGCGAGAGGCGGTGTCAATGGGACCGGAAGCGGCTCATTCCGTGAGGGCAAGGGCTTTCTGCAGCCAGAAGGAGGCTCCCGCCCCCGCCCACTCCCGGACGTCGGCGGCCGAGAGCGCCGAGTTCTTGCTCGGCGGCTGAAGGCTGGGGTGTAACGTCTGCCAGTAGCCAGCCGACCCGTCGACAGCGGGGTCCCAGGCCTGCTCGAGGTCGGCCTGCCAGGCCTCCCGTGCGGCCAGCAGGCAATCCAGGGTGTTGTCGAGCGCGGTTCTCAGTCTTGTCTCTGCTGCGTTCGTGATCGGCATGTTCCTGGTCTCCACCACAGCCACCGCCAGAGACTTGCTGAACATGTCGTAGGCAGCAGCTCCGCTGCCTGCAACGCCGGCCTGAGCCTCGGCCACCGCGGCCACCGCCGCCACTCCGCCCTTGCCGGGCTCAGCGATACCCATTTCCTTCTGGAAGTTCGAGAGCACGAGGGTGAGCGCCACGATTGCCACGACCAAGGCGGGCAGGAGAATCCAGGCTAGACGCTTCTTGCTCATACGGTGCGATAATAGCGGTTATGAACGATTGGGACCTGGATTCTCCTGCAAAACCTGCTCGTCGGGGAAGCCCGCCGTCCCCATCCGGCGAACCCACCCTCGGTGATCGCTCCGGCGCCGAGGGGGAAACGGTGGTGTCGTCTCCACCCCCGATCCCCGCCGCCCGCACGGATGGTGCAGGGGGTCCCCAACCGGGACCGCGCCAGGCTCGGCGGCGCTTCTCCTATGCCTGGGCAGGGATAGCCGTGGTGCTGCTGCTCGCAGGGCTTCTGGGTGGCTACTACATCGGGCGCTCGCAGCACGCGGGCGACAGCGTGGTGCTCGCCGACGCCAATGCCCGTCTCGGCGAACTGCAGAAGGCGCTGACCAGCTCGGAGAACCGGAACTGGGACTACTACCGAGAGGTTCAGGGTCTCGACGCGGAACTCGAACAGTTCCGGTCGAGCACCACCACGGTCACGGTGCCGGGTGGCCCCCGCGACAGCTACTCCGACGGCATCTACACCGTCGACAAGGACATCTCCCCGGGCACGTACGACGGGGTCGTCAACGGTAGCCTGGGCTACTGGGCCCGGCTCAGGGAGACGGACGGAGCGATCTCGTCCATCGTTGAGAACGGCATTCCACGAGGGCCCTTCGTGCTCACCATCATCCCCGCCGACAAGGCGGTCGAGCTGCGCGGAGTGATCCTCACCCCGCGGTGACGTTTCCCCTGCGGACCTACCGGCAGAATCCCACGCTCGGGGTGTAGAACTTGGCCCCCAGTCCTCCGAGAAGTTCCCTGACCTCGGCGTCGGGATCGCCGAGCACGAGCATCTCCTGGAGCGGGGAAATCGCCAGCATGTCCTCGAGCTTGGGACCCAAGCTCTTGAAGTGGAGCAGGAAGTCCTCGGAGCTGCCATAGTACTCGTTCAGATAGCAGGTGGTGCCCGCGTCGTCTATGAACCATTCGTAGCCGAGAGTCGTGGGCTCGTTCTCCTCGACACCGCAGGTGAGCGCTTCGGCCAGCTTCTTGAACTCGTCCAGCTTGCCGGGCATGATGCCCTGACGGACGATGAGACGTATGGATCCAGAGGCCATTGAACCACTCCTTCCTTGGAGAGCAGAGGAGCCTATCCTAGCAGTCGTGGTCCCGGCGAGTCGAGGAAGGTACACTAACCGAACCAGGGGGCATACTTGCCGTGTGGGGAACGAGTTGACAGGCAAAGGGAGGCGGAGTGGCTGAGATGCTCGATATCGCGATCGTAGGTGGCGGACCTGCCGGACTGGCGGCGGCGATCTATGGCGCGAGGGCGCGGATGAAGACGGCCGTCTTCGAGACCGCCTTTCCCGGCGGCCAGATCGTCTCGGCATCGTGGGTGGAGAACTACCCGGGTTTCCCAGAGGGCATCAGCGGCGCCGACCTGGGGGATCTCATGGCCAAACAGGCCGAGGCAGCCGGCGCCGAGATTCGGAGTCTCTCCCCGGTCGAAGCCATCCGCTGTGGGGATGACGGCTTCCTCCTGACCGTCGGTGGTGAGGACATCCCCGCCCGTGTCGTCATCCTGGCCACCGGAGCTATCCCCAAGAAGCTGGGGATCCCCGGAGAGGCGGATTTCACCGGCCGGGGGGTCTCGTGGTGCGCCACCTGTGATGGCCCTCTCTACCGGGGCAAGACGGTTGCGGTCATCGGTGGGGGCGATTCCGCCACGCAGGAGGCCCTCTACCTGGCCAAGATCGCCGACCAGGTCCATTTGATCCACCGAAGGGACGAACTGCGCGCCACTCAATGCCTGCAGGAAGAGTGCTTCTTCCACCCACAGATCGAGATGCACCTGTCCTACGTCGTCGGTGAGGTTCTCGGTGAAGACGGCAAAGTGGTCGGAGTGCGGCTGGTCTCCAAGACCGACGGTAGTGAGAAGGTGCTTCCGGTGGAGGGCGTGTTCGAGTTCGTCGGCATCGACGCTCAGACCGAGTTGGTGAAAGAGCTCTGCGATCTGGACGAACGCGGTTTCGTCCTCGTCGACCGGAACGGCCTAACTTCCTGTCCGGGGCTGTACGCGGCGGGTGACGTGACCGAGTACGAGTTGAAACAGGTGATCACGGCATGCGCCCGGGGCGCCTACGCCGCCTTCCATGCCGCTCACTGGCTGGAGACTCGGGTGGTCGGCGAGTAGGGGAGAAGGGGAGGCGGCGGCGTCGCGTGCGGGACCGACCGAGATACGGCCGGTCGATGGCCGACGAGCCGCCCACAATTGCAGGCGCGGACCGTAGGTTTCAGACGGCCTACGCGGGGCCGTGGTCGGAACGGCTGCGCAGCTCCTCTTCGCACAACTGGCTGACGTTGACCACCTCGACGTCGAGGCCGGCGCGTTTGAGCCCGTAGGAGAGCTGCATCATGCACGATGGACACTCAGTGGCCACCACGGCGGCGCCGGTGTCCCTGATGAAGCCGGTCTTGCGGTCGATGATGGCAGCGGATGTCTCCGGATGGAGCACCCCGTATGTACCGGCGGCGCCGCAGCAGGAATCCGACTCGGCCGCTTCGCGAAACTCGTAACCCTCCAGCGACCGCAGGATGCGGCGCGGCTGCTCGGTCACGTCCTGGTAGCGCTTGCCAAGGTGGCACGGCTCGTGGTAGGTGATGATCGTTCGTTCCCGGGCTGACGTGCGGGCTGTGTCTGCGGCACCGGTCTCCGCCGCCGGGTCGGTCCCCGGCGACCGGCCGCCAGCCGGCAGGCCGCCGTTCTCCTGGACGAACTCGCTGAAACTGCGCATCTTCTTCGCGAGGGCTTCCGCCCTCGGCGCCCACTCGGGATCATCAGCCAGCAACTCCGGATACTCCTTCACATGACCGGAACAGCTCCCGCATTCGGACACGATAGCCGCGAAACGGTCGAGATCGCCGAGGCGCCGGAGATTCTCTCTGGCCAGGTTCTGAGCCGCGTCCAGATCGCCGTAGCCGTACGCGGCGAGTCCACAGCACGCGTTGTCAAGGACCGCCACCCGGTTGCCACGCATCTCCAGGACATTGATGGTAGCCTCGCCGACCTCGGGCAAGACATAGTTGTAGCCGCAGGACATCCAATAGCCGAGGAGGGGAGCCGGTTCTGTGGCCGGCTCGGATGGCGCGGCGCCGGAGGCCGCCGTCCCGTCCGCAGCGGCGCTCCCCAGAGTCTTGTGGCGGCGTTTCAACCGGGTGGTGAGCAGCGGTCCTGGCGTACCCTCTCGCAGTTCCATCGCTCGCTCCAGCTTGGGATTGAGCAGGCCGATGAGCCCCGCTCGGCGGGCCAGATCGGGAAGGCCGGTCTTTCGCAGAGCCCAGATAGTCCGAACGAGGCCGCGCATCAGTCGGGGGTGGGGCAGCAGGAAGCGGAAGACGGCGCGTTGCAGCATGCCCCGGCCAAACCGGTCCGCGTAGGCGTGGCGGAAGGAGATGACGACCTTGTCGGTCTGTACGGCCGAGAAGCAGGCGTCGGTGCAGGCACGGCACAGCAGGCAGTTGGCGAAGGCGTCCGTGGTGTCGGGCCCGATCTCGGTGCGGTCCTCGACCATGTTCCGGTAGAGAGCCACCTTGCCCCGGGCCACGTTGGCTTCGCGCCCGGTGGCTCTGAAGATGGGGCAGGCGGGCTGGCAGAACCCGCATTTGCTGCAGGTGACGACATGGTCGTAGAGCGCCTGGAACTCCTCGGGCGCCGCCTTCTTGGCAGCGTCCCGCTCGGCCCGGGTGCTCATCAGATACCCCCCACGAAGCGGCCCGGGTTCAGGACCCGACCGGGGTCGAAGCGGTCCTTGACGCGCTTCATGAGGGCCAACGACGGCCCGACGTCGCCCCAGGGATCGTAGCCGGGCGGCAGCAATCCCGCGCCTCCTGTCACCATCAGGGAGCCGCCCATTTCGGCGATCCGATTCCTCAGGTGGGAGAGACAGCCACCAAAGGCAGCCTGGTTAGCGGGCGAATCACCGTCTCCGCCATCACCGTCTCCTCCATCGCCGGCGTCGTCCGCACCGGTTCTTTCGGCGGGGGAGAACACCAGGTCCACGCGTCCTCGCGCAACTCCGGCTCGGTAGCCGAACGCCAGACCAGTTTGGGCCGCGTGGTCGCGGCCGGCGGCCACGACATCCAGAGCTCGACTGAGGGGAACGCTTGCTCGCAGTCCGAGCCGGGCGCCGCCGCTTGCAACTCCGGTGACGGCGAGGTCCTCATAGAGGGCTTCGGCTGCGCCGTCCCGCAGTACACGGGGTATCGCCTCGAGGTTCGCGTCAATGACCTCGCGGACCGAGCGGTTGACTGCCGCCTGATGTCCTCCGAAACCGGCGAGAAGCAAAGGTCGCCCAGGAGCAAGGAGGGCGCCGCTGGTGGCCGGCGCTCCGGCCCGGCCTCGCGGCAGCTTGGCCGTGTCCGCGGCGAAGTCGGCGGGCAGCGCGTCGGGGGAGATTACCTCCAACGCCAGCGGTTGCAGGTACGAACTCAGGATACGAGTGACGCTCTCCTTGCCCTGCTCGAGTGAGGCCAGCGGGAGAAGCACGACTGCCTGCGAGTCGTAGCGGGGCAGAAGTCGGAAGGTCACCTCGGCGATCACTCCGAGCACCCCGAACGAGCCGACGAACAGCTTGGTCATGTCGTAGCCGGTCACGTTCTTCATGGTACGGCCCCCGAACTTCACCACGCTGCCGTCGGCCAAGACTCCTCGCACACCGAGGACCACATCGCGCAGCCCCCCGTAGCCGGCAGTTCGGGGGCCTTGATCTCCCGCGGCCACCACGCCGCCAATGGTCGCCCTGGCGGGGTAGCTCGGGTCGATGGGCAGCACCCGACCCACGGCCGTCGCCTGGGCCCGCGCCTCAGCCACACTGGTCCCGGCCGCAGCGGAAAGGGTGAGGTTCTCGGGGTCGACGTCCGAGCAGCCTGACAGGGAGGCCGTACTCACCAGCAGATCGATGCGCTCCGGAGCCGCTCCCCAATCAAGCTTCGTCAGTCCCCCGGCCAGATAACAAACGTTGCTCCGGGCGCCGGCCTCGGCCAGGACGCCGGCCAGTTCCGCCTCGCTGTCCGGTTGCGCCTGCTCGTGGGGCGCGACACCACGGATCTCGGTGATCTTATACACCGGCCTTCACCTCTCTGGGGTCTGAGCCGGGAAGGTCGCCACCGCACTCGACTTTGCCGGGCAGGAGCGGTCCGGGTCTATCCACAGCCGACCCGCCCGTCGACGGAGCGGCCGATCGTGCCGGGCGCAGCGCCTTTCCGGGGTTGGCGAGACCCTGGGGATCGAAGGCTTCCTTCAAGAAGCCCTGGGCCCGCAGGTCGTCGTTCGTGAAGACCAGGGTCAGAGCTTCGAGCTTCTCCACCCCTATACCATGCTCGCCGCTCACCGTTCCCCCCAGTTCGGCGCACACCTTCAGTACGTCCATGCCGGCAGCCATCACCTTCTCGCAGTCGGCCGGGTCCCGGCTGTCGAACAATAGCAGGGGATGCAGGTTCCCGTCCCCCGCGTGAAACACGCTGGCGATTCTGATGTCGTACCGGCGCCCGATCTCCCCCACTCGGCGGAGCGCTTCCGGCAACTGGGTACGTGGTACCGTCCCATCGGCCACCAGATAGTTGGGAGCCAACCGGGAGATGGCCCCGAATGCCCCTTTGCGCCCCCGCCACAGTGCCTGGCGCTCGTCCTCGTCCTTGGCTATCCGCACCTCGTGCACCCCGCTTGATCGGCAGAGCCGGGTGATGTCCTCGGCCATCTCGTCCATGCCGTCCCGCAGGCCGTCCAGCTCGATGAGCAGCACCGCCGCTGCGTCGCGGGGGAAGCCGCATGCCATGCGGTCCTCGATGGCGTTTATCGTGCGGTTGTCCACCATCTCAAGAGTGGCCGGCACCAGTCCCGCCGCCACGATGGCCGAGACCACGTTGCCGCCGTCCTCAAGAGAGTCGCATACGGCCAAAAGGGTCTTGACTGCCTCGGGTTTCCGGAGGATGCGGAGAATGGCGGTGGTCGCTATCCCCAAGGTCCCTTCACTACCGACGAACGCGCCGGTGAGATCCAGGCCGGGGCGATCGACATTCTTGCCCCCCAACCAGACGACGTCGCCGCCTGAGAGGACCACCTCCAGTCCCAGCACGTGGTTGGACGTGACTCCGTACTTGAAACAATGCGGGCCGCCTGCGTTCTCGGCGATGTTCCCGCCGAGGGAGCAGGCCTTCTGGCTGGCGGGGTCGGGAGCGTAGTAGTAGCCGAGAGGAGAGAGGATGGTGGAAAGGTCGAGGTTGAATACGCCGACCTGGGCTGTCATTCGCTGGTTGGGGAGGTCGATGTCGAGCACCTTGTTCATGCGGCCCATCTCGACGACCACGGCTCGGTCGAGGGCCAACGACCCCCCACTGAGGTTGGTGCCGCAGCCCCGGGGGACGAACGGGACGGCTTCCTCCGAGAGGATCCTGAGCACGGCCGAGACCTGCTCCGTTGACTCCACGAACACGACCGCACGCGGCAAGGCGCGCTCGAGATAGGCGTCGTATTCGTAGGTCTGGAGTTCCACGGGCTTGTCGAGCACGTTCTTCGTCCCGACGACAGCCCGGAGTCTTTCACCCAACCGTGCGGTCACGCGGAAGCCCTCGCTTCTGTACTGCGGCTCTCGGCTGCTATCTTACCGTAGCGCGTGTGAGCCGACGCGAGTGACACCCATCGGCGCCCAACGGCCGTGAGGAGGCCCAACCACCATGTCAGGACCAGATATCCGCGAATACCACGACCTCGACCCCGCCGTCCGTATCCTGATGGGTCCCGGACCCAGCGACGTGCCGCCCAGAGTGCTTCGCGCCATGGCTGCGCCGACCCTCGGCCATCTCGATCCGGACTTCCTCCTTCTCATGTCGGAGACGCAACAGTTGCTGCGCGACGTCTTCCAGACGGAGAACGCGCTGACCATCCCGGTATCGGGCACGGGTAGCGCCGGTATGGAGGCCTGCTTTGTGAACCTCGTGGAGCCGGGGGACCAGGTGGCCGTCGTGGTCAACGGGGTGTTCGGCGGCCGGATGGTTGACTGCGCCAGCCGCCTTGGAGCCGAGATCATCCAGATCGATGCCGAGTGGGGCAGGGCCGTACAGCCCGAGGCGGTGGAGGCCGCGCTCAAAGGCACCTCGCCTAAGCTCTTCGCGGTTGTGCACGCGGAGACGTCCACCGGGGTGCGCCAGCCATTGCCGGACATCGTGAAGATCGCCAAAGACGTTGGTGCGCTCGTGCTGCTCGACTGTGTCACCTCTCTCGGCGGGGTCGAGGTCTCGCTCGACGCCTGGGGGATCGATGCGGCCTTCAGTGGCACCCAGAAGTGTCTCTCCTGCCCACCAGGGCTGGCGCCGCTCTCCTTCAACGAGAGGGCCGTGGCCGCGCTCAACGGGCGCAAAGGCAAGGTGCCCTCCTGGTACCTTGACCTGACCATGGTCGGCGACTACTGGGGTGCGGCGCGCAAGTATCACCACACCGCGCCCATCAACATGATCTACGCGCTGCGTGAGTCTCTGCGGATCGTCCTCGAGGAGGGGTTGGCAGGCCGTTTCGCCCGGCACGAACTGAACAGTGCCGCCCTTATCGCCGGATTGGAGGCGATGGGGCTGAAGATGTTGGTGCCGTCGGAGGAGCGGCTGGTCAGCCTCAACACTGTGTTGATCCCTGAGGGTGCGGACGACCTGGCCACGCGGAAGGCGCTCCTCGCGCAATTCGGTTTGGAGATCGGCGCCGGTCTGGGGCCGCTCGCGGGCAAGATGTGGCGGGTGGGCCTGCAGGGGCACTCTTCCACGGAGCGCAACGTGCTTCTGTTCCTCACGGCCCTCGAGGCGGTGTTGGGGGCCCAGGGCGTGAAGGTGCGGCCGGGCGGCGTCAGCGCGGCCGAGGCGGTGTACGCGCAGGCTCGATAGGCGGGGCGGCGCGTTCTCTGTCCGGCGCCACTCGCGGAGCTCGGCTCACGGTCTTCGCGGCGCGTAGGTGGCGGCCGTCACCGAGAAGGTGGCGGTGATGGGAACACCGAGCATGGAGAGCCGGGCGGCCACCTCTTCCGGACGCAGGTGACGGGCACTCGGGCCCATGGCCGCGAGCGCCGCGGCCTCTACGGCCTTCAGCAGAAGGCGCTTCTCGTACTCCGTCCGCTCCACCAGGGAGAAATCGGCGGCAAGGGCCTGCTCGAGCCGTTCCGGCTTGTCCTCGTCCACCGTGAGAAGGCCCAGGCCCGTCACCAACTCGCGCAGGTGCCGGCCGGTGGGCGTCACGACGATCAGCCTCCCCTCGGGCTCCAGGATCCGCCTGAACTCCGATGCGTTGCGCGGCGCGAAGATGTCGAGCACGAGGTGGGAGGCTTCATCGGCGATGGGCAGCTCTTTCCAACCGTCACACACGATCGCGGCCATCCTTTCATGGGCGCGCGCTGCACGGCGCGCCGCGTATCTCGAGATGTCGAGCGCCAGTCCCACTCCGGTCGGGAAGCGGTCAAGGACGCCGGCCAGGTAGTAGCCGGTGCCGGCGCCCGCCTCCACAAAGCAGCGCGCGCGGTCGCCCGGTGGGGCCTCCTCGGCCAGGTCGGCTACCAGTTCCCGCAGGTCCGCGAAGTGCCCGGTGGCCAGGAAGGCCTCCCGTGCAGCCACCATTGCGGCTGTGTCGGCCGTGCCGGGGCGGGCGCCACCGGGGAGCAGGTTCACGTACCCCTGGCGGGCGACGTCGTACGTATGACCGTGTGCACAGCGGAGGGAACGTCCTCTCAGCACGAAGCCCGCCCGGCAGACGGGGCAGCGCAAGAACGGCAGCGCCGCGATGGGGAAGTCGCTCATGCCCGCACGCGGAGCCGCCCAGGTACCACTTCGACGGTCAGCGGGAGCGACCCGAGCGGGTCGCCGTCGACATCGAGGAGGTACTTGCGCTCCGCTTCGGGATCGTCCAGGCTCAGGCGCACTCCGGTGCAACAGAAGTGGTTCACGCTGGGAAGGTCGAGATGCTTCCCCTGGTAGACGCTCTTGATGTTCCTCAGTAGGTAAGGTTTGGTGGGAGAGGCGACCGTGATCACCTCCAGCCTCCCGTCGTCGGGCTCGGCCATGGGCGCCACGTCCATGCCCCCTCCGAACCAGCGCCCGTTACACACTGCCACCAGGTAGGCAGGGATGACCTCCTCCCGGATTTCTCCCCGCCAGTCGATCCGGGCTCGCAGCGGTTGCTGGGTGCTGACGATCGCGGCCCGCAAAGCGGCCGCGTAATAGCCGAGACGGCCCGGGATGAAGGAGGGAGTGGACTCGATGTAGCGGTCCACCAGACCACCGAGTCCGGCCGAGATAACGTTCACCACATAGCGTCGCACCGGTACTCCCTTGGGGTCCGGGAATTCCGCCCGCAGGACGTCGAGATACCGGTCCTCCCCCGAGGCAAGCGCCTCGAGTGACGCCTCGATACCCGCGCCGGTGGCGAGCGTCCGCCGGAAATCCCCACCGGTGCCGATGCTCACGAGTCCCACGGCCGTCGCCCCGAAGGTCCCGGCGCCATCCGTTTTCGGACCGGCGCCCGTCGCCTCGTCCTCGGCTCGCAGCACCCCATTGGCCACCTCGCTGAAGGTGCCGTCGCCGCCCACGGCCACGATCAGCGGGTGCCCGGCGGCAGTGCCGGCGCGGGCCAACTCCTCGGCATGGCCGGCGTGCTGCGTGTAGGCGACCTCTACCTCTCCGTACAGATGGTCGACCCGCGCGAGCAGCCGAGCGATCTCGTCCCCGGCCTTTCGGGTGCCGCACGCCGGGTTGATTATGAAAAGCGGCGCCTGCACGTGGACGGGCCGGTCGATCTAGCCCTGCGTCTTGGCCGCTGCGAGGAACTGTGTGAGCGGAAGGCCGGTCGCCCATGCCCCGCACCAGTGGTCCATGATCATCCTGATGGTGGGCAGATTCACCGATTGTGCGGCGATGAGCGGTACCGAGCCCAATGAGGTGTCCCCCTGCAGAAACTCCATCTCACCCAGCGGTTGGCCGGCTCTCACGGGGAGCCGCAGCTCGCCCGAGAGCTTGATTCGAGCCGTCACGTCCCTCTCTCCCACCAGCCGCCGCGCGAACGTGGCCGCGGTCACCAGGCGCACCGTCCGGTCGAGGGGATCGGGCACCGGCAGTTCCGCTACGAGAGTGCCCCTGTCGATCAGGCTCTGTCGCTCGCACCTCTCGAACGCGTACTCGAGCAGTGCCTTGCTTTCCGCCTCCCGGGTATCCTGGTCCTTCGCCCCCAGGATGATGCTGATGAGGGTGAGGCCATCCCTGGTGGCCGAGGAGGCGAGGCAGTAGCCGGCGTAGGGCGTGGATCCGGTCTTGATGCCGTTCACCCAGTCGTTGTGCTGCAGCAGTTCGTTGCTGGTCTTGATCAATCGGTCCCGCACGCCGCCCACGAGGGGCAGGGTGAACTCCCTGGTCGACACGATGCGCCTGAACACCGGGTCCCGCATGGCGACGCTGGCAATCACGGCGAGGTCACGCGCCGAGGAGTAGTGGTCCTCCGCATGCAGACCGCAATCGTTGACGAAGTGGGTATTCGTGAGACCCATCGCTTCCGCCCGTTCGTTCATCTTCTGGACGAAGGCTTTGACGCTCCCCGAATCCGCCACGGCCAGGGTGACGGCGGCATCGTTGGCGCTGGGAACCAGCATCATGTAGAGGAGTTGCTCGACCGTGAACTTCTCACCTCGTCTGAGACCCAGGGTGCTGCCCGCCACGCCGGTGGCCGCCGCGGGCACCTTGACCTCCTCGTCGAGGGGCATGTCCTCGCGGATGAGAATGGCCGTCATCATCTTGGTGGTGGAAGCCATCTCCAGCTGCTTGTCGGCGTTCCGGGAGTAGAGGATGGTGCCGGTGTCCATGTCGACGACGATGGCGCCTTTGGCAGTGACGCGGGGCGCCTCGGGCCGCTGCTCGTCTGTGGACGGGCTGATGAGGATAGGCCTGCTGGGATCGGTGGTGAGAGCGCCGGGCGTCCAAGCATATGCGGGCACGCTCGCGAGGAGCGCCGCGGCCAACACCGCGGCGAGCACAAGGAAGACCGCAAAGGTCCTCCGCCTGCCCCGCTTCGTTCTCATGATCGAGACCCGGCTACTCCTCTATGGCTTCGTAGGCCTTGGTGATGACGATCGCGTCGGCGGGCACGTCCCTATGGGGTCCGTGGGCCCCCGTCTTGACGTGGGCTATCGCGTCGACCACGTCCATGCCCTCCACCACTGTGCCGAAGACGGCGTAACCCCATCCTTGAGTCGTGCTGGAGGTGTGGTCGAGGAAGGCATTGTCTTTGAGGTTGATGAAGAACTGGGCGGTGGCGCTGTGCGGGTCCGAGGTGCGGGCCATGGCGACGGTGCCGCGCAGGTTCTTCAGGCCATTGTTCGCCTCGTTCATGATGGGCGGGCCGGTCGGCTTCTGGACCATGTCCTGGCTGAAACCGCCACCCTGGATCATGAAATCGGGGATGACCCGATGGAAGACGGTGCCGTCGTAGTGACCGGAGGAGACGTAGGACAGGAAGTTCTTGGCGGTCATCGGGGCTTTGGGCCTGTCGAGTTCGATGACGATGTCTCCGAGAGTCGTCTGCAGCACTACCCGGGGGTTCGTTCTGGCCTCCATGAACTCTGCCTTTCTGGTATGCGACTACCGGAACCCGTCTATCTTCCCACAATCCCTGGCTGTGTAGGTCTCGCCTTGAGCGGTCTTTGTATCTCCCACTTGGGCGTAGACCGCGCTGGTCGGATAGACTGCGTCGCTACTGCCGTTGCCGGCAACCTACCCTCGGGAGCGTAAGAAACGGGTAAAATGGGGCTATTGGCTTGAGCTAATATCCATTGTGCCGGAAGCGTCGGGCAATGCTGCGTGATGTTCCAGCTGGGCCGCTCGTCCCTCATTCGCGCTACTATGAGAATGTCGGATCGGGCCGGCTCTGGGAGGTGGCATGCGCTACCCATTCGGCATCCTCTGGATCGCTTTTGCAGTGTTGTGGATCTTCTGGCCTCAGCATCTGGGATACGTGTACGATTGGCTCGTGGGGCTTCCCCTCATTCTTGAGATAATCCTCTGGATCGTGTTCCTGCCCTGGGTCGGCTCCCTGTTCATCTGGCACTCCGGTCTCGCGCTGTGGCTCAAGATCCTGCTCGTCGCCGTCATCGCAGTGGCCACGATCGGCGGCCTGGGCGGGCGCAAGGCGGCTAGGCGGCGGGGCGGCGCCTGGGGTAGGTCGACCAACACTTGAAGCGTCTGACTTCCGACCAAGGAGACCAGCGTGCCCGATACGAGGTTCGACCCTGACAAGCTGCCCGACCACGCCGTAGCCAACCGGGACGCCTGGAACGCCGACGCCGACACGTACCAGAACGACCATGGGCCGCAGCTCGCCACGGCGGGCGGCATGGCCTGGGGAGTGTGGCAGATCCCCGAGAGCAGGCTCCAGGTCCTCGGCGATGTCAAGGGGAAGGACATCCTCGAGTTCGGCTGCGGAGCGGCCCAGTGGTCCATCAAGCTGGCCCAAGCCGGGGCTCGGCCCGTAGGTCTCGACCTGTCAGAGCGGCAGCTGGAACACGCGCGCAGGCTGATGGAGGCAGCAGCCGTCGATTTCCCCATCATCCAAGCAAGCGCGGAACACGCGCCTCTTCCGGACGAGAGCTTCGATATCGTGTTCTGCGACTGGGGGGCCATGACGTTCGCCGATCCCTACGCGACGATTCCGGAAGCCGCCCGTCTTCTCCGCCCCGGTGGGTTGTTCGCGTTCTGTGGCTCCACCCCCATTATCGAGATGTGTTACGTGGAGGAGAGCGACAACCCAGGCGATCGTCTGGTCTCCGACTACTTCGGGATGTGGATGCTGCCCTGGGAAGGGTACGTGGAGTTCATGCTGCCGTATGGCGCCTGGATCCGGCTGTTCCGGGCCCATGGCTTCGTCATCGATGACCTCATCGAGCTTCGGCCGCCGGCCGACGCCGTCAGCACGTATCGCGACGACACAGACCGGGAGTGGTCCCGGCACTGGCCCGGCGAGATGATCTGGAAGGTGCGTAAGGAAGACTGAGCGGAGCGCGCACGCGCTTCGGTTCTGCGCGGAACACCGCCGCGCGGATTGCTCTGCACCGCCTGCATCCGCCTATCAGTCTTTTGGTAGAGAGCGCAGCCAACTCCACCAGGCGGCGGCGCCCGCAGCGACCAGTCCCGCCAGCATCAGCCACAGCGTCCTGTCCCTCTTGGGAGGACGTTCGCTATCCGGTCTACTCAGTGCACGCATCATCCCCGCCCTCGAGTTCTGTCACCAATTCATCCAGGAACAGGCCCACATCGGTGACGATGCCGATCGTCTGGAAGCTGCCCCGGTCGGTCAGCTTTGTGACGGCTGCCGGGTTGATGTCCACACAGACCGTGTGCACTTCGGCGGCCAGCAGATTGCCGGTGGCGATGGAGTGCAGCATGCTGCAGAGCATGAGACAGAGGCCGGCGCCGCGCACGTGCTCGCGCATCGTCTGCTGCGCCAGCATGGTGTCGGTGATGACGTCGGGTAGTGGGCCGTCGTCACGGATGGACCCGGCCAACACGTAGGGGAGGCCTTTCCTCACGATCTCGTAGAACAGACCCTTGGTGAGCATTCCCTGCTCGACGGCCTGGCGGATACCTCCGGCACGGCGGATACGGTTGATGGCCCGCAGGTGATGCTCGTGTCCGCCCTCCACCGACTCGCCCTCGGTCAGGTTGATGCCTAGAGACGTGTTGAAGAAGGCCGACTCGATATCGTGAGCGGCGACGGCGTTCCCGCCGAAGATCACGTCGATCCAGCCGGCCCTCACCAGTCTGGCGAACGCTGGGGCCGCACCAGTATGGATGACGGCCGGTCCGAGCACCGCCACGATCTTCCTGCCGGACTCCTTGTTCTCGCGCATCAACTGGGCCACCCGAGACACCACGAGTCTCTTGGGCTTTTCCGACGACACGGCGGAGCCCATGAACTCGAAAGCGCGCGAGGCCTGATGGTCGCGGCCAAGAGGAATCACGCGAATACCGTGCCGTCCCACCACGATCTGGTCGCCGGCCTCGACTTGGATCAGGGGGATCGTCCGGGCGCTCCCTGTCCTCGTGTCCACCAGGATGCCGCAGTCCATCTCCGCCCACTCCACCGCGATCCAGCGGCCCTCGAAGCGGACGAAGGTCTCCAGGTTGGTGGTGGAGTAGAAGTCCTCCGGGAAGACCCCATCGGCCGGTGCCGGCTCCAGCCGGGCGTCGTTCTGCTCCAGCAATTCGACCCCGTGACGTTGCAGCCCGCGGAGCAACTCGTCCAGGGCCGCCTCGTCGGTAGCCGTGACCCTGAGAACGGCGAGCGAAGTGTCGTCCTTCTCCACGCCAATCTTGAAGTGGAGGATCCGGTACTCCCCGCCCCGATCCAGGATGTCGTCCAACACCCGGGGCAGCAGCAGGGAGTCGATGATGTGACCCTCGAGCTGGATGTCCTCGTATACGCTCACCTGCTCAATATGCCTCGACCCACAGTTCGTAGTAGGCCTGGGGATGCTTGCATGCGGGGCATTCGTCCGGAGCCTCCGGGCCCTCATGTACATAGCCGCAGTTACGGCAGTGCCACTTCACCGGGGTGTCGCGTCTGAACACGCGGCCGGCCTCGACGTTGGCGAGCAGCTTGCGGTAACGAAGCTCGTGGTGCTCCTCAACCTCGGCGATCTCGGTGAACGACTCGGCGACGTCGTCGAAGCCCTCTCTCTTGGCTTCCTCTGCGAAGCCGGGATAGAGGACGCCCCACTCCTCCTTCTCGCCCTCGGCCGCCGCGAGCAGGTTCTCCGCGGTAGTGGCGATGACACCGGCCGGGTACGTGGCGGTGATCTCCACGGGTCCGCCCTCGAGATGCTTGAAAAAGACCTCTGCGTGCTCCTTCTCGTTGCCTGCCGTTTCCTCGAAGATCGCAGCGATTTGCTCGAAGCCGTCCTTGCGTGCCTTGCTCGCAAAGAAGGTGTAGCGGTTGCGCGCCTGGCTCTCCCCTGCGAATGCCTTCAGAAGGTTCTGCTCTGTCTTGGAACCTTTAATGCCCACGATCGGATTCTCCTTCCAGAGGTTGACGGCCATGTGACGATGCTTACATAAGAGGATGGCATATGCGGCCAGGGTTTTCACACCCCTGCGAGCGGTCCTTGCCACTTCTCGGGTCTCCGACGGCGGGGCCGCCGGAGCTGGGAGAACGCCGGTCGCGCTCTCTACGCGGTCGGATCGGTGACGCGGCCGAGGAAGAGAATCGCCCCGGTGTCCGTATCGCGCAGGGCGAACAGGAACGGACGGTCGACCGTGAGCTGCAGGGACGGCATCGGCATGGACGTCGCCCGCATGATGACGGCCGTAGCCGCTGCCGCTTCAGTGCCTTCTTCGTCCACTGCGATATAGGCCTCATGGATGACGTCGCCGATGAAGAGGCGCTCCTGACCGGTCATGCCGGAGAAGTCCGCGGCGGCAGGGTCGAAGGCCTGCTCCATGCCGAGGTCCTTGAGGGCGCCGGCGAGACCCGCCTGGGTACGGAACTCGAACTTGGGGAGGGTCAACTGCACGTCGCCCGCCTGAGTGAGGGTCGCGGCCGCCAGATCAACGAGGCCCGACGGGAGTCGGGATTCTACTTCCGCGAAGCGGCCCTGATCGGGGACGATGACCAGCATGGCCAGCTCTCCTCGAGACGGATCGTCCACAGCGTAGGGCAGTTGCACAGCCTGCCAGCCGTCGCCCTTGCCGTAGGCGAAGCCGGTGGTCTGGCTCATCATGGGCGTGGTGACGGTCGCTCCGGCCAAGGTCGTGAAGCTGCCGTCATAGGTGGAGTCTTTCTCGAACGGTGAGGCCCAGGTGGCGTCGAGGTAGACGGCGTTCACGAGCACCAGGCGGGTGAGGGCATCAAGGGCGCCTTGGGGGATGAGGTCGGTTATCTTGTCCTCCGTCTGCCCGGCGACCCACTCGTTGATGGTCCTGCGCGCGTCTTCCGCCGCGGTCTTGTAGTCCACCAGGCGCACGCCGGCCCCGTAGTCCTTGGCGAGGCTATCCAGGAACAACGTCTCGAAAGGAAGGTCCTTCTGCGCCCAGAGGCTGTTGGCTGTCCTGACCACCACGCCTTGGTCCTTGCCTTCCGCGTCCTTACCTTGCCAACTGCGCGATTCGAGCAGCGAATCCAAGGAATTGAAGGCCTGATGCAGGGCGTCGCCCTGCAACTGGAAGTGAAGGGCATCTGCCATCTCGGCGGCCGTGTCGCCGTCCGCCCCTGCGTACGTCATGGCCAGGGCGGTCTCGATACTGGCGGGCGAGAAGACCAGGTTGCCTCCCCCGGCCGAAAGTGCGAGGACTGTGTAGAGATCGGCGCCGAAGGCGTTGATAGCGTCGGCCGCAGAGAGGATGTCAGGACGAGATGCCGAGGCTGTCAGACGGGAGACGGGGGACGCCGCGACCAGCACTCCGTCCTGGGTCACCGTGCCGCTGTTGCCGGCGCTGGATCCGGTGTTTGCCGGCGAAGTGGTGACCTCATCTTCGCCGGCGCTTCCACACGCGGAAAGGAGCAGGAGAACAGCCGTCAACGCGACCACCAGCATCGTCATCCCGATGACCGTTCGTCCGCTCATGCCGTCCTCCTCACCCCGCTGGTGGGGGTTCGCTACCCTTTGCTCACGGTTGTCCGACGAACCAGTCACGACGAGTGGTTCCTGGCCGGTGCTCACCGCTCATGACCCCTGGCCGCCGTGCTCCCTACTGGGCATTCCCCGGGTGTCTTCCGGCCGCCTCCGCTTTGACAGTCTTCCCTGCAAGGAGAATAATGACCGGCGTCTGTTCATGCAGCTTGAGTGCGCCACACGCGAAGTTCGCAGGGGAACCGTCCCGCCCAGAGAATCTGTCCGAAGAGCTGTTTTCATATGAGACCCACCGTCTACACCAGCCGCCCGCGGGATAGCTATCCTGCTCGCCTGTTGAGGGCGCTCCTGTCGGCCCTCATCCCGGGCGCCGGGCAACTGATGGCGGGGGTGAAGCGCCGGGGCCTGGCGCTGCTGTCGATCTTCGTCGTTATCACCTTCGTTATGGCCGTCATCGTGCTCGCCCAGGGCAAGGACGGGGTCATCACCTGGGTGGTCGAGCCGAGGATCCTCCTGACTCTGCTCTGGGTGGACATCGTCATCATGTTCATCCGTATCTTCGCCGTGGTCGATGCGTGGCTCACCTCGAGCCGGGGGAGATTGCAGGCCCTGCGTCCGTCGCGCGGCGGCCTGGCCCTGACCGGTGTGGGGCTGGTGCTCGTTCTTGCGTTCACCGTGATCCCGCACGTGGTGGCCGGCTACTACACCATCGTCACCCACAGCATGCTCACCACGGTCTTCGCCACCGACAGCCCCACCTCCACCACTCATACGACGGAGACCTCGGGCAGCACGGGTGATACGGGCGGCGGCAACACGAGTAGTTCGGGTTCATCCACGTCGCAGAGCACCACCACCACGGAGGCGGATCCTTTGGAGTGGGGCGGCGACGGGCGCCTCACCATCATGCTGATCGGGACGGATGCCGGTTACGGACGCACCGGGGCGCGATCGGACTCCATGAATGTGCTCAGCATCGACACGGAAACCGGCAGAGTGGCCATGTTCGGTCTTCCCCGCAACACCGGCAACACGCCGCTCGGAACCAAGACCGCCGAGGCCCTGGGTATGAAGACATACCCGGAGATGCTGAACGGCCTCTACACGGCAGGGTGGAAGCATCCGGAGATAGCCGAGGACGGAGGCGACCCAGGCGCTGAAGCGGTGATGGAGACGGCCAGCCTTATCCTCGGGTTGCAGATCGATTACTACGCCGTCGTCAACATGATGGGCCTCGTGGACATGGTGGACGCCGTGGGTGGTGTCGACGTGAACGTCCCGAAGGCGCTTCATATCACATACGCTCCGCTCAACGAAGGGGAGGAGAAGAAGTCCTACACCTTCGAGGTGGGGGTCAACCACCTCGACGGCCTCGAGGCCCTGGCCTATGCGCGCGACCGCTCCGACAGCGACGACTACGTGCGGATGGGGCGGCAGCGTTGCGTCCTCATGGCCCTGCTCTACCAGAACAGCGTGACCCAGCTGACGCTACGGTTCCCGAAGATCGCCGGGGCGATCGAGAAGAGCGTGAGGACGAACATCCCGCTCAGCGCCCTGCCCGAGCTCATCAAGATGCGGAGCAAGGTCAAGACGAGCAACATGATCACCCTCGGATTCACCCCGCCGGATTGGATAAGCGGCTACACCGAGAAACGTTACAACGTCCTTGATTTCCCCAAAGTGAAGGCGGCGGTGAAGGCGATACTGAACGATCCCGATCAGTGGATCGCCGATCATCCCACCACCACATCCGACGATGGCGCATCCTCCTGCTGGAAGATCAGCGACTAGGTAGCTGGTCCCGGGCATGGCCTGCTGGTCGCGAGTCTTTCAGCTATGAGTCTGCGGAGTTGAGTCGCCCGGGTCCGAGCCCTCGGGGCGTGACTTGCGCCTGACCTCGGTTCCCCTGGTTCTTCCCGTCTCCGGTACGTCTGGTCTTCTGCGGCGGCGGCCGCCCCACTGCCAACCTATGGTCCCTGCGCGCCGGATGTCAACGCACAGGCCGTATTTAGGTCAAGAAAATCAATGTCATACTTGATTTTTTTAATATTCCGCGTACAATCGATTCCATAAGGGGAAGTTAGGTGTCGTCCAGCGGCCGGAGAGACTATGAGCGAATGGCGAGAATTGACCGACCTTGTGGGCGACAAGCCCTTCACCGTGACCGAGGTGAAGCTTGCTGACCGGGGCGTCGCCATCCGCGGCGACTTCGAGTTGCCGCCTCTGGCCGGGCTCCGTTTCGAGGATCAGGTGTTCGTCAGCGAATTCGTCCGCTGCCATGGGTCCATCAAGTACATGGAGAAGGCTTTCGGCATCAGCTATCCGACCGTGAAGAACCGGTTGAACCGTATCGTGCAGCAACTGCACCTCGCTGCTGTGGAGCAGATCAGCGAGAAGGACGAGGTGTTCGACCTTCTCGAGCGGGGGCAGATCTCCGTGGAAGAAGCCACCGAAAGGCTCAAGAGATGAAGATGCCACCCTATCTCGTCGCCATGCGGGTCATGGAGCAGGAGCGCACCAGATTCCGTCTGTGGTTTCCCCTCTTCCTGTTGTGGCCCCTCATCCTGCCGTTCATCTTGCTGACCCTGCTCGCGGCGGCCGTCGTGGACGCCTTCCAGCTCCTGGACGGAGGGAAGGGCGCATACACCAGGCTGGCTGTAGGCATCCTGGGCATCGTGGGCGAAACGAGAGGCACAGAAATCTCCATCCAGGATAAGACTCGAACCGTGGCCTTCAGGCTGCGTTGACGAAAGCGAAAGGAGATCATCATGAGTCAAGAGCGCGACCGCATACTCGATCTTCTGGCGGCCGGCAAGATCACCGCCGAAGAAGCGGGCCGCCTGTTGGACGCCGTTCAGGCCCGTGCCGGGCAGGAGCCGGAGGAGGCTCCAGCGCCTGTGGCGACAAAGACCTCCTCCGGGACCTCACCCAAGTTCCTCTACGTGAAAGTGCTGAGCACGAAGGGCGACAACGTCAACGTGAAGATCCCTTTAAGCCTCGTGAGGGCGGGCCTCAAGCTCACGTCGCTCATTCCGCCCCAGGCCATGGAGCAGATCGACAAGACCATGGCCGAAAAGGGCATGTCCTTCGACCTCAAGAACATGAAGCCCGAAGATCTCGAAGAGCTCATGGACTCGCTGCGGGAGATGGAGATCAACGTGGATGCGGCGAATGGGGATAACGTAAGGGTGTACGCAGCCTGACAGTCCGAGCCGGTGGTGGCTGCTGCGCCCCGGCGCCTGCGCGAAAGGAGAGGCAGTGCAACCCGATGTCTCAACGATACTCGAGCGGCTTTCCATCACGGAGCCGCTCATCGGATTCTACGACGCCCCCGATCCGGCGCCGTTCGAGCCTCTGGTGGTGCCCAAGGGGAGGCAATGCGTCTTCAGGTCGGTGGCTGATTGGCGCCGGGGCAAAACCCTTCATCTCACGAAGGAACGGCACGGTTGCGGTGGAATGCATCTGCTGGCTCTGGAGGAGCGGTCCCGGGAGGACATGGTCGGGTTCTTGTGCGATGAAGAGGGGCTCAAGGCCAACCACGAGCTCATGAACCTGTGGCTCGATTCGGCTCCGCACTACACTCCGGTCCACGAGAACCTGCTCATCGGACCGCTGAAGGCCGATCAGTACCAGTACCTGCGCACAGTCACCTGGTATGTGAACCCGGACCAGCTGTCCGTCCTGACCGCCGGCGCCATCTACTACAGCCACCCCGACGATCTCAATCCGTTGATCGCCCGGTTCGGCTCGGGCTGTATGCAGCTGGCTGCCCTGTTCGACGACCTCGACGCGCCCCAGGCCCTCATCGGGTCGCTCGACCAGGCCGCCCGCGGTGATCTCGATCGTTGCACCCTGGCCTTCACAGTGACCAAGCCCATGTTCGAGTTGCTGGCGAAATGGGGGGCCGATCCCAAGAGCTCGCTCCACAACCGTTTCCTGGAGAGTCTGCTTCGGGCCCGGGGCGGATCGCTCGGACAGGGGGCGTGACCTCGCAGCGCCCGAGCCTCCCGCTTCCGTCAGGCGAGTGGTTCCAGGGCCTGGTCCAGGTCGGCGATGATGTCGGCCGGGTCCTCGAGCCCTACTGAGAACCTGAACACACCCTCCCCGGCGTACGCGCGGTACCCTGTCTCCTGCTCGGGGGTGAGATGGAACGAACTGCGCATGAGGTCGGCGGTCGAGAGGTAGCAGACCAACGACCGGTGGTGGCCCAGCGACACCGCGTAGTGCACCACCTGTAGCCGCTCCGCGAGCAGCTTCGCCGCCGCCGGACCATCGGCCACCTGAAAGGTGAGCATCCCCGAGAAGTTCTCGAGTTGCCGCTTGGCTAGCTCGAACTGGGGATGGGAGGGCAGACCGGGGTAGATGACCCGGGTCACCTTCGGATGCTGCTCCAGATGTTCGGCTACGGTCAGCGCCCCTTCCTCGTGTGCGGCCATGCGGATGGGGAGCGTGGCAGCGCCCCGGAGGATCAGCCAGGCGTTGAACGGACTGAGGACGCCGCCGACGTGGATGGCGAGGCCGCGCAACTTCACGAGTTCGTCCTCGGCGCCGGCAATCGAACCGCCGATGGCATCGCCGTGGCCGCATATGTACTTGGTGAGCGACTGGATCACGAAGTCCGCACCGAGTTCCGCCGGCCGGAAACCGACCGGCGTGGCGAAGGTTGAGTCGACCGCCACCAAAGCGCCCGCTTCATGCGCCACGGCGGTGACCGCAGCCACATCGGTGAGGCGGAGCAGCGGATTGGCCGGGGATTCGAGGTAGACCAGACGGGTGTTCGGCCGGAGCGCCGCCCGCACGTTCTCGACCTCGGAAGCGTCCACCCGGGTGACCTCGATGCCGAGTTGCGGCCAGCGGTCGTTGGCGAGCTCGGAAGCGGCGGCGTAGGTGACGTCGCTCATGAGGACATGGTCGCCGGCCTTCAGACAATGCAGGAAGAGTGCCGTGATGGCGGCCATGCCGCTTGCGAAGCAGACGCAGTCCTCCGCGCTCTCGAGCACCGCCAGCTTCTCCTCGAGCTGCCGCACGGTGGGATTGCCCCACCGGGAGTAGACGAAGGGCGTCTCGTCGGTGATCTCGTCCGCCGAAAAGGCGACGTCGGAATCGATGAGGAACGTGGTCGACATCACGAGGTCGGGGGCCGAGGCCCCGGTGACGGGATTGGGGGGATGACCGGCGTGGACCGCCGCTGTCTTCATACCCACTGTGCGCGAACGTGTGCCGTCGAGAGCCATGAGATTCTCCTCCTGCTGTGCGGCCATCGACTATACCGGACGGGGAGCGTCTGCGCACCCAGAGCGGCTTCGCGGTACGAAGCCGAGTGTCGCGAGCGCTGCGAGAACGGTGGTGAGTAGGCGATCCGCGGAAAGCGCAGCGTGGCGGGAGGCAGCAGCCGTTCGCCGGCTAGCGCTCCAGCTTCCCCTTCCAGTACTCGAGCGTTCTGCGGAAGGCCTCCTCATACGAGACGATGGGCTTGTAGCCCAGTTCGCGCTCGGCCTTGTCGTGGCGGTAGGTGTGGTCGATACAGGTCTGCACAACGGAGAAGCGGGTGAGATTGGAGCGCGGGGCGACCAGTTCGGCAAGGCACGCGGCGGCGTATGCCACCGGGAAGGGGATGCTCCGTTTGGGCGCCGACAGACCGAGCGCCTCCAGGTACGGCTCCATGAAGTCGAACAGGTTCGTGGCAGGGTAGTGATCGCCCACGAAGTAGATCTGCCCGGCCACCGGCGACCCGGGGAACAGGCGTTCTGCGGCGAGCAGATGGGCATGAGCGGCGTTCTCGGAATAGACATGGGTAAACCGAGCCTTGCCGCTGCCCGCCCGCATGTACTTGCCCCTCTCCGCCATGGCGATGATGTTGCCGAGGTGGTAGCGGTCCCGCGGTCCGTACATACCTGCCGGCCGGAGTGCGCAGGTGGCCAGTTCGGGACTGTCGGCCGCGAGCACCAGGCGTTCGGCGGCGATCTTCGTGCGCGAGTAGTGATCTGCGGGGATCCTGTCCGGATAGGGGAGAGACTCGTCACCGTCCACGATGGGGGTACGGCCGTCCACCACGACGTCGATGGTGCTGGTGTAGACGAGTCGGCGGATGCCGAGCTCGCGGCAGACGCTGACGGCGATGCGGTTGCCTTCCACGTTGACAGTCTCGTAGACCCCGGTCGGCGTGCCCGGCTCCCAGACGGCGGCGGCGGTCTGAAAGACGACCTCACTGTTCCGGCAGGCCGCGCGGACCGCATCCGGGTTGCGGATATCGCCGACCAGGGCGTCGCACAGATCCTCAGGGACCCTCTGCAGGTCGAGGACCGTGACTTCCTTGCCGGAGGCCAGCAACTGCTTGACCATCTCCCAACCCAGCATGCCCGCGCCGCCGATCACCGTGCAGCGTCGATAGACCGATGTAGGCGTGCTCACGAAACGGCGTCCTCGAGTGCCTCCACCGGGCCGGCCGCGCCTTTCGCTCTCGGCGACCTCAGCTTCCTCCTGCGCCAGAACGCGGCGGTCGACAGCTCGACGGCCCGCTGCGGGCAGACAGCCACGCACTCCCCGCATCTGGTGCAGAGGGACATCCACATAGGGGTCACCCGCCAGGTCTTGGGGTCGAAGGGATCGGACTCCACCGCCCCGAGGGTCTGATGGAGCAGGAAGACGGCGGGCTCACAGGCCTGCAGGCACTTCCCGCAGTCGCGCGGGTCGACGCCGACCCCGTCGCCGCAGCGGGAGTAGTCGATCGTGATCTTGGCGCGCGCCATGGCCGGTTCGTCCGCCTCGTCTCAACAGCCTGCTAGTATTTTCCCGCCACCGCGGGGATCCGGTCCCTGGGCAGCAGGAACAGCGCGTCCGTGGGGCATACGTGGCGGCAGACGCCGCAGCCGTAGCACTTTTCTTGGTCCACGACCGGGCGGACGAGGGCCTTGTCCATGCTGATGGCGTCGAACGGGCATTGCTCGACGCATGCCGCGCAAGCGAGACAGGCTTCGGGGCGGTAGTCGATGACGTACTCGGCTTTGTAGACCGAGGTGATCCCGAAGTCCTTGCGCGGACGAATGCCCGCGCACTCCGGATTCTCGCAGGAGCAGAGGTTGTTGATGTAGGGAAACGGCCCAAACCAGATGGTCCCGATATACCCTTTGTGATTGTGCTCTCGGAAGCGGGCGATGGCCTCGTCGCGGGTGAGGTGGTACTTCTCCTTTTCGGGGATGAAGCGGGGAAGCTTGTCGACGATGTCGGACATCACCCCGAAGTTGATGCAGCAGGATTCCTTGTAGCCCCGGGTCATGTAGCGGCACATGCAGTTCTTCTCGATGATGGGCTCCGCTGCGCAGTGGCGCAGGATCTCCTCTCCGTCCTCGAGGGGGACCACTTGGCCGATATGGCCTTCAGGTCTCAAGGGGTTCCGCGGAGGCTTGCGGCTGTGGAGCATCCGTTCCGCCGTCGCCTTCACCAGTCTGCCGATGATGGGGATGCGGAAGGTGTGGTCCATCCCCACCGGGCTGACACCGTTCACCGGGCGTACGGCGATGCTCTCGAAGTTCTTGTACTGCTCGAGCAGGAATGCCCGAAGGTCGTGCTTCTCGACGACCTCATTCGAGTAATGTTCCGCGTTCAGGTACCACTTGCCACCCGCGCCATGCTGCATGCAGTAGTCACACATGACGGCCATCATGACGGATGGCGGGGGTCCGGCGCAAGTATGAACAGGCCGTGTTCAGTGGTTGTGGCGGCTGCGTCCTAGACCGCAGGCCTCTCGGCTGCGCGCCGGCCGGGGGAAGAGGCGACCGCCTGTGGATGTGCGGGGCCTATAATCCCCGGAATGGAAGAAGCGATGCACAATGGGATCGACAGCAGGATCGGGAAGGAGGAGGTCAGGCGCCGGCTTGCTGCCACGTGCCTCAACGGGGAGCCGCCCTGCGAAGCCGCCGCGCAGCTCACGCCGGCCGCCGTCCTCGTGGCACTGGTTGCCACTCGGCACGGCCCCGAGATCATACTCACGCAGCGCACGTCGGAGCTGAGACATCATCCCGGCCAGATCAGTCTGCCCGGCGGGCGTATCGAGCCCGGCGACGCCGGTCCGGCCGAAGCGGCGCTGCGGGAAGCTTGGGAGGAGGTCGGGCTGCCGCCGGGGCGGGTGGAGATCCTCGGGTGCCTGCCCCTCTATCGGACCGTATCCGACTATTGCGTGCATCCCATCGTGGGCTGGGTGGAGAAGCCGTTGCCGTTGACGCCGGATGCGAGAGAGGTGGCCGAGGTGTTCCTCGTGCCGCTGCGATTCGTCATCGACCCCGTCAACCAGACGCTGGAGAGCATGCTGAGTGACGGGCGGGAGCATTCCTTCTATGTACTGCCGTTCCCAGGGCGGCGCATCTGGGGGGCTACGGCTGGCATCCTGGTGAGCCTGGCCCGGGTATTGGCGTAGGCGGGCCGACCGGCCAGCGATCCGCCGA
>CAZWAR010000007.1:43236-46531 GCA_964631965.1 uncultured Gaiellales bacterium
TCGAAGGCATCCACCCCGATGTTGGTGTCGTTGGCAGCCGGGTTCTTCGTGCCCGTGAACTCGATGATGACGGTGTGGGTGCCGGGGACCAGCGCGCCCGTCTCCCAAACCTTCTGGCGCCACAGCGTCGCGGAACTGTATAGGTCGATGACCACAGGAGCGCCGCCATCGAGCGTCACTTTCGCCTTGCCGTAGACGTCGCTCTTCTTGGTGATCCATGCCAGTGAGGAGCCGGTGAACGTGACGGTTACCGACGAGCCGGGTGTATTGCTGAAACGGAAGCTGCCGCCGGAAGCGGAGCTGGCTCCGGACACCTTCCAACCGCCCACGTAGAGGAAGTGGGCATCGTTCTGTTCGTAGCAGACGGGTGCAGCAGCCGGTGCTGGAACGACGGTGCCGGCGATCTCGAACGCGTCGACGTTGACGTTCGTTCCGCTGCCTTCGGGGTTCTTGATACCGGTCCACTCGATCGTGACAGTGTGGGGGCCTGCGGGAAGTACCCCGGTGTCCCAGAGCCTCTGCTGCCAGACGGTGTCGGCGCTGTAGAGGTCAACCAGGATAGGGGCGCCGCTATCGACGGTGACTCTGGCGCTGCCGTAGACCGGGCTCTTCTTACCTATCCAGGCGAGGTAGGTGCCGTTGAACACGACGGTGGCGTACGCGGGAGAGTCTGCGAAGCGGAAGCTCCTGTCGGAGGCGCTGCTGGACGAGGTGGCGGTCCAGCCACCGCCGAACGCGAAGAGCGGGTCTTTCTGCTCGTACCGACTGGTGGCCGGGCTGGCGGCCGGAGCCGGGCTGGCGGCCCCCGGGCTGAGCGTCCCGATGACTTCGACCGCGTCGATGTTCATGCGCGTGCCGCCCGTAGACCCCGGCTGGCCGAGCCAGCGGAGTTCGACTTGGTGGGTCCCCGGCGCCAGGATGCCCGTGCTCCAGACCCGCTTCTGACGGAGCGTTGTTGCGCTGGAGAAGTCGATGGCGCCCTTGTCCTTGCCGTCGAGAAATACCGCCGCCTTGCCCATGGTGAAACCGGTCGTGGCGAGCAGGTCGAGGCCGAATCCGTTGAACGAGATTATGGCTCGAGCGGGTGAGTCGGTGTAGGTGTACGAGCCCCCGGATGCGCCGCTCGTCACGAAGGTGCGCCAATCGCCGGTATAGACGATGGTGTTGTCGGTCTGCTCCACGCGGCTCGCTCCTGCTCCCGCTTCGACCGGGACCAACTTTCCGGCCACCTCGACCGCATCGATGTTCACGCGGGTGCCACCCCTGGTTCCCGCCCGCCCGAGCCAGCGCAGATCCACAGTGTGAGTGCCGGAGGCCACCGTACCCGTACTCCATACCTTCCGCTTGCGCAGGGTGGTGGTGCTGGAGAAGTCGATGACACCCTTGTCCTCACCGTCGAGGAACACGGCTGCCTTGCCCATGGTGATGCCAGTTGTGGCGATTAGGTCGAGCCTGGTCCCTGAGAACGAGATGAGGGCCCGGGCGTCCGAGTCGGCGTAGGCGTAGGAACCGCCGGAGGCGCCGCCCGTCACGAACAGGCGCCAGGTACCCAGATAGGTGATGTCACCGGCTGTCTGCTCGACGAGAGCTCCGGTTGGCACGCCCGGATCGGGAGCCGGCGTGCTGCCGCCTGTCGCCTGGGTCAATGTTCCGATCACGTCGACTGCGTCTATGCCGATGTTGGTGTCTGTAGCCGAGGCGCTCTTCTTGCCCGTCCACTCAATGGTGACGTGGTGGTCCCCCGAGGACAACTTTCCTGTGTCCCAGACCTTCTGTCTATAGGAGGTATTCGCACCGTACAGGTCCACCGCGACCGGCGCCTTGCCGTCCAGGGTGACCGTGGCGATGCCATAGACGCTGCTGTTCTTCGTGATCCAGGCGAGATAGGTCCCTTTGAACGAGATGGTCACCGAACTCCCGGCTGCGTTCGCGTAGACAAAGTCTCCTCCGGAGGCGGACGAGGTGTGCGACGTGTGCCAGTTGCCCTGATAGTTCAGGCGGGTGTCACTCTGCTCGTACCTGGTGTAGTCCGGGGTGGTCTCACCGCCCGAAATCATCCTGCGGGCCGTCACGTAGCTCGAGCGGTACGCGTCCTCGATGCATACGAGGTCGTCGCTTCGCGGGGCGTTGATCATCATCCCTCCGCCCACATACATCCCCACGTGGCTGATGGGCGTGTAGAAGAACACGAGGTCGCCCGGCTGCAGATCGGACTTGGCGACGGCCGTTCCGTAGGTCGACATTGCCCGTGAATAGTGAGGGAGATTCACACCGAACTGCTTGTAGACGTACATGCAGAAGCCCGAGCAATCGAAGCCGGTGCTCGGACTGGCCCCTGCCCAAAGGTAGGGCGTGCCCAGGTACTCGACGGCCTTCTTGACCACTTTCTCGCCGGGAGTGAGGGTTCCGTCCCCGCCGTACCAATAGAGATCATCCGTGGTGGCCGGGCTCGCGCCCCAGTAATCGAAGACGGTCACCTCTACCGGTCCGTCGCCGAAACCGGCGGGCATGGAGGAGATGGTGAGCTGTGTCGCGGAATCGGCCTTCCAGTCTCTCGAGGGCACGTAGACCTTGCCGACGCGCACCTTGGTGGCCTTGTCGAGAGAGGTGCCTTTCACCATCACCTTGTTGCCGCCCCCGGTGGGTCCATTGGTGGTGCTGAGTCCGGTCACCCGAGCGGTGTTCAGACTTTTCACCTCCCGGTAGACCGGCCAGTCCACCCCGACGAAGTCGACCTCCTCGACCTCGGGGCCGTGCGCCTTGAGGGCGGCACTGGTTGAGGCATGCAGCATGCTGCTCTTGCTGAGGAGGAGAACGCCCTTGCCCTTGGCGATGAAGGAAACGGCCGCCTCCCCATCGGGGTAATCGTCTCCAGGCGCGATGGCCACGTGAGCATAGCTGAGCCAGCCCCGGTCGGCGGCGTAGTCGGCGAGCTTCGCGGCTGTGTCGTAGCGGCCGTCCGGATCGGACGTGCTGGGGGTGCCCAGGATACGCTTCGTCACCGAGAAGCCCGAGCCCACTCCGAGAGTCGCGTTCGTGCCCACGACGATAGCCGAGGACACCCCTAGGTCGGCGATGACGTCTTTCGCGCACTGGGGCAGCGGACCACCGCCAGGCATGAGCAGCAGCGGCCAGCCCTGGGCAGCGGCCAAGGACGAGGCGGCCAGAGCGGGCCCGTAGCTGTCCCCAGGGGCGATGACCACCTTGGATACGCTGCCGGTCTTCGCTTCGACGGCCCGGGCCACCAAAGCGGCGGTCTCGTAGCGGTCGCCTCCCTTCAACACCACGACGTCGC
>CAZWAR010000008.1:0-6196 GCA_964631965.1 uncultured Gaiellales bacterium
CCGCCGGCAAGCCACAAACAGAGGCGGCGCGCCGGTAGACCCGTGGTATCGTGGCCCCCGGCAGGATGACCCCGATCCGGATGATGGAAGGCGTTAGTGGACTACCTGGCCGTGCTGAAGAGACGCTGGTGGATCGTCGCGGTCGTCGCTGTGTTGCTGACCGCGGCCGCCGTCGGGGTATCTCTGGCGGGCGGGTCACACTATCGGGCCTCGACCCGCCTGCTCTATCAGAAGAGCAATCTGGATGTCCTCGTTATCGGGGAGGCCATCTTCTCCAGCACGAACGCTGATCGAGAGGTACAGGGAGGCTACCTTCTCGCCGACGCCGTAGCGGACGCCGTGATCAGCGATCTGGGCCTGCAGGTCTCCAGGGAGAGACTCCTGAGCCGGATAGACGTGCAGGCTTTCACGAGCACTGACATCATCGAGCTGACGGCGGAGAGTGACGACGCCGTCGAAGCGGCGGCCATTGCCGATACTTTCGCCAGCGAAATGATCGGCTATCGCACTGGTGTTGAGCAGAGCAAGGTGGACGATGCGATCGGCGTGGTGCAGGCACAGCTGAACGCGCTCTCCCCGGATGATTCGGCCAGCGACTATGCGGCCGAACTACGGGCGAAACTGAGCGGGCTTCAGATCCTGCGGACGAGTCCGGTGTCGGGCTTCACACTTCTGAGGAGCGCGGCGGTTCCGACGGCCCCGTACTCCCCCCGGACCGTCCTCAACGGGGTCCGGGCGTTCGTCCTGGGGCTCCTGGTTGGCATAGGTCTCGCCTTCCTCGTCCACTACGTGTTGCCGTGGGCCCGGCGGAAGGCCGCGAAGCGCAACACGGAGGCCTCACCATCTCACAGTTCGCCCTGATCGAAGGCGGCCGCCGGCCCTGTGGAAACGTCAGGGTGAGCGGAGCGAAGAACTCCGCCACCCGTCTGCTCGCGGCGGCCCTGCTTGCCAGAACCGCGACGACGCTCCTGAACTTTCCGACCAAGCTGGGGGATGTCGCTCACAACCTCCGGTTCATCCGAGGCCTCGAGGTGGACGCGGAACTCGATCACGACGTGCGCTCGTTGACCCTCTCGCCTTCGCGGCTGACTGTGTCAGACTTCGATCGGTCCGAGGACTTTCCGATACGCACCACCTACCTCTTGGCCCCCGGACAGATACTCCGCAACGGACAGGCCCGAGTCCCGTACCCAGGCGGATGCAGGATCGGCGAGCGAGGGTACGACCTGCATGTGAAGGTCTGGGAAGCGCTTGGCTGTTCCGTGCGAGAGACGCCGGAGGCACTCGAGATCACCGGCGACGGGTTCGTGGGCGGCCGTATCGATTTTCCGATCTTCACCGTGGGTGGCACCGAGAACGCCCTGATGTGCGCCTCGGTGGCGCGGGGTGCGACCGAGATCCGCAACGCCTACGTCACTCCGGAGATCGAGGACCTCATCGACATGTTGCGGCGGATGGGGAGCGACATCACCGTATTCGGTGGCAGCCGCATCAGAGTCGAAGGGGTCGAGCGGCTTGATGGAGTGCGGATGGAGGTGATGCCGGACCGTATCGAGGCCCTCACCTGGATCGTCTATGCGGTGATGGCGGGGGGGGAGCTATGCGTGGACCCCGTGCCCTTCGCAGCGATGGAGATTCCGTTGATCCATCTGCAGAAAGCAGGCATCGACCTCTATCGGGCCTCTTCGAGTGTCCACGTGCACCCCGGCTGCCTGCGCGGCGGAGCCGTGCAGCCCTTTGAACTCGCCTGCGGTACCCACCCCGGGGTGATTTCGGATATGCAACCCTTCTTCGTCCTGCTCGGCCTGGTCGCGGACGGGACCTCACGGGTGTTCGATTACCGCTACCCGGAGCGGATCGAATATGCCGCAGAACTGGCCAGATTCTGCCGGTCGGGAACCATCGAGGTTTGTCCGGGCAGCATCACTACGAGAGGCCGTGGGCCCTTCAGGCCGGCTCACGCGTGTTCCACCGATCTTCGCGGGTCGATGTCCCTGGTTATCGCGGCGCTCTGTGCCCCCGGGCACTCGAGAGTGGATCGCGTGGACCTTGCTCTTCGGGGCTATGACGATCTGGAAACGAAGCTGGCCGGTATCGGGGTGCCGATAGAGGTGGGTGATGAGTCAGGCAGCGAGCCAGATTGCAGACCGGCTCGGGGCTGAGGCCGGGAGCGGGGCTGAGGCCGCCGGGGCGCCGCGCATCCTTTTCGTCATGTCGGCCTATTCCGGCAGTACCACCGGGCAGGGCGGCCACTACTACAGCGCGCGGGACGTGGCTTCCGTTCTCCAGGCAGAATGGCCGGGGGCTGAGGTGCAGATCCTCGTATTGGGCGACATCCTGCCGGCGGCGATCGGTGGAGGCTCCCTTGAATACGTTCACGTCTCCCCGGCCGGCAAGGGCCTCAGGGAGTACTGCCGGGAGGTGCTGGCGTCTGCAGAAAGATTGCGGCCGACGATCGTCCACGCCCACGACAACAAGTCCTATTTCTTCGCCCGCCTGATCGCCCGTCGCCACCGGGCGAAGCGCTTCCTCACCAAGCCTGCCGGGCGGGACCCCAGGGCCGGCTTTCCCTACTGCCCCGACATCGTGTGCTACAGCGCGGAGAACCTGGAAGCCCTTCGTTCAAGGCGCCGGCTGCGGGCGAGCCGCGTTCATCTCATCCCGAACCGCGTGATCCTCCCCGCCCCGGCGCCCGAGAGGATCGCCGCGTTGCGGGAGAGGATCGGGCCCGGAGATGTCCTCTTGAGGATATGTCGCATCGGGGACTACCACCGGACTTCTATCGAGAAGACGCTGCTCTTGGCCCGGCTGATGCGGACCCGGGGGATGGACGTTAGGGCTGTCATCATAGGGGCGCTGGAGTCCCGGGCGGTGCTCGAATCGCTCAGGAAGGAGGCGGGATCGGGCGACCTGTTCGTCACGGAGCCCGCCTTCACCGTCGATGCCGCGGCTCTCCTCGATCTGGCTACCTTCGTCGTCGGGACGGGACGAGGTGTCATCGAGGCGGCCATGCGGAGGAGGTGGGTGTTCGTTCCGGTGGGCGGGGAGGCGTCAATGCCGGCTCTCGTAGCTCCCTCCAACTGGCGCATGCTGTCCGCGACGAATTTCTCGGTGCGGTCCCCGGATCCTCGCGGCGCCGGTCGTTCGGACCTCTCGCTGCTCGAGGAGTTGCTGGCAGACGGGGGTAGGGCGGGCGCCTTCCTCGACGAGCTCTCGACTGCACTCGGCGACGCGTACGGCCCGGTTGAGATACCCGCCAGGTACGCGGATCTCTATTCACGGGAGCAGGAGACGGAGGCGGTGGAGAGGTTCGATCGCGTGCTCGGCGGCGCCTCCTTCGCCCTTGCCTACATGCGGTGGCTACGGGAGCGGCGCCGGCGGGGCCCCGCAGCTGAGCAGTTCGCCGCAACGGCTGACGCCGCCCTACGCGTCCCCCTGGGAGCCATCCCTCTGCCGACCACGCCGCATGATCTGAGCAGCCAAGAGGAGCAGGAGCGCATACGGAGTGGTCAGCCTTCCGCCCAGTAGCAGCCCTGTTGTGCCGCACAGGATGGTGAAGACCGCCGCGCCCAGAAGGTAGGAGAAGACCTGTCCCCTCGCCTTCGTCTCCCGCACGGCGAAGATGAGACATGCCGCTAGGAACGTCGTCACGAGAGCGGCCCCAATGAAGCCGGTCTCGAAAGCCGCGTTGAGCCAGGTGTTGTGAGCGTGGGGGGCCACCCACGTGACCGTCGCCGGCAGGGTCAGGTCCGTCCCGAAGGTGGCGAAGCCGTAACCCTGCAAGGACCGCTGCGCAATCATGTCGACGGTGAAGCCCCAAAGCCGCGTCCTACCGGTCAACGTCTGGTCTCTTGCTCCCCTCGAGACCAATCCGAAAAGGTCGTGCCAGTTCAGAAGAATGACGGCCAGGCCGAGGACGGCAATCAGAAGGAACAGGAAGCGTCCTTGCGGACGCATCTTGACGAAGGCCAGCAACAGAAGCGTCGCGAGCGTGAACGCGGTAAAAGCCCGGGTATTTGTGGCCAGGAGGGTGCCGCCAAGAAGGATCAGCCCAGCGCCGAGAACGTATCTCGGCTGCGCGCGGGTCGACGGATCGTTGTTGAGGATCAGCGACACCAGGGCAATCAGGGACAATCCCATGAGCAGCGCCAGTCTCTGCGAATGCATGAGAGGCCCACTCAAGCGCCAGACCACGTCGGGGATCGTGGCGCTGGACGGCGCAATGAGGAACATCACCCACGAACAGAGAGCCACTGCGCTACCGACGATGACTAGGCTCTTGACCGTGGCGACCGGCGACCACGCGCTGAAGCACACGGCGAGCAGGAAGGCCGCGATCACGGGGAGCGATTGGCTGAGAGACGTGAAGGCTTGGTACGACCAGGCTGCGGAAGCGACCATCCACACGAGGTAGGCGGCAAACACGGCCATCGGCCAGGTGAGGCCGTAGCGCAGGCTATGCACCATCTGCCGGCGATGGAAGATGAGGACCGCGAGTGCAGCGAGCAGGAAGAACGGGTATGTGGCTCTTGCTCCTGATGGCAGGCGGTACGGCTGGACTTCCAGGAACACAAAGAGGCAGATCAGCAGGACCGGCCCAGGGGTGATCCGGGTATCGACGCCTGCCATCGACCGGCGGTTGGCAGCCGCTCGGTCCAGGGCGAGCGATTCGTGGGATGGTCGTTGCTTCACAAGGCGACTCTGCTTGTGTGTCAGGGTATCGGGGCCGATGCACCCACTATAGCCAACACGGGAGGACGTTCATCCCCCGCTTCGAACTACATTCATCATGGAACGGTCTGCAAAGAAGAACACGCCGGGCGGCCCAGTGACTGCGCGTCGCACGAACGGCGAGCAACGATTGGCGCATCTCGACTACATTCGCGTCGTCTGCATTCTCTACGTCGTCGCCTACTGGCACCTGAGTGGTTATGTGAAGCACCAGGGCAACCGCTACTGGCTCGGGACCATCATGGTCGTGGCGCTCGGGGTCTTCACGATGATCTCCGGTTATCTGGTCCACCGGCGAGGATGGCCGGACAGCAGTCTTCGGTTCCTCGCCCGCCGGCTGATCCGTCTCTATCCGCTCTTCGCCATAGCGGTCGCCCTGTTCGTCGTCCTCGAGATGACGGACGGGCCGACGGCTGTCAAGTCCCTGCTTCTCGTCTCCATGGTGTACGGACCGGCGCCCGTCACCCTGTGGTTCATCGTGATGCTGCTCAATCTCGATATCGGATACGCTCTCGTGGCCTGGCTGCGGAGGTACCGTTTTCAGTGGCTGGCATATGCTGTGATCCTCGGCGGCCTGCTCCTCTACCACTTCTTCGTTCAGGAGATCGACCCTCGGCTGCTTCAGTATGGGGCAGCCTTTGCGCTGGGGGTGGTGGTATCGGCGGGGATCGTGAAACAGAAGTATCTGCTCTTCCCAGCTCTGCTCGTGTTCGCCGCGTCTGTGGCGCTTCTGATCACCCGGACCCTGGGCCATACGGCCCGGAGCATTGTGCTGGTGCTCTCCACCAGCTACCTCGTGGTGGTATCAGGTGCCGCACTGCACAGATCGAACCTGCTGGACCGGGTGGTCCGGCAACTCGCCTACGCGAGCTTCGGTATGTATCTCTTCCATCGCCCGGTCTACAAGTCGCTGATGCGCCTGTGGACCCCGGCCAGCCACGAGATGAGGTACGTCTACCTGCTGACGGTCGGCCTCTTTCTCACCATCGGCATCTCCTGGTTCGTTCAGACTCTCTACGATCGGGGCGTGGCGGCGCTCACCGCCGAGGAGTCACGGAAGCCGGTCCCTGCAGCGAAGGGGCCGGAGTGATTTCCGTCGTAACACCTGACTCTCATTCACGTTTGCTTCAATGTCACGTAAGTTCGAGTATTGGGTACTGACTAGCAGATTCTCGGCCCCAACGCTGTTCAGCCGATCGTCGAGTTCGAAAACGGGGATCTCGGCGGGTCGTATCCCGCGGTTCCCTGGGGCAAAGGAGGGGTAATGCCTTCGAGTTCTGAGCTGTCCGCAGCGATCACCGGAAGGAGCACCGTGCATCGTAAGCCGGTGGGGCTGGCTCTCGCTGCCGCCGTTCTCTTCGCCGTGGTGGCCGTCCTCTTCTCGGGTGCCGCTCTTGCCGCGGAACCCACCCTCACCCGCTACGACCACCACGACTCACGGATCGACTACTCCGGATTCTGGGTG
>CAZWAR010000008.1:6296-13918 GCA_964631965.1 uncultured Gaiellales bacterium
TCGACCTGGCGAGTCCGGTGGCCATCTACCAGCAGAACGTGTGGTCCACCGGTGATCTGGAAGACGGGCAGCACACCGTGAGGATCGTCCGCAGCGACGAGAGCGACATCGGCACATACCTCACTCTCGACGCGGTCGACGTTCTCGGCACTCTGGTCACTCCCCCCACGCCGCCGCCGGCGATCACCTCGCTCACCGCCGCCTCCGGTCCCACCGTGGGCGGTGCCACCGTGGTCATCAGAGGCAGCGACTTCAGCGAGCTGTCGGGCGCTTCCGCCGTGATGTTCGGGGAGACGCCGGCGGCGAGCTACACCGTGGACTCCCAGACGCAGATAACCGCGGTCACCCCGGCCCACGACATGGGCACGGTCGATGTGTCGGTCACGGCGGCCGGCGGAGAAAGTGCGAACACGGCCGCCGACGACTATGCCTACCTCACCCGCTACGACCACCACGACTCACGGATCGACTACTCCGGATTCTGGGTGGACTACACCAAGGCGGTCGCCTGGGAGGATGCCTACGGTCGCTCCCGCACGGAAGGGGCCTCGGCCACCATCGCCTTCGAGGGCACCCGCCTGAACTGGATCGCCATGAAGGGCACCACCACCGGCATGGCCGACGTGTACCTCGACGGCGAGAAGCAGGTCACCATCGACCTGGCGAGTCCGGTGGCCATCTACCAGCAGAACGTGTGGTCCACCGGTGACCTGGAAGACGCCACCCACGTGGTCAAGTTCGTCCGGAGCTCGTCCAGCCCCTCGACCACATACCTGACCATCGACGCCGTCGACATCCTCGGTGAGATCGTCGACACCGTCACCCGCTACGAGCAGAGCGACACCCGCATCATCTACGAGGGCTCGATCGTTGAGGGCCGCTGGGTCACGACGCCGGTCGACGGCGCTTCGGGGGGGACTGACGTCAGGACCAACGTGAGCTGGGTCTCGATGACCGTGGTCTTCACCGGGAAGCGCCTCGATTGGATCGCCACGAAAGGGCCGGAGATGGGAGGCGCCGTCCTCTCGCTCGATGGGGGAGAGGCAGAACTCGTCGACCTCCACAACGAGACGACCCAGACGCAACAGAAGGTATGGTCCACGGGTGTTCTGCCGGTCGGCACCCATTGGGTGGAGATACGCTGGGACTTGGACAATACTGAGGGTGCGTATATCAATATCGACGCCTTCGACGTCGTCGGCTACCTACCGTCGCCAAGTGCCCTCACGAGCAGCGAGATCAATTGGGCCGAGCAGCGGTTGACCGACCTGTCGTACCGTTCGGGAACTATCGACGGAAAGGCCGACTCGCGCACGCAGAGTGCCGTCACCGCCTTCGAGAAATGGGAGGGTCTCCCACGCGACGGCGTGATCGGCCCAACGGTCTGGGAGAGGCTGCAGACGGCCACCCGGCCGACGCCGAGCAGGACGGGAGACACCAATCCGTGGATCGAGGTGAACAAGACCAAGCAGGTGCTCCTGTACTGCAAGGACGGCGCCGTGGTCTGGACACTCGAAGTATCGACCGGCAGCGCGAGCGTGGGGATAGTGAGCCCAACTGGTGATTGGACGATCTACAACAAGCGGACAGACTCCCCGGGCGGCATGTACAAGCCCATGTACTACTTCAACGATGGGGTCAACTACCTGGCCATCCACGGCTATCCGAATGTCCCCACCTATCCGGACAGCCATGGCTGCGTGCGCACGCAATATTGGGATCAGGACGTCCTCTACCCGCTGATAGACATCGGCACCTACGTGTACATCTACTGAGCGCGTCGTCGGTTCCGTCCGGCGCCGCAGGCTCGGCCATCATCGCGGAGCGGCGGCGCCGCTGAGCTCAAGGCCGGACGGCGGCCTGTAGTTGATCCAGGTCCAGAGGGCTCAACCCCGTCAGGAAGTCGAGCACGAAGCGCCCGGTCGTCTGCACCGGGCCTTCGTCGCAATGCTCGTAGGTGTCGCCCATCTTGTGATAGTAGGGATCATCGAGCCACTGGAGCCAGACGGCCGGGTAGCCCGCGCGTTCGAACGGTTCGTGATCGCTCCACCCGGTGGGCCCCGTGTCCTCCAGATAGACGAGTTCGATGTCGTCCGCTTTCGCGTGCACAAGGAGCATGTCGCTCAGCGCGAGCGGGCCTGCCGTCACGGTCCTGACGTGAAAGGTCTTGCCGTAACCGACCATGTCCAGTGAGATCATCGCCACCAGGTCCCTCTTCTGCTGGAGCGTCATGTTCTCGACCCAGCTGCGGGAGCCGTAGTGGTGGTGGCTCTTGTCGGCGTCGATGATCTCCTCCGTGCCGAAGAGGACGAAGACGACGCTGGCAGCCAGGTCGGCGTCGCTACGTCGCGGGCGAGCTCCAATACGACGGCGGCGCCCGACGCATCGTCGTTACCGCCGGGTGTGGTCTTCTTCGTGTCGAGAGGTGCGCTCCGACGACCACGGTCAGCGGGGAGGCGCCGTTCTTGACCGCCGTGACGTTGTGAGACGTCTTGCCGTTGGGGAGAGGAACCTCGGTAACGACCGGGTCGTAGCCGATCTCGCTCAAGTAGTCCGCTGCGTACATCGCCGCTTTGTACTCGGCGACGCTGCCCCCCGGTCTGATCCCGATACCGATCGCCAGATCACGTATGTGTTCCATCGCCCGGGCCGTGTCGAAGGCCAGGGGCGGGAGACGGACGGCAGCGGTCGTGGTGGTGATGAGAATGGTGGAGGTGGAGGGAGCGAGAGTGGTTGAGGTCGTGGAACTCGAGACGGCACCGGCAGGGGCCGACGAGGAGGAAGTGGAGAGCGGCGAGAACGGGATCGATGAGGCCGCCGTAACCGAGGAAGTCGTCACGGGCGAGGGGTTCCGGCACCCTTCGCCAAAGAGACCGGCAAGGACAAGGGCGAACAGAAGCAGCCCGGCCATGGGCAGGCGGAACATCCGGCCCCGAAGAAGCGGACTGTCCATTCTCGAAGTGTAGCAGCGGGTCGGAGCTCCGAGGCGGGATAGAATGGTTGGCCGATGTCGCTCTGGGGCACAACAGACAGGGAAAGAAGCCCCTATGGCCGAGACTTTCTGGGGTGCATTGAGCCGCATCGGAAGCCGTTCGGAAAGCGAAGCAACGATGTTCCAGGAGAGGCTGTGACCGAAGGAACGGATACTCCCCTTTACGAGGATCGCTGGATAACGTGTACCGCCAGCCGGGTCTTGATCCGCGGCTACTACTTTCCGGTGGGGCCGCCCAAGTCGATCCCGTACGCACGCATCCGCGCGGTTCGCTCCTTCGAAATGAGCCCATCCACCGGGCAGTGGCGCATCTGGGGATCGGGCACGTTCACATATTGGGCCCACTGGGACCCGCAGAGGCCGCACAAGCATACGGCCTTGCTCCTCGATCTGGGCCGGCGTCTCTTCCAGCCGCTCATAACGCCCGACCGGCCGGATGAGGTGCGGGCGATCATCGAGTCGCACCTGACGGCCCGCTGACGGATCCTCGACGGTCACCGGCTTGGCGGAGTCGAACCGCGAAGACCCGAACCGCACGCACCGAGTCTGGAGGTCGGAGCCTAGCTGCCTCGGTTGGTTCTGAAGGGGTCGTTCCCCAAACCGGTATGCACATATCAGTTTTTCGCGATACAGTGGCTACCATGGCTCGTGCCTGGCACGAGCCATGTCGCGCGAGAAGTGTTCGGTGTGGCCTACTGGCGGAGACAGGAGGGGCCGATCGTGAGGGAACTGGACGTCGCCCGGATAACTGAGGCGGTGGCCGAGCTTGCCGTTGAGGCGTGCACCCACTTGGGCGGCGACGTGGTGGCCTTCTTCGAGAAGGCCGCGGAGCGCGAGGAATCCGAGACCGGGAAGGACATCCTCGGCCAACTCCTCGAGAACGCCAGACTGGCCCGTGACACTAACATGCCTCTCTGCCAGGATACCGGCCTTGCGGTGGTGTTTTTGGAGATCGGCCAGGACGTCCACCTCACCGGCGGCAACCTGGAGACCGCGGTCGACGAGGGGGTTCGCAAGGGCTACGGCGAAGGTTATCTGCGCAAATCCGCGGTGGCCGACCCCATCGGTGCGCGGGTCAACACCGGTGACAACACCCCGGCCATGCTCCACACCCGCATCGTCCCCGGCGACAAGGTCAAGGTCATCGTCGCTCCCAAGGGCGGCGGAGCCGAGAACATGAGCGCCATTGGGATGCTCAAACCCTCCCAGGGCACCCAGGGAGCGGTGGACTTCATCGTCGATACGGTCAGCAAGGCCGGTCCCAACCCCTGCCCGCCCGTCATCGTAGGGGTCGGACTCGGAGGGACGTTCGAGAAGGCCGCCTACATGGCCAAGCACTCGCTCCTTCGCGAAGTGGGCTCCACCAACCCCGACCCGCGGCTGGCCGCGTTGGAGGACGAGATCGAGTCGCGCTGCAACGCCCTCGGCATCGGCCCGGCGGGATTGGGCGGCACCACGACCGTCATCGACGTCTTCATCGAGGAGCTGCCGGCGCACATCGCCAGCATGCCGGTGGCCGTGAACGTCCAGTGCCATTCCGCCCGGCACAAGGAGGCGGTGCTCTGATGGAATACAGAGTCACCACTCCGCTCAGCGACGAGTTCGTCGAGAAACTGCACGCGGGCGACCGGCTGCTCATCAACGGCACTATCTACACCGGCCGCGACGCCGCCCACAAGCGGCTGGTGGCGCTCGTGGAGAAGGGCGAGCCGCTTCCCATCGACATCAAGGGGCAGATCATCTATTTCGTGGGCCCCACCCCGGCCAAGCCCGGAGAGGTCATCGGGTCGGCCGGTCCCACCACTTCGGGCCGCATGGACGCCTACTCGCCCACGCTGCTCGACCTCGGACTCAAGGGGATGATCGGCAAGGGATCTCGCAACGACGCGGTCAGGGAAGCGCTCAAGCGCAACAAGGCCGTCTACCTCGGCGCTACCGGCGGCGCCGGCGCCCTCCTCTCCCAGCGCATCACGGCGGCGAAGGTCGTCGCCTACGAAGACCTGGGTCCGGAAGCCATCCGCGAGTTGGAAGTCAAAGACTTCCCGGTCGTGGTGATCAACGATATGTACGGCGGCGACCTCTACGTGGAAGGCCGCAAGAAGTACGAGAGGAAGGTGGGCTCTTGAGCGCAAAACCACGTGAGACCGCCAACGTGGGGGCGGGTCTCTGGAAGGCGACCGGCATGTGGGCCTGGCTCTTGTTCCGGATCAGCGGCCTCATCCTCGTCTTCTATCTGGGCGCCCATATCATCGTCATCTCTACCGGACAGTTCGACCAGTTCAACAACCTCATGAAGGCCTTCGACCACCCGGTGGCCGTGGTACTCGACCTGGCCCTGGTCGTCGCGGTGCTCTATCACGCTCTGAACGGTGTGCGCATCATCCTCATGGACTTCGGCATAGGGGTCCAGCGCCACAAGATCACGTTCTGGTCGGCGATGGCCGTGGTGGCGATCTGCTTCGCAGTGTTCGCCTACGTGGCGTTCACCTTCATCGCGACTGGTTCGGGGGTGAACTGGTGAAAGCCGAGAGCATCTCCGCCCATCGCGGCGGTATGTGGTCCTGGCTGTTCCAGCGGATCACGGCCGTCCTCCTCATCGTCATGCTGGCGATCCATCTGATCCTCACGCACATCGCCAACATCGGCGAACTGGATACCGCGAACGTCTCGGCCCGGCTGGCGAACGGCGGACTCACCGCAGTGGACATCATCCTGCTGGCCGCGGGCATCTTCCATGCGCTGAACGGTCTGCGCATGGTGCTCATGGACTACTGGTTCTCCGCTCGTAGCCGGGCTCTGGCTCTCACCGCCGGGCTGTGGGTCGTGGGCCTTGCGTTTCTCGGATATGGGATCTGGGCCTTGTGGCCGTGGATCGGCTAGGAGGCTGGTGAGCACATGATCCATCACGACGTGATTGTTGTCGGCGGTGGCCTGTCGGGGCTGCGCGCCGCTATCGAGGCGAAGCGGGCGGGCGCGGACGTGGCCATCCTGTCCCAGGTTCACCCCGGACGTAGCCACTCCGGTGCTGCGCAGGGAGGCATCAACGCCGCTCTGGGCAACCACCCCGACGGCCACGACGACACCTGGGAGAAGCATGCGTTCGATACCACCAAGGGGAGCGACTACCTGGGCGACCAGGACGCCATCGTCCAGATGACCAAGGATGCCATCCGGGTCATCTACGAGATGGACCACTGGGGCTGTCCGTTCAGCCGCTACGAGGACGGGCGTATCACCCAGCGGCCGTTCGGCGGGGCCGGCTTCCCGCGCTGCTGCTACGGAGCGGACAAGACCGGCCACTACCTGCTGCACACTCTGGTGGAGCAGGCGTACAGGTTCGGGGTGCAGCTCTACGTGGAGCAGTACGTCAGCAAGCTCATCGTGCACGAAGGCGTCTGCCAGGGCGTCATCGCCTACGACATGATCCGCGGGGGCTTCGAGGCCTTCACCGCACATGCCGTGGTCATCGCGACGGGCGGGTCCGGCCGCATCTACTCGAACTCCACCAACGCGCTCATCAACACCGGCGGGGGCATGGCCCTGGCGTACCACGCCGGGGTGCCGCTCAAGGACATGGAATTCATCCAATTCCACCCTACCGGGCTGTATTCCACGAACATCCTCATGACTGAGGGCGCCCGCGGCGAAGGTGGCTACTTGCTGAACGGCTTGGGCGAGCGCTACATGGAGAAGTACGCGCCCAAGTTCATGGAGCTGGCCCCGCGTGACATCGTGGCCCGCGCGGGTCAGACCGAGATCAACGAGGGCCGGGGCATCAACGGTCAACCGTACGTCTGGCTGGACCTGCGCCATCTGGGTGCCGAGAAGATCTTGGAACGCCTACCCGGCATCCGCGACCTGGCCATCCACTTCGAAGGCGTCGACCCCATCGAGGAGCCGGTGCCGGTGGTGCCGAGCCAGCACTACACCATGGGTGGCATCGACACGGACGTGGACGGCGCCACCCCGATGCCCGGCCTCTATGCCGCCGGCGAATGCGCGTGCGTGAGCGTGCACGGGGCCAACCGGTTGGGGGGCAACTCCCTGCTGGAGACCATCGTGTTCGGGAGGCGTTCAGGGGCCGGAGTGGTCCGCTACCTGGAAGGACTGGGGCAGAAGCGGCCGCCGAACGCGCGCAGCGCCGATGCGGCGCTGCGCGCCATGGAGGACAAGGTCGACGCGCTGGCCAGAGCCGAGGCCGCCGAGGATGCTTACAAGCTGCGCACCGAGATGGCCGACATCACCCGCGACTACTTCGGCGTTTTCCGCGACGAGGGAACCATGAAGACCGGCCTCGACAAGCTCTTAGACGTCAAGGCCCGCTCCAAGAATGTGGGCCTGCGGGTGGGAAGCGGCGTCTTCAACCTCGACATGATCCGCACTCTCGACCTGGAGAGCATGGTCGACGTGGCCCTCTGCATGGCGATGGGAGCGCTCAACCGGACCGAGTCGCGCGGGGCTCACTACCGTCTCGACTTCAACAAGCGGGACGATGCCAACTGGCTCAAGCACACGCTGGCCTACTACCGGCCGGACGAGCCCGGCCCCCGGCTCGACTTCAAGCCGGTCACCCTGGGTACCTTCGAACCGCAGGAGCGGGTGTACTGATGGCCGAGATCACGTTTCGCGT
>CAZWAR010000008.1:13928-40224 GCA_964631965.1 uncultured Gaiellales bacterium
ACGCCAGGACCCCGCCAACAGGAAGAACCCTGAAGCCCATTGGGAGGACTACAAGGTCCCCTACGAGGGCAACCTCACCGTTCTCGAGGGCCTGTTCTACATCCAGGAGCAGTACGACGGCAGCCTCTCCTTCCGGTATTGCTGCCGGGCCTCCATCTGCGGCAGCTGCGCCATGTACGTCAACGGCGCCTACCGGCTGGCCTGCCAGACCAACGTCAAGCATCTCGACGTCGTCCACGATGACGATCCGGTGGTGACGGTGCAACCGATGCCGCACCTGCCGCTGGTGAAGGACCTCGTAGTGGACATGAGCGACTTCTTCGCCAAGTACGAGTACATCAAACCGTGGCTCATTCGGAACTCGCCCGATCCGGAGAAGGAGATCGCCCAGTCGCCCAAAGACCGCAAGAAGCTCGATATGCCCATCGACTGCATACTGTGCGGCTGCTGCTACTCGAGCTGCCCATCGGTGTGGGGTGAGGAGAACTATCTGGGCCCGGCTGCGCTGCTCAAGGCCTACCGGTTCGAGGTTGACTCCCGGGACGAAGCCCGCAAGGAACGCCTGCCGCTGTGGGACAACGAGCGCGGCGTCTACCGGTGCCACACCATCATGAACTGCCAGGAAGCCTGCCCGAAGGAACTGAGTCCCACGGAAGGCATCCAGTGGCTCAAGAAAGCGGCGGTGCGGCGGAGGCTGTTCGGCCGACTCAAATAGCTTCGGCCGGCTGCTGCTCTCGGCTTCTGCCGCCGATCCGGCCCCTCCACGCTCGGCGCCGGACGCCGGGCGCCGGACACCGGCTTCGGGCGAACGCGGGGCCTCCTTTGGCACGCACGCGGCTCGGCTCGGCGCCGCCACTTCAGTTTCCGCGCAGCGGGGCGTCCCGAGACATCCGGGAGTCTGCTCGAATTGTTCCGAATGCCGGCGATTGGGAACAATGCAACCGAACGATGATCGATGGCGGGAGTTCGACCATCAGCTAGTAGCGGGGTTCGAGCGTCGGTCGCGGGAGCGGGGTTGCCCGCTGCAGGACGGGGCCGTCAGCCACGGGAGCCGCATCATGGCGATCAAACTGAAGCGTGTCTACGAGCCATCTTCTCGGGAAGACGGCTATCGTGTGCTCGTGGACCGGCTGTGGCCACGCGGGGTGAGCAAGGAGACGGCGCACATAGATCTCTGGCTCCGGGACATAGCGCCGACCTCGGACCTTCGGAAGTGGTTTGCGCACGAGCCGGACAAGTGGCCTGAGTTTCAGAAGCGATACAGGCGAGAGCTGGGTGAGCGGGCGCCGCTGCTCGCTATGTTGCGAGACGCGGAGCGCGAGCACGGGACGGTCACACTACTGTTCGGCGCTCGGGACACCGAGCGAAACCAGGCACAGGTGATCGCAGCGGTGCTCGAAGGCGAGCGGCGGCGGGTTCGTCGGGAATAGGGAGTCAGAGGCCGCGAGGCCACACCACGTGGCGGATGGATAGCCCCTCCGCGCCCAAGGCCGTTCTGGTCCTCCCCAATGCGCTGCAGGGCCTCACCGACCATCAAGCTGCGGACCCACTACGCGCCGCACTGGGCACCCGAGTCCGCACCGCCGAGCAGAAGCGGGGCCTTGTCGAGGCCGTCACCAGGGCGGTCATCGAACATACCGGTGCCTCGGCGGAGGCGGTCGACGTGATCATCGAGGACTATCCGCGAACGAACTGGGCCAAGAGCGGGAAGCTCTACGCGGACACGTAGCGCCTCGCTAAACGCCGTAGGCGGCGGCCAGCAGGGTGACCGGGTGGACGGTCTGCACCGAAGTGGCCTCGGCGATCTGCAGACGGCAGGTGCTGCATTCGCTGGCGACGAGGTCGGGGGCGACGGCCGCGATGCGGGCGAAGAGCGGTGCTCCTGTGCGCATGGAGAGGTCGTAGGTCCCCTTCTTCATGCCGAACGTGCCGGCCATGCCGCAGCAGCCCGCTGCCAGGTCGATCAGCTCGAGCCCCGGAATCTCCCGCAGCAACTGGAGGCCTGGGTTACCGATCCCTTGAGCCTTGAGGTGGCAGGGCTGGTGGTATGCGAGGCGCCGGACGCCGCTCCATCGACCGGAGAATCCTTCGGTGATCGGAGAGATCTCGGGATGATCGTGGCGATAGCGGGTGAGGAACTCTCCCAGGTCGTGCGTCGCTTCGGCGACGCTGGAGCAATCCGGACTGGACAGGTAGTCGGGGTAGTGCACTTTGAAGGCGAAGGTCGCCGTCGGTTCGGCGGACACCACCGCGGCTCCGCGCTTCAGCCAGGGCATGATCCCCCGGACGTTGAACCGCGCCGTCTTCCGGGCGGCGTCGGCATACCCGTAAAGCATCTCCGGTATGCCGCTGGCCTTCTGTTCCGGCAGGACGACGTCGATGCCGTGAGCCTGCAGCAGCCTGATGACGGCTAGCCCCAAATCCGGGTCGTTGTACGCGGCATACAGGTCGGTGAAGTACGCGACGAGCGGCGGGTGGACGCCGGGTCGGGCGGCGGCCGGGTGGGTCACCGTCCGGTGCGTGGCCTGGGCGAGCGAATGCCGGGCGAAACGCGGCATCCGGCGGCGGCGGTCGATGCCGGTGAGAGGCTCCGACAAACGGCGGATGAGCGGCTGTGACAACAGCGGGTTCGCCAGCGGCGCGAGGCGATGGCCCAGGGCCGAGGTGGCTTCCGCATGGCCGAGCATCACGTCGAGGGAGGAGCCGTGGTGCGCTTCTCGGTACTTGCTCTTTGCTTCCAGCATCAGCTTGGGGATGTTCACGTTCGAAGGGCACTCGACCGCGCACATGCCGCACTCGATGCAGTAGTCGGTGACCGACTTCATGGCGGCTTCGCCGTAGGTGGAGGCTGGGTCAAGGCGGCCGGTGATGACCGCTCGGAGCAGATTGGCCTTGGCCCGGGGCGAGGCCGCCTCCCGCCGCGTCGCCTTGTACGTGGGGCACATGGTGGTCACGACCGTGCTCTTGCACTGGGCGCAGCCGTGGCACTTCTCGATCTCTCGCTCGTATTCCTCGCCGGGGAAGTGCAGCAGCGGCTTCTGGGGGACGGTGCGGTAGTCGAAACCATAGCGTAGGTCGCGGAGAAGCGGGGCGGCCGGCCTGCCGTCCGCGCCGGGCTCCGTACCGACGTCATTCGCATCACTCGCTCGCCCTGCGCCGGCCTCGCTGCCGACCCCGCCGGGCCGTGTGGCGCCGTTCCCCCGCTCGGCTTCAGTCCCCCGCCCAGGCTCGCTCGCAGGATCGGCGCCAATGAGCCAGGTACCGCTCACTTCCTGCGGTCCAATCTTCTTCCCGGGGTTCATCAGACCCTGGGGATCGAATGCATTCTTGACCAGAGAGAAGAGGGAGTAGATCGCGTCCCCATACGTCTGGCGGAGGTAGGGGGTACGGAGGAGACCGTCGCCGTGCTCGCCCGACATGGTTCCCCGGATGCTCCGCACATACGCCGAGACCTCGTCGTAGAGGCGCTGCATGGTGCGGAGGTCGGAGGGGTCTTTCGGATCGAGGAGCGGGCGCGTATGGATGTTGCCGTCGCCCACATGGCCGTACATGACGGCATCGACGCTCTCCCGATCGAAGAGGCGTTGCAGGAAGTCGACGTAGCTGGGGACCTCGCTGGGATGGACGGTGACGTCCTCGATGAACGGCAACGCCCGCCGCGGCCCCGGCATACGCAGGGCCAAAGCCACGGCCGACTTGCGGACGGTCCACAGGCGGGCGGCCTCGTCGGCCGATCGGGCTCGCGCCATCTTCAGCGCGTCCGTACTGCTCAGATAGCGAGAAAGGGCAGCGAACTTGCTGTCCACCTCCTCGTCGTCGTTTCCCTCAAACTCGATGAGCAGCGCGGTGTCGGTGCGCTCGGGCAGCATGACGTCGACCCGGGAGTCGTGCTTGCGCACGAGGGCCAGGAAACGCGAGTCCATTATCTCCACCGCGGTCGGGCGAAGCGCCAGGATGCCGGGGACCGCCTCGCCCGAGGCGAACACCGAGGGGAAATAGGCCATGGCGACACCACGTCGCTTCGGCAGCGGCACCAGGTTGAGGGTGGCCTCGGTGACCAGTCCCAGAGTCCCCTCGGAGCCGACGAACAGTTTCTGGAGATGGACGAGGCCGCCGGCCGTACCCGTGTCCGTCGTCGCCGGACCGGTGGCCGCGCCCCCCTCCGGTGGGCCGGCAGCCGTTCGCGGCGCGGGCTCGAAGAGTGTCTCCAGGCGGTAACCCGAGCAGTTCTTCACCACGTTCGGGATTGCCGAAGCGATGGTGGCAACGTTGCTCTCCACCGCGGGCAGGATGCTGGCGAACGCCCGCCCGGCCAGGGTGTCGGAGGCCATGAGGGTGGCGAGTTCCAGCCCGCCGGCGGCGAGGGCCCGTGCCGTGAAGGTGCTGCCGTCGGCGAGCACGGTCTCGAGCGCCAGAACATGGTCCTTCGTCGCACCGTAGGCAACGGTCCGGGCTCCGGAGGAGTTGGTCCCGATCATGCCCCCGAGGCTGCAGTAGTTCTCGCTCGAAGGATCGGGGGCGAAAAAGGTCCCGTATGTGGCCGCCTCCTGGTTGAGGTCCGCCATGACCAAGCCGGGCTGCACGCGGGCCCGGGAGCCGTCAGAGGCGACGTCCAGGACCCGGTTCATGTAGCGGGTGAAATCCACCTGGATGCCTGTTCCCACCGCCCCGCCGGCCAGACCGGAGCCCATGCCCCTGCCCACGAGCGGAAGGCCGTGCTCGGCTGCGTACTCGATCAGCCGGATCACGTCCTCGGTGTCACGCGGCGAGACCACCCCCAGCGGGGTCACCTGGTTGAGGCCGGCGTCGGTGGCGTAGAGGTGGCGGGAGATGGCGTCGAACTCCACATCGCCATCGAGAAGGCGGCGAAGATCGGCGGCGATGAGGGCCGGCTCGGCCGGCCGGTGGCCGCCCCAGGTGGGATGGGCGGCCCGGTTCGGGTCGCCGGCCGGGGTGGCAGCGCCTCGAACGGTGGCCGACGGGGTGGTGGGCGGGGCGGCGCCCCCCGCAGGGGCGGCGCCGCCCGCGGATCCGGGCTGTATCACCTGAGCGGGATCACCGGCAGCAGTAGATGCGACGGATACTCCGCGTTGTGATAGACGCTGTGTGTCACGGTCTTGCTGCTGCACACGTGGTTCCCGATGTACTCGATGTTGCTGAGGCCGGCGGTTCCCGTCGGCACGTCCAGGCTCATGATATCCACGCATACGCGGTGTCCGCGCCGGAACATATTGGCCGTGGACAGCAATTCTACCTGGTATTCGTTGATTTTCCCGGGGAAGACCGGTTGCTGCGCCTCCCGGGTGAGCCTGTGGAACGGCGCCCAGGGTTTGCTGCGATCTGGGTCGAGGGCCCGGTGCGAGGCTTTGAGCCAGCCCCGGGTCAGCTCCCGCTCGGGTAGATCGTCCGGCACGAAGCGCTCGCCCTCCCGCTGGGTGCGTACGGACACGTCGGGACCGACGTCGGACAGGGCGACGATCCAGTTGGTGTCGTCCTGGTCGAGGGCGGCGTGGATGGTGAGCGAGCAGGGGCCCACCACCAGGAGGTCGTCGGCCAGCGGGGCGCTCATGTAGCGGAGGCGCTCCACCTTCATGGTCTTCTTGAGTGGCATCTGGGTGAAGACGTCCGGATCGGGGTTGTAGCTCTGGGTCTGTTCCGGGGGCAGGGGTTCGTCGGTGGTCAGGCGCTCCCAGCTGTCCAGATAGAACTTGGCCCACTGCGTTTCCGGGGCCGGCCAATCGCTGAAGGTGCGCCACTTGTTCTCGCCCATCACCCAGGTCTTCACCGGCGGGTCGTTCTCCACCCCGTTGTCGACACCCTTCAGCCAGTGGTCGTACCAGCGGATGATGTCGTCGTGCATCTCGTGGAAGGGGCGCTCCATGTGAGCGGGACCATTGAACAGGAGCCTCTTCTTGGGCGAGTTCTGTGCGTTGATGAACCAGTGCTGGGCCCCTTGCCAGTGCATCTTGTAGGTGTAGGCATAGGCACCGGATCCGCACACGAATGGGATCTTCACTTTCTGGAAGTCCCGCTCGCTCTTCTCGAGCAATTCCGGATAGTCGTAAGGATCGATGAGGGTCCAGAAGGTCATCCCCTGGCGCTGCCCCTTCTGGGTCAGGATGTTCCACAGGTGGGCGTACATACGGTAGTCGGGGTTGTTCATGGCCCATTCCCACTTGGCCTCAGCCTCCGGTGGGAGCGGTCCCGGCCGCCCGCAGGGTTCGTGGACGCAGGAGAACATCCCCAGGAGATAGGGCATCATCTGAAACACGCCCCCTGGGTGGAACTCGCGCAGGCTCCACATGCCGCTGTAGCCGCCCATGGAGTCGTAGGGGTAGATGGCCTTGAGGGCCGGGTGCCCCTGCACGGCCGCCCGGAACTGCTCGCCGCCGAACGCGGAGATACCGATCATTCCCACGTTGCCGTCGCACCACGGCTGCTGGGAGATCCATTCGATCATGTCGTAGTGGTCGGTCCCGTTGTCGGGGTCGTAGTCGCCCTCCGATTTGCCCACCCCGCGCAGTTCCGCGATCACGTGCGCGTAACCGCTCGCCACGAGGCGCTTGGTGTCGCCGCCCTCCACCACCCCGTACCAGAGCGAGGCGTAGGCGGGTTGGGGCGGGAGTGCTTCGGCTATCTCCGGACGCTGAAGGTCCTTGTTGTGCACGGCGCAGGTATAGAGGACCGGATGGGCACCGGCCTCCTTGGGCCGATAGACGTCCACCGCCAGGTGGACCCCATCTCTCATGCGGACCATCACGTCGCGTTCCTGGATCATGTTCTCGTAGACAGGCTCGTCGAGGGCCACGCTGCCTCCCTTCCTGTGTAGCTGAACCACCCCCACGATAGCGCAGTGGGCGACTTCGTGAGACAATCTCTACCGTCCCAGAATCTGCGGCTCTGGCCGCCCGCCGGGACACCAGCGGCCGACAATCGATTTCGCAAAGGAACCAAGCACCATGGAATGCGGCGCGTCCGCCTGTCGAGCAAAGGGGGTGAGTCATGCTTGCCATCCTCAAGACCACCGAAGCAGGTCTCGAGAAACTGGAGGAGTTCGAACCGGGCTCCTGGATCGATCTGGTCAGCCCAACCGAGGAAGAACTGCGACGAGTCAGCGGCGAGCTGAACATCCCGCTCGACCTGCTGAGCGGCGCGCTTGACGAAGAAGAGAAGTCCCGCGTCGAGATCGAGGACGGTCTCACCTATGTGATCGTCGACATCCCTGTGCTCGTGGTGGAGGACGACGAGCGCGGGTACGACACTATCCCGCTGGGCATGATCGTCCACCCGGACCACCTCATCACCATCTGCCTGCGCGTGAACCCCATCCTCGGCGAGTTCGAGCGAGGGATGGTAAGGGGCTTCTTCACCTTCAAGAAGACGCGCTTCCTGTTCCAGATCCTGCAGACTATATCCGCGTTCTACCTACGCTACCTGTACCGCATCGACCGGGAGACCGACAAGTTAGAGCGTGAGCTGCGGGCGTCGTCGCGGAACGAGTCCATCTATGACTTGCTCAACCTGCAGAAGGCCTTGGTCTACTTCACCACGTCCCTCCGCTCAAACGAGGCGGTGCTCCAGAAGCTGATGCGGGGCAAGAGCGTGAAGATGTACGAGGAGGACGAGGAACTGCTGGAAGACACCATAACTGAGTACCGACAGGCCTCGGAGATGGCCAAGATCTACACCGACATCCTCACGGGCATGATGGACGCGTTCGCCTCGGTGATCTCGAACAACCTGAACCAGGTGATGAAGCTCCTCACGAGCATCACCATCATGCTGTCGATCCCGGTCATCGTGTCGTCGTTCTGGGGGATGAATGTTCCTGTGCCGTTCGGGAGCTACGTCCACGGGTTCACGATTGCCATTGTCATTGCGTTCGTGATCTCGCTCGGCTTCGCCATCGTCTTCTGGAGGAAGCGGTACTTCTGATGTGAGACGGCCGGCAACGCCGCGGACCGCTCGCTGTACACCACTGCGGGCGGTCCGGCGGCTGTTGCCCGATTCGGGATGAGCGCCTAGCGCCAGGGAGACAGCGATTTTGTGCCCGTTGCCGGTGGACGTTGCCTGCGCCGGCCCCGAGGCGGCGGAAGTTCCAGGAGGCTGAGTTCGTCTTGGACTTCCAGCGTCTCGATCGGAACCACACGCATACGCTTCACGCCCAGCAGTACGAGGAACCCGGCGGTGATGAACACCACGGATGCGGGGCCCCGCAGGCCGAAGGCCCCTGAGACCATCTGGACGATCGAGAACCACCAGGCCCTCAGCCAGCCGATATCGTTGCCTGACGCAAGATACGCGTAGAGCAGCAGAGGGACGATCAGCCCAAACAGGAGCACAGGGGCGTTGCTCAGGAAGCGGTGTCTCCAGAGGGCGCCGGAATACACCGGCTCGGCGAAACAGGTGGCAAGAGGCCAACTCCACGCAAGGGCTACGCAGGGCAGCAGCAGGAACGGAGAGCGGGAGAGCATCAATATCAGTCCCACGAGCAGGCTGAGGAAACCCACGCAGAGGCGGGTCATCTCGGTCGCGGCCCGCGACTCACGAGGCCGCAGATAGCCGAGAAAGCGTCTGGACAGCAGGAACAGCGCCCCTCCAAGCAGGATGAGGATCAGGACCGGGCCGACCTTCGGACTGACTGACGGCCCCGCGATCGTCGGTACCTGGTATCGGTAGAGCGGGATCAGTCCCCAGCGAGCGAGAGCGTAGGCGAGCACGAAGACCAGCGCGATCGGCAGGGCGAACGACAGCAGGTTGCGCAGATGCATCAGGGCGCCGCGTAGGCTCATGCGCGACGAGAACAGCCAGACGAGCAGTGCGGCGAAGGTGGGTAGGAGCATGAGCGTCGCGAGGAACGTGACCGCCCGATTGGTGAGGTAACGGCCGGAGTTGAGCACGAGAGCGGTGCCTGGATCGGACGGGACCGTGGTGACTCCATCCAGGGACATCATCAGTCGCTCGACCGCCGCCCCCTGCTGGGACAGACCGGCCGGCGTCGGATTGCCGATGGTGTCGTCGTAGAGACGCAAGGATGGGATGCCCTTGCTGAGCCCCGGTATCTGGTCCCCGCGAGAGAGCGAGAGAGCATGGTCTGCGGCCTGTGAGGCGATGCCGGGAATGCTGAGGCCCAGTCCTGCTTTCGACAGCACCTCTCTCGTGAGTTGCACGTACCACCCGGGCGTGGTGTTCTGTGGGGCGGTCACGCCTGCCTTGAGCACCTTCGTACGCTCCCGCCCCAGGCCCTGGAGTGTGATGATCGCCGAGATGCTCGACACCTCGTCGCGCAACTCCTCGGGTGGGTTGTCGAGGAAGTGGTCCATTCCCAGGCCGCCGCTGGCCGCGTCCTCGGTTGACAGGAAGATCAGGGTCTTCTGATGCGGACGCGTGGAGAAGACCTGGGTGAGCTCCAACAGGACCGCCGAGCCGCTCGAGTAATGAAGCGGATCCACCTTGGCTACCGCTGGGGTGTCGCGAGGGGCGGCGATGAGGATGGCGTCCCCCTTGCCCGGCAACACGGTGGCCACGTTGGTCAGGGTGACCTGCCGATCCCCGAGAGGGGCTTCGAAAGACTGGGTGACCGGACTGCCGAACGAGGAGAACTTCTCCTCCATCCATGCGGTACCTTGGGCCGCGCCCTCCGAGCCCAGGCTCCGTTCCTCCGCCGCGTCGTACATGTCTTCCGCCAGGCGGCTGCAGCGGTTGGAGTCGAAGAAGCTGGGTCCCGAAGGCACTTCGATGCTGGAGGTTGGTGACGATATGAAGAGGAAGACGATGATTGCCGAGAAGCCGACCAGAGCCACGCAGACGGCGTATGCGATCTTCCTCAGTTGCCGGACCCGGTCGACCAGGCGCCGGCGGATGGTGAGCGACATGCTTGACTCCCGTTCTGCTGCAGAGAACCGAATCTTATGCTGCCTACGCCGCGGTGACAAATCAAGTGCTATGCTTCGGCGGCTGTCCTTCGGGAGGGTGGTCTTCAGTGGTGGCCAAGCTCATCTCCATAGAAGAAGCGCGTAACCGGGTCCTGACCGAGGCCCAGCCATTGCCTGTGGAGAGAGTCGCGCTCATCAAGGCGTTGGGATGTGTCCTGGCCGAGGATGTCAGGGCGGCTCACGACGTGCCCCCGTTCGACAACTCGGGCATGGACGGGTACGCGTTGCGCGCCGCAGACGTCGTGGACGCCGCGCCCAATTCGCCGGTGCGGCTGCCGATCACTGACACAATCCCCGCCGGGCACGTGGCCACGCTACCGCTGGGGCCGGGAGAGGCGGCCCGCATCATGACCGGGGCGCCCATCCCTTCAGGAGCGGATACGGTGGCACAGTCGGAAATCACCGCCGAGGAAGACGGTTACGTCAGCATCCTCGAGTCGGTGAGGCCGGGTAAGAACATCCGCAGGGCGGGGGAGGACGTGGCCGCGGGCGAGCGCGTACTCACTGCGGGGACCCCCCTGTGGGCCGCCGAGATCGGACTTCTTGCCAGTCTCGGTCACGCGACGATCCCCGTACACAGACGGCCGCGCGTGGCGATCATCTCCACGGGCAGCGAACTGGTGGAGATCGACCGGCCTCTGGGACCGGGGCAGATCCGCAACTCCAACAGCTACTCGCTGCAGGCGCTCTGCATTCAGATGGGAGTGGAGACTGAGCCGTTCGGCATCGTGCCGGATGATTATCAGGCCACGCGCAAAGCCATCGAGGCTGGGCTGCAGTACGACGTTCTGCTTACGTCCGGCGGGGTATCTGTGGGGAGGTTCGATTTCGTCAAGGACGTCCAGGATGAGCTGGGCGTCGAGCGGAAGCTGTGGGGTGTGGCCATGAAGCCGGGCAAGCCCCTCGTTTTCGGTGTGCGGGAGCGGACTTTGGTGTTCGGGCTTCCCGGCAATCCCGTCTCGGCGATGGTGTCGTTCGAGTTGTTCGTCAAACCGGCGTTGCTCCGGTTGATGGGATATCGGAAGACCACCCCACGGCTCTACCGGGCGATCCTCGAGGAGGACTTCGCGAATGCGGACGGGCGCATGTACGTGATCCGAGTGCGTGCCTGGCGTGAAGACGGCGACTGGCACCTTAGTTCTACCGGGGCCCAGGGGTCAGGCATGATGAAATCCATGGTGGGCGCCAACGGGCTGGCCTTCGTCCCCGGGGGGGCGAGGGGGGTCAGGGCCGGCGAAGCGGTGGATTTTCTGCTTCTCCGGGAGGATCTGGAAGAACCCTGATAGAAGCGTGAAAGGATTCATTTCGTAGTTGTTCCCGAGTCCTCGCAGAGCTACAATGTAGATGTGATCAAGGCGATTCCACAACGGCGCGGGGGAGTTGATGAAGACTCACCTCGCGCAGAGCACAAGGACCGGTTGAGAAGGCCTGGCAGCTGACGCTGCTGGGCTTTTTTGTTGGCAACGGTTTTGGCTCGAGTTCGGAAAGGAGATCTCATGGCCAACCACTTCACCCCCGAGGAGCTTGCGGCCGAGCTGGGCACGGGTACCCGTGACGTCATCCAGCTATGTGTAAGGGAAGGGATTCCTATCTACAAGGGCAAGATCGACCGCAGCCTTCTCACGGCGGTGATGAGGACCAAGGGGATTCAGCTTCCCAAAGCCGAAGTGGCCGCAACGGCCTAGAACCAAGACGCATAACCGCGGCCGCCCGCCCGGGCGGCCGCGCAATTCCACCAAGCAGCCTAGACCACCCGTCTGGCACTGCGGCCGGCCGGTTGGTCGGCCAAAATCTGCCAGGCCTCCGCAAGCAGATGCTCCCGCGCCCGCTGCTGGTCCTCCAAGCTCGACCGGGGCCCGGGCAGCATCACGATCGAGTCTGCCCCACTCTCCTTGAACCACCGGCGTACCGCGAGGAGCCGGTCGACATCCTTCTGCCTCACGGCCACCCAGAGGTCCGGCGCCGGTGATCGATCGGCCGCCGGTGGCGCCCACAGCGCATCGAGGTGCCGTTGAATCTCATCGGCGAGGAGGGGGCTCGGCACTGACACCGCCCGCAACCTGCCGTCCCACACCACGTTCAGCCTGATCGCCGGCATCCCGTCCTCGTCGGCGGTGGGGGAAACAACGGCAAAGCGCAGGGAGGTCGCTTCGGCGAGTGACTGGTACGAACGACGGACATTGAGGAGCGCGTCTCTCGCCTCACGCATCCTTTGCGCCTCCTCGAAGCGCCGTTGCCTCGACAGCGAGCGCACCAGATGGTCCGCCCGGCCGGCCGGGTCGGCGAAGCCCTCCACCTCCACTCCCACGAGCCAGGAGATGATGCCGGTGACGTACGTGTCGTGCGCCTGGATCACCTCGAGATCGCCGGTGCAGGGTCCAAGACAGTCGCCGCATTCACGACGGATGCACGGCCGTTCGGTGGTGCCCCGGACGCAGCGGCGGATGGGATAGCAGCGTAGCAGCAACTCCAAGGCCTGGCTCATGCGGGCGCGTCCCCGGAACGGGCCGAGAACCAAGGGAGTGCCCGGAGGCCGAACCGGATGGTCGGACGCTCCCAGCCAGCGAGGCTGGCGTCCGCTGAGCGACAGCGTGAGGCCGGACCCTGTGTGCCCCACCTTGAGGTACATGTAGTTCTCCGGCCGGCTTCCCTGTACGTTGCAGGCGGGCCTGTGCTCGAGGATGAGTTCCTGCTCCCGGACGACCGCTTCGAGAGAGGTGTGGGTCTCGTCCCAGTCGATCCGCTCCACCAAGTGAACAGCCTGCCGCAACTTCCGAGTATGCGTCGAGCCGGGCACGAAGTAGGAACGGACGCGCTCCCGTAGCTGATCGGCCTTGCCCACGTACAGGACGGCGCCGTTCTCGTCCAAGAACCGGTACGCACCGGGACGCCGGGGCACGTCGCGGGTGAGGCGAAGCTTGTCCGCCGCAACGTGAGAGGCGGGACTCAAGAACCCCCGAGCTTCGTTCAACCGGGTGATCCCTCGCTGCTGCAATCGACCCGCCAGTGTAACGAACACATGGCCGGCTGCCTGAGCGTCGGCGAGAGCCCGGTGACATGCGTCCACGGGAGCGCCCAGGGCGTCGGCCACGGTGCCCAGGCGGTAGTTGGGCAGGCCGGGAGCAAGCATCCGGGCCAGAGGCAGCGTATCGATGGCGCCCTCTCCCAGGCGTCGGCCTTTCAGGCGCTGCAGTTCGTAGTTGAGGAAGCCCACGTCGAAGGCAGCGTTGTGGGCCACGATGACCGCCCCCTTCAAGAATTCGAGCAGGTCGGGGATCACCTCCTCGATGCGGGGAGCATCCGCCACCATCGCCGGAGTGATGCCGGTGATGTGGGTGATCATCGGGGGGATGGGCCGTTGGGGATTGACCAGGGTGCTGAACGTATCGACCACCCGGAAGCCCTCGATACGTACTGCCCCGATCTCGGTGATCTTGCTGGTACCGGGGCGGGCTCCGGTGGTCTCCAGGTCGAGCGCCACGAAGGGGACGTCCGCCAGGTCGGGGTCGGGGCCCTCCCAGTGTTGGAGCGACAGAAGGTCGCCGGCGACGCCTGGGCAAAACCGCTGATCGTGCTGCACAAGGGCGGCGAGCACTTCACGGCAAATAGGCTCGGGGGCTGTAGGCGAGGCAAGGAGAAGCCGTACCGCTTCCACGGCGTCGAGCGGTTCCCCCCGCACCAGCAACGTTTCGTGGAGCTTGTCCGCGACCGCTAGTGAGAGCTGCAACTGCATGGGCCGCGACCGTAGCGGCCGCCGAGGAACGAAGTCTCCGCCGCCGCCTCACACGGGGCGGCGTGTCGCGCCGCCGGCGAAAAACGATTCCTCGGCAGCCGGACCGTCCCGTGAGAACCGGGAATCCTTGCAAAGGGCTGCTTCATCCTGGACAATACTACCACCCTGGAGGGACCTAGCCTTGTGGGGGTTGGATGCTGGACCGAGCGCAGATCGAAGCGATACTCCCGCATAGGGATCCCTTTCTCTTCCTCGACCGGGTGGTTGAACTCATACCCGGTGAATACGCGGTGGCCGAAAAAGACCTCCTCCCCACCGAGGACGTGTTCCGCGGCCATTTCCCCGGGCATCCGGTGTTCCCGGGGGTGCTGCAACTCGAGGCTCTGGCGCAGACCGGCGCAGTGGCCGTGCTTTCACAGCCGGAGGCCACTGGGAAGATAATCCTCTTCGGCCGGGCCGACGAGGTCAAGTTCCGCCGGGAGGTGCACCCTGGCGATACCCTGCGCTTTGAGATGAGGTTGACACGGAGCAGGGGGAACATCGGAAAAGGCGAGGGGAAGGCCTTCGTAGGCTCCGATGTCACCTGCAGCGCGGTGCTCACCTTCGCAATAGCAGAGCCGTAGCGTATGTCACAGAGCCACCTGCGCCCTCTCGGTGGGCGACCCATCACTATTACCGGCCTGGGAATGTGCGTGCCCGAAAAGATCGTCACCAACGACGATCTTTCCGCCATCCTCGACACCTCCGACGAGTGGATCCGGCAGCGGACGGGCATCTGCGAGAGGCGGATGGTGGCACCCGGGGTGTACACGTCGGACTTGGCGACTGCTGCCGCTCGAGACGCACTCATCGACGCGGGAGTGAAGCCTGAGGAAGTTGACCTTATCATCGTCGCCACTCTCACGCCCGACAATTGCACGCCGGCGACGGCTGCGCGCGTCGCCGACAACCTCGGCTGCGTCAACGCGGGAGCGTTCGATCTGTCGGCCGCGTGCGCCGGCTTCGTCTACGGCCTGGCCATGGCAATGGGCTCGATCGTCGCGGGCATCCACAAGCGCGTACTAGTGGTGGGCGCCGAGATCTTCTCCCGGATTCTGGACTACGAGGACCGCTCCACCGCAATTCTCTTCGGCGACGGGGCGGGAGCGGCGCTCGTGGAAGCGATATCGGGGACGGCCGACGGGGCGCCGGACCGGGGGGACGAAAACGGGTCGCAGCGCCTGGGCATACTCGGCTTCGACCTGGGCTGCGATGGCTCGCGGGCCGATATCCTTGGTGTTCCGGCCGGTGGATCGCGCATGCCGGCCTCTATCGAGACCGTGCAGGCCCGCCAGCACTATCTCAAGATGAACGGCAAAGAGGTCTACAAGTTCGCCACGCGAGTGGTGGGCCATTCCGCCAGCAAGGTGTTGTCCGCCTGCGGCTATGAAGTCGCCGATATCGACCTCTACGTGCCTCATCAGGCCAACCTGCGCATCATAGAGAGCGGCGCCGAAAACATGGGGTTCCCCAAGGAGAAGATCTTCACGAATCTGCAGAAGTACGGCAACACCTCAGCTGCATCCGTACCTCTATGTCTATGGGAGGCCCGGGCCGAAGGGCGCCTCAAGGAGGGCGATCTTGTGTTGCTCATGGGTTTCGGTGCCGGTCTGAGCTGGGGCTCGTGCCTCCTGAGGTGGGGGAAGGGTGTCGCCGGTATGTTCAGCGCTTGAGCGGGGAGTGACAATCATGGGTACCCTCATCCTCTTTCCCGGCCAGGGAAGCCAGGCGGTCGGGATGGCCGAATATCTCTGGGGCTATCCGGTGGCTCGAGACACATTCGCCGAGGCTGCGGATGTTCTCGGCTGGGACGTCGGTGAAGTCTGCCGGCACGGCTCCATGGAGGAACTCACACGCACTGACCGCACCCAACCGGCCGTGCTCACCTGCAGCGTGGCGGCGTGGAAGGTGCTGGAGGAGGCGGGTGTCACGTTCACCAAGGCGGCCGGGCACTCTCTTGGCGAGTACTCCGCGCTCGTCGCCGCGGGCAACCTGACCTTCGCCGACGCCGTGCACGTCGTGGATGCCCGCGGCCGGGCGATGCAGGCCTGCGCCGACCAGAGCGGCGGGGCTATGGCGGCTGTCATCGGGCTCGACATCGAAGAGGTTGAGAAGGCCTGCGCCTCGGCCTCGGAGGTCTGGGTGGCGAACTACAACTCGCCGGGCCAGATCGTCATCTCCGGATCGACGGAAGGCGTCAAGGCGGCCGGCGAGGTAGCCGCGGCGGCCGGGGCCAAACGCGTGATCCCTCTGGCTGTTGCCGGTGCCTTTCACACCCCGTTCATGGCCGGCGCGGCGGAGGCACTCTTCCGGTCGCTCTCGGAGGTGACCTTCCTGTCCGGTACCGGGGCCTTCTTTTCGACCACGGAGGTGCGGGCGCCAGAGGCCGATGAGTTGGCCGAGGTCATGGCCCGGCAACTCCTTTCCCCGGTGAAGTTCAGCCAGAGCATGGAGGCGCTCCTTGCGGCTGCAGACGCTCCGGAGAGAGCTTTAGAGGTGGGCCCGGGGAACGTGCTCTCCGGTCTGCTGAAGCGGATCGCCAAGGATGTGCCCGTCGCCTCTTCCGGCGATCGGGACTCCCTTTTCGAGGCTATTGAGATACATGGAGCGAAGGGAGGCGCGTGATGACCGAGAGCGCCCGGGTGGGCGAGGCCGCCGCGCAGCATACCGACCGACCGCTGCAGGGCCAGGTGGCTCTGGTCACGGGAGGCGCCCGGGGCATCGGCAAGGCCATCGCCCTGAAGCTGGCCGCGCAGGGGGCGAGGATAGGCATAGTGGACATGGCCGACAACGGGGCCGACACCGCAAAGGAGATAGAACAGGCCGCGGGAGTGACCACTGTCTTCGTCAAGGCCGACATCTCGAAGGAGGCTGAGGCCAAGGAAGCAGCTGCCGCCGTGGAGCAGGCTTTGGGACCGGTGGACATCCTCATCAACAACGCAGGCATCACCCGGGACAACATCCTGCTGATGATGGACGAGAACCAGTGGGATTCCGTCATGGCGGTGAACCTCAAGGGCACCTTCCTCATCACCAAGGCCTGTCTGCGGGGGATGATCAAGCGCCGTCGCGGCTCCATCATCAGCATCTCCAGCGTCGTCGGCCGGCGCGGGAACGCCGGCCAGGCCAACTACTCGGCGGCCAAAGCCGGGCTCATCGGCTTCACCAAGTCGCTTGCCCGGGAAGTGGCCTCCCGCAACGTGCGGGTGAACGCAGTGGCGCCCGGCTACATCGAGACCGAGATGACCGCCGCGCTGCCGGAGGCCGCGCGGAAGGCACTGGTCGGCCAGATCCCCTTGGGCCGTATCGGCTCGCCCGAGACCGTTGCGGACGCCGTCGCCTTCCTGGCGGGCGACACGGCATCGTTCATCACCGGGGCCGTCATCCCGGTGGATGGCGGACTCGGGATTTGATGGGTAGGGGGCTACCGGCGGGCAGGGCTTTCGCTGCAGCCTGAGATTGGGAGGAATGCGAAGAATGGCGATGATCGTCGAATACAAGCGGGTAGCGGTCACCGGTATCGGGGTGGTATCGGCTATCGGTATCGGCAAGGTGCCGTTCCTTGAGAACCTGCTGGCGGGACGCTCCGGCGTCCGTACGATTCAGCGGTTCGATATCAGCGAGTACCCGGTGAAGATCGCCGCCGAAGTCAAAGACTTCGATGCCAACGAGTTCATCGACAAGAAGATGCATAAGCGTATGGATCGCTACGCGCAATACGGCGCGGCCGCGGCGGTTATGGCTCTCGACGATTCCGGCTATCCGATCGCCGAGGACCCCTATGCGGTCGGCTGTGTCATCGGTTCGGGCGTGGGCGGCCTCGATACTTTTCTCGAGCAGACCGAGATCCTGCTGAGCAAAGGTCCGACGCGGGTGAGCCCCTTCTTCATACCGATGATGATCCCAAACATGGCGTCGGGCTGCACCTCCATCATCCTGGGGCTGCAGGGGCCTGTGAACGCCACCTGCACCGCCTGCGCGACCGCGAACAACGCTCTGGGCGACGCTTTCAACATCATCCGCCGGGGCGAGGCGACCGCCATCTTCGCCGGTGGCGCGGAAGCGGCTGTGAACCCGGCCGGCATGGCGGGATTCGCGGCCCTGCGGGCACTGTCCAGCCGCAACGACGAGCCCGAGAGGGCAAGCCGGCCGTGGGACGCCGACCGTGACGGATTCGTCATGGGTGAGGGCGGCGGTGTCCTCGTGCTCGAGGAGCTCGGACACGCGCTCGAGCGCGGAGCGCACATCTACGGGGAGATGGTGGGCTACGGCATGACGGGCGACGCCTCCCACCTCACTGAGCCGGTGGAGACGGGCGAACCGGCCGGCAAGGCAATGCTGCGGGCCCTCGAGGACGCGGGCCTATCTCCGTCCGACGTGGACTACGTCAACGCCCACGGCACGTCCACCCCGCTCGGCGACGTGATGGAGACGAATGCCATCAAGTTCGCGCTCGGGGATCACGCGCGGAAGGTGATGGTCAGTTCGTGCAAGAGCATCTTCGGCCACTGCCTCGGCGCGGCCGGTGCTTTGGAAGCTGCTGCTACCATACTCTCCATGGAAGCTGGTAAGGTACCGCCTACGATAAACCTCGAGACCCCCGATCCCCGGTGCGATCTGGACTACGTTCCGAACGTGGCTCGGGAAGCCAAGGTCGACGTGGCCGTGTCGAACAGCTTCGGATTCGGCGGTCACAACGTAGCGGTCGCGTTCAAGAGGTATGAGGGTTGAGACGTGACGTCACGCCGGCAGTGTGCATCGACGGCTGAGTGGGACAGATAGATGGCCAAGTATGTGACAGTACAGGTCACACGGAGGGAGCCGCCGGCTCCAGTCGAAGTCACCGGGCCGCAGTGCAAGAAGTGCCGCCGGGGCCTGAGGGACGGCGAGTTGGAGGACAACTTCCACATCTGCCCGCACTGCGGCTACCATTACCCCATGCCGGCCCGGGCCCGTGTATCGATGCTGGCTGACCCGAACAGTGTGAGCTTTATCGCGGACGAACTTCGGCCCGCCGATCCGCTCGAGTTCTTCGACTTACGCCCGTATCCGGAGCGGGTAGCCGACGCCCAGAAAGAGACCGGGTTGACGGAGGCATTTCTGGCCGCGCTCTGCACCATCTCCGGACACCCCGCCGCCCTGGGAGTGATGGACTTCAAATTCATGGGCGGCTCGATGGGCTCGGTGCTGGGCGAGCGTTTCTTCCGCCTGGCTCAAGCGGCCGCCGCCGACCGGCGCGCTCTCGTGGTGATCGCCTCCTCGGGTGGTGCCCGGATGCAGGAGGGTCTGTTCTCCCTCATGCAGATGGCCAAGACAATCACCGCGGCTCGTCTGGTCGGAGATGCCGGTCTCCCGTATATCACCGTCCTCACCCATCCCACCACGGGAGGCGTCTTCGCGAGCTTTTCCACCACAGCGGACATCATCCTGGCGGAACCCGGCGCGGTGATGCAGTTCGCGGGCAGCCGTATCATCGAACAGACCACGCGGGAGAAACTTCCCCCGGACTTCGGCACCTCCGAGAAACAGCTCCAGCAGGGCCAGGTGGACATGGTGGTCCACAGACTGAATCTCAAAGACCGCCTGGCTCTCCTGCTCGACCTCCTCGGAGGGGGTGACATCCATGCCGGAGGCTAATCCTCCCACCGAGAAGACGGCGGAGCGCGCGGCTGGAAAAGCTCGCTCGTACACCCACGAAGCGCTCCGGCTCATCCAGCGGCTGCGCGAGCTGCGAGATCTGCCCGCGTTCCCCGACGGCTACAGTGAAGAGATCAAACGCATCCAGGATCGCATACAGCTCCTGCGTCGCGGGGGAGGCGTGCCCAGCCCGTGGGACGTGGTTCAAATAGCCCGTCACCAAGACCGGCCGCAGACCCTCGACTACATTCGACACATGCTTCCCGACTTCGTGGAATTGAAGGGCGACCGGCTCCGCGCCGACGACGCCGCCGTGGTCGGCGGTCTGGGCACTCTGGGCAACCGCTCGATCGTGCTCGTAGGTCATCAGAAGGGCCACAGCCTCGACGAACGGCAGGAACGCAGTTTTGGGATGGCCCGACCCGAAGGCTATCGCAAAGCCATGCGGTTGGCCCGGTTGGCGGAGAAGTTCGGGTTGCCCCTCGTGACCCTCGTCGACACGGGCGGGGCTTATCCGGGCAAGGACGCGGAAGAGGGCGGGCAGGCCGGTGCCATCGCCAACAGTATCCTGACCTTCACCGGGCTGAAGATCCCTACGGTGACGGTCATCATCGGGGAGGGCGGCTCGGGAGGGGCGCTGGGTCTGGCGGTGTGCGACCGCGTGCTCATGCTGGAGAACTCCATCTATTCCGTCATCTCCCCCGAGGGCTGCGCGGCTCTCCTCTGGCGCGATGCGGCTGAAGGCCCGAAGGCGGCCTCAGCCCTTCATCTCATCGCGATGGACCTGTTCGAGCTCGGTCTTGTCGACGGCGTGATCCCGGAACCGACGGGGGGAGCCCACACGAACCATTCGGCCACCGCCAAGCGGGTGATGCGCCAGGTACAGTTGGCCATCAGCGAATTGGAGAAGGTCGACCCGGCGGAAAGAGTGCGCCTGCGCCACGAGAAGTACCTGCGCATGGGACGCTGGACCGAATCCGAGTGACCCGCAGAGGCCCTCGCCCCTACGCCACCCTGTCGAGATAGGGTAGCCACGCTTGGGGGATCGTTCTCTGGGCGGCGAGCACGAAGTCGGAAAGCATCGGCGGTCGCGGCTTTCGTGATGGCCACATCCCAACTTCCTGGGGCAGACAAGCGCCTTTTCTGACGTTGCAGGGAGCGCAGGACGTGACCACGTTCTCCCAGGAACTTGCACCCCCCTTGCTTCGCGGGATGATGTGGTCGATGGTGAGATGCCGGGCGCTGCCGCAGTACTGGCAGCGGTAGCCGTCCCGGGCGAAGATGGCCCGCCGCGACACCCGGCGCGCGTTCGTTCGCGGGATCCGCACGTACTCGACGAGCCTGATGACCGTGGGTACCGCGATGGAGGTCCTCTCCGACCGCATCAGCCCGGAGGTCAACTCGACCATCTCGGCCTTGCCCTTGAGGATGAGGACGATGGCCCGATGGAGTGTGCAGACGTTCAGCGGTTCGTAGGTTGAGTTCAACACCAGAACTTGTCGGGACATGCTCCTAATCCTTCTGTCCAGTACGTGCCTCGCGCCAATTCTAGCAATCCGGGCCGTCTTCACGCCCCGCCGCGCACTGGTAGAATCCGGGCATGGAGGAGGACCTCTTCAGCTCCGGTCTCAGTGCCGATCTGTCCGAGAATGCCCCGCTGGCCGCCCGCATGCGCCCCCGGTCTTTGGGTGAGGTGGTGGGGCAGCATCGTCTCCTGGGAGAGGGGGCCCCGCTACGGGTAGCCATCGAGACCGGCACGGTCGGTTCGATGATCTTCTTCGGGCCGCCGGGGACCGGCAAGACCACTGTGGCCAGGCTGGTGGCGGCAGCGGTGGGGGCCGTGTACGAGGAACTGTCTGCGGTGAGCTCCGGCGTTGCGGAAGTCCGGAAGGTCATCGACAAGGCTCGCGACCGCCGGGCGCAGACCGGGCGCCGCACGGTGCTCTTCATCGACGAGATCCACCGCTTCTCGAAGGCCCAGCAGGACGCCCTCCTGCACGCTGTGGAGGATGGTGTGATCATGCTCATCGGCGCCTCCACCGAAAACCCGTACTTCGAGGTGATACCGGCACTCATCTCGAGGTGCGAGCTGTATCAGTTCGAGCCGCTCCCCACGGCCGAGATCCGCGCCCTTCTCGATCGCGCGCTGGCAAACCCTGATGCCGGCGTGAAGATCGCAGATGTCGAGGTGCCGTCGGCCGTGCTCGATATGATCGCCGAGTCAGGCCTTGGGGATGCCCGGAAGGCGTTCAATTTGCTGGAGCGCTCCCTGGTCCTCGCCCGCGCGAGAGGCATGGATTCTCTCGATGCGGAAACTCTACAGCAGGCCGCCCAACGCAAGCTGGTGCTGTACGACAAACAGGCAGACGCTCACTACGATGTGATATCCGCTTTCATCAAGAGTCTTCGCGGATCCGACCCGGATGCCGCTCTCTACTACCTCGCCGTGATGCTCACCGGGGGCGAGGATCCCAAATTCATCGCCCGCCGGATGCTCATCTTCGCCTCGGAAGACATAGGAAACGCCGATCCCCGGGCTCTGGAGATAGCCGTGGCCGTCTCGCGGGCCGTGGAGTTCGTGGGGATGCCCGAGTGCCGCATCAACCTGGCTCACGGAGTTACCTACTTGAGTTGCGCGCCGAAGTCCAACGCCTCCTACAAGGCCATAGACGCGGCCATCGCCGAGGTAGAGCAGCATGGAGCCCAGGCTCCTCCCGTGTTCCTCCGCAGTACCGGCTATTCGGGAGCGAAGACTCTTGGTCACGGCGTGGGCTATCAGTATCCTCATGACGCCGGGGGCTACAACGATCAGCGATATCTTCCGGATGAACTGGCTGGCACGGAGTTCTACCAGCCAACTGAGAACGGCCTGGAAGCGCGAATCAAGGAATTCCTAGGTCGTCTCCGTACTCTACGGGAAGGAGGAGGAAAGGACCCGGGTCGTTGAGCGTGAGTCAAGGTTCTCCCTGCGACGGCCGATAAATGATAGGTCTCCACCACGTGCCGTGGCGAAAAGGCGGAAGAGGTTGCTGCTAAAGTTGGAGCTACTGCTGTCGGGCAGCGACAGCGAAGATCGGTTGGCGCTCAGGAAGGGGCTCAGCATGGATGGGTTCTTGAGGATATTGCTCGGAGGAGCCGTGGGTGCTGTCTTCGGTATCCTCTTTATGAAGAAGCAAGGCCGGCAGGCTCAGGATAAGAAGACACTGCCTCCACCCGTTTCCTCCAGACCCACCGAGACCCCTCAGGGGCAGGGCGCGCCCGGCGGGCAGCCGGCGCAGCCCTTCCAGCCGAGTCAGCCGGCACCATCGTCGGCTCCGTCCCAAGGCTACTACAGCCGGCCGGTCGCGCAACCCGCTCCTGAGGCGTATGCTCCCCCGGTGCTCCAGGCCCCGCCGGAGCCTGCCGGCGAAGCGGCGGCGACCTGGTGGGTCCCGCCGGTTGCAGATGTAGCTCGGCCGAGCGACGCCCCCGCTCCGCCTGTCGATTTGGCGCCCTCGGCCCCGGTGGCCGCGCCTCATGTAGAACAGGTGCCACCCGCGGTTCAGGAAGCCCCTCCCGCGGCTGCGGAAACGCGGCCTGCTGCTACGGCTCCTGAACAGCCGGAGCCTGGGCTTACCGGTCAGCCCGCCGCTGCCCCCGAGCCATCGATGACCTCCGCTCTCGCAGCTCCGGCCGAACCAGCCGCCCTCGTTGTTCCGGAAACGGTGGAGGAGGAAGTCCCGGCGGCCGAGTCGGTCGAAGAGGAGCAGTTCCCCGATTCAGCCGGCATGCTCGCGATCGAGTCCGAGATCGTCTTCAGCCCCGAAGTGCTGGAAAGCCCCGTCCCCGGAGCCGGCTGGGAACCGTCCGCCGCTTTCCTCAGGGAGGACGCCGAGCTCGGGGAGTTGTTGCCGGTCATGCCGGAGGATGTGCGGCCGTACGAAGGCCCGCAGGTAGGGGAGAAGGACACGACCCCAGAAGATCACGATACCTGGATGGCGGCCGGGTGGCCGGAGATAGCCGAAACAGCCGCCGCCGAATCAGCTGCAGCCTTCAACGAGGAGGTCCGGGCCGCCGAGCAGCCCGTTGCCGAGACTCAGTTCGCCGAGACTCAGTTCACCGGGCAGCCGGTGACGGACGAGGGGCTTACCGAACGGGAGTTCGAACAAGCCGACGTGTTCGAGGCTGAGGAGACCCGGAAAGAGCAGCCCTCTCCGCCCGCGCCCTCGAGCGAGCCCGCGATGCCCTTCCTCGGAGCGGCCGGCCCCGTCGCTCAGGCTGAGCCGAGCGGGGTAGCGGCCGAGGCTGCTCTGGGCGATGACCTCAAGTCCAGGATAGAGGAGACGAGAAGGCGCATCCGAGAGGAGCTGGAGAGGCCGTTTGCCGCTGTCGATCAAGAGCCCGTTCCAGCCGAGGCCAGACCCCCCGTCTCGGGACTCGCCCCGCCCCCGGCGACCGACGATGACGATACGATGCAGGTGGCCGCTGCCGCCTTTGGTGCCGTCCCGGAACAGCCCACCGCGGCCGCACAGGTGTCCACAGACGGCAACGGGTCCGACTACGACGCGATGCGGGCCCGCATCGAATTGACGCGAAGCAGGCTGAAAGCCAAGGCTTTCGACGCCATGATGGCGGGAGAGTCGGCTCTTCTCGGTCGGAACCCAGGCGACGAGTTGGTGAGCCCTCCGGCTCACAAACTGTCGGTCGATAGTGAGATCGAGCAAACGGTCGACAACACGCTTCGCGAAGAGGATCGCTGACAAGAGTCCCGACGCCTACTCCGGCAGCCAACGATCCACGCCGGTGCCGGTCGATGCGTGGCGCTGTCGGATCGAGCGAGTGATCGGCCGAAACGACGCGTATCCCTAGGAGCTGACGCTCCCCGGATCGTCCTCGGCGGGAGGCAGGAAATCTTCCTCCTGATGGGCGGCGCGCGGCACGTGCAGCGGCCGGCGGAAGAGATTGCGAAGATCGGTCCAGGCAGCGTCCCGCGACCCGTCGACGATCTCCAGGAACCCCTTGACCTTGGCGTTGAGATTGTCGACGTGATGCAGGATGAGCGCTTCGATGGTCTTCGGCCGCTTCGGTGACCCCCATTCCAGCTCGCCGTGGTGGCTGACTATGCAGTGAAGCAACTGCTGCAGCTTTGGCTCGGGGAAGGAAGGGAGTTCCGAAGCCTTTTCCGACACCATCATGACCCCCTGGATGACGTGTCCGAGAAACTTGCCGGCGTCGGTGAAGTCAATAGCGGTGTCGAAGGCGAGTTCCCGAGTCTTGCCGATGTCGTGCAGCAAAGCTGCGGTCAGCAGCAGATCACGGTCCACCCGCCCGTATTGTTGAGCCACGAAGTCGCACATCTCGGCGACGCTCACGGTGTGCTCCACGAGTCCGCCGAGGTAGGCATGATGGTAGACCTTGGCCGCAGGCGCCGAGGTGAATGTCTCGAAGAAGGCGTCGTCGCCGAAGATGAGTTGCAGGAGAGCTGCGTAGTCACGATCGTACACCGAGCCGACGTGGAACTGCAGAAAGCCTCTCAACTCCTCGATGTCGCGGTAGGTGGACGGGAGGAAGTCGCGCGGCTCCGCGGACCCGGCCGGGGCTGGGACAACCCGGGTGGCTTCCAGCTGGGGCTTGCCCTGATACTCGGTGACTCGGGCGCACAGCATGACCAGGTCGCCGGCCTTTACGTCTCCGCCGACCGACGACACTTCCCAGACAGTGCAATCGACAGTGCCGGTACGGTCTCCTACACGGAGCTTGTAGAAGGGCTTCCCCGCACGGGTCTGGCGCGTCTCTCTGGCGGAGAGCAGGTAGATGCCCTCTACGCTCGTGCCCGGGACGAGTTCGCTCACAGCCACTCGGGGCGGCGCGGAGGGAGACCTCCGGTCATCTGGCCGCTGCGGGTCGACCGAGGCGCCGAGATCGAGTTGGTCATTGTTCATGCGTCCTCGCTTGGCGTGTAGCTCGACCTCATTCTAGCGGAGCGCGCGGACAGAGGCCGCGAAGAGACGTTGAGTGCCGCGGAGCATCATCAGTGCGGTAGGAACGGGAGCCGGCCCTCGCCTCGCGTCCGCTTGTTGTAGAAGAAGAGAGCCGGGATCACTGCAACGCCGATTGTGATCGCGGCTATGAGGAAAAAGTTGCTGAAAACGGTGTGGAGGGCGTTGTCGATGGCTGCCTCTGCCGCGTTCTTCATCGCCTGCCACTGGGCGTCGCTTACCCCAGCCGGCTTCACGATGGGGATGATGACGTCCTTGGTGAGGGAATTGTAGCGGCGCACGCCCCAGGAGCTGAGCGCCGAGAGCGCCATGACCATGCCGACGATGCGAGAGACCGTCACGAGAGCCGCCCCGGTGGCCATCCAGCGGCTGCCGGCTGCGTGGGTCGCCGTCGCTCCGATGGGCCCGACGACCAGCCCGAACCCGAAGCCGCTGATGAGGAGATCCCGGAGCATCAGGAGTTGACCTGGTTCGAGCGGCCACTGGCTCACGAGGAAGAAACCCGCGCATGCCACGAGGAAACCCAGTATCGCCACAGCTCGATAGCCGACGTAGTCCGCCAATAGACCCCCTATCACGGCGCCTACCGGGATCATGCCCACGAGTTCGATCAGCAGGATGGCGCTGCCCAGCTCCGAAAGCCCGAACAGCGTGTTTGCGTAGAGCGGTATCTCTACCATTCCGATGATCAGGGCGGCTCCCAGGAGGAAGTGAGCGATATTGGCTGCGGCGAACGGTGGCCTGCGGAACAGTGCGAGCCGGACGAGTGGTCGTTCTTGCCGCCGTTCGTAGAGGATGAACAAGATGAAGGCGACGGCGGCGGCCACGAGCAACGGCCAGCGGAAGAGACTCCCCCCCTCGCTCGGTCCGCCCGTACCCGTGTTCACCCCGCCGGCGCCACCCAGCCCACCCAACCCAAATGGTACGCCAGCCCAAGAGGCGGCCAAGAGCACCCCCCCCACATAGTAGACCCC
>CAZWAR010000009.1:0-5077 GCA_964631965.1 uncultured Gaiellales bacterium
TCGCCAGGGCCGAGATCGTCGATCTGGATCTGACTGCTGTCGGCTTCGCGCACCTTGACCGCCGCCCGGCCGCTCGCGAGCAGACACAGCCGATCCGCAGGAGCTCCCTCCGCGATCAATTGATCTCCTGCTGCGAACTTGCGGCTCTCCGCGATGTCCGCGATGACGCTCAGCTCTCCGGGAGGCAGCTCCGCGAAGATCTTGAACCGCCGGAGACGTTCGATCTGTTCCATGGCCTCCGCTCCCCGTGTGCTCGCGTTCCGATCGTGACGCTTCTGTCGCCTGTCCTGTACCGGATCGGCGCCCGCAGCCACCGCCACGAGATACTTCTGGGCCATCCGACGGGCTTTGTCCGGAGGTAGCACGCCCACACGCCCGATGGTGAACCGGCGGGACTCTCCGGCGCCGTTGCGATAGCGGATGACATACGTAGCCAGCCCAGAAGGCCGCAGGCGTATGCCGAAACCGGGAAGGTCGTCATCCACGACGTACACTTCCCTCTCCGGATCCGGCGTGAGGCCGGCCACGGTCCTATTCGTGATCCTCGGCACCGCTCACCTCCCGAGCGGCCCCTCAGCTCTTCTCTCCGCACTGGATATTCCCTGGGGACACAATAGGGACACACGAGAAGAACCATTTCTATCGTAGGAACCCCCGAGAACGCTGTCAAGCGAGCCGTCGAGGCGCGCCGGGAGTTGCGGGAACGTCCGCGCTGCCTACTGAGCGCTAGTTCACTGTAGAATCGAGACCCCTTCACATACTATGATTGCCTCAGGCTTGTGAGAGGCCGGAAACATCGAGAGGAGCGATCGTGGGGGAAGACAGGCTCGAATTCAGAGGCCCGATGAACGCATCCGGCGAGCGGGTCGTGGTGCGCGACATGTGCTTCATTGGGATCAGCTGGGGCGGCAATGCCTGCATGGTGGACTCGAGAGACGGCAAAGTCATCCGCATCCGCCCGGCCCGCTTCTACGACTCCTACACCAAGGAAGAGGTGAAACCCTGGGTGATGGAGGCCAGAGGCAAGAGCTTCGATCCGGGCGAGAAGACCCTGCCCCCTCCCCTCTCCCTCTGCTACAAGAAGCGCGTCTTCTCCCCGGCCCGCATCCGCTACCCCATGAAACGGGTGGACTTCGACCCGAACGGCGCCCCCGGTTCCACTGGCCCCGGGGGGAGGAACATCCAGAACCGCGGGGTCAGCAAGTACGTGCGCATAAGCTGGGACGAGGCCCTCGATATCGTGACGGCCGAGATGAACCGCGTCAAGGCGACCTACGGCCCCACCGCCATCCTCTACCAGAACGACCAGCACGGGGAGAACAAGACCGTGCACGGCCCCCACGGCTGTGGGAGAAAACTCCTCGATCTCTTCGGCGGCTACACCCACCAGGTCCGTAACGCCGACAGCTGGGAGGGCTGGTACTGGGGGGCCAAACACGTGTGGGGATGTGAGTTCATCGGCCAGCAGCTGCCGCAGTCCAATCTCCTCTACGACATCTCGAAGAACGCCGAACTGCTCCTCTTCTGGGGGTGCGATCCGGAGACCACCCCCTGGGGGTGGGGGGGTCAGCTCGTCTCCCGCTTCAACTACTGGTGGACCGAACTGGGCATCCGTCAGATCTACATCGCCCCGGACTGCAACTACGGCAACGCGGTCCACGCCGACAAGTGGATCCCCATCCTTCCCAACACCGACGCCGCCCTCTATCTCGCCATCGCTCAGCGCTGGTTCTCCCGCGGCACCTACGATAAGGAGTACCTCGAGAGCCACGCATACGGCGTGGACAAGTTCGAGGACTACGTGATGGGCCGCGAGGACGGCGTCCCCAAGACCCCGGAGTGGGCCTCGCCGATCACCGGCATCCCCGCCCGGATCATCAAAGCCCTCGCCGATGAGTGGGCCGCCAAACGCACCACCGTGGTCATCTCCAACGGGGGCCCGGCCATCCGTGGCCCCTACTCCACCGAACCCGCCCGCCTGCAGGTGCTGTGCCTGGCCATGCAGGGGCTGGGCAAGCCGGGAGCGAACCAGGCCAAGATGATCGAGTGGGCCCTCTCCCTTCTTCCCGAGAACCAGGCCGCACCCATGCCCTCGGTGCAATGCAACATCGACGCCGCCTACCGGGGCGACGGACCGCCGGAGTTCAAGCGCGATTCGTGCATCCCCAAGACGCTCGTGCCCAAACTCATCCTCGAAGGTGAGGGCGAGTGGTACGGCAACCGCTACGGTATGCGGAGCGAACGCGAAGACCAGTTCGTCAAGTACACCTATCCGGCTGAGGGTGCCTCCAAGATCCACATGATCTGGACCGATTCCCCCTCCTGGATCACCTGCTGGAACGACGGCAACATGTTCATCCGGGCGCTCAGGCACCCGGACATAGAGTTCGTCATGTGCCAGCACCCCTGGATCGAGAACGACGCTCTGTTCGCCGACATCCTCCTGCCGGTGAACACCAAACTTGAAGAAGACGATATTGGCTCGGATGTGTTCAGCGGCCAGATGGACCTGCTCTATCCGGAGCCGCGCTGCATGGAGTCGCTCGGTGAATCGGTGAGCGACTACGAGGTGGTCTGCAAGATCGCCGAGAAGCTGGGACTGCTCGAGGAATACACCGGCGGCATGAGCGTGCCGGAGATCATCCGCGACGGCTTCGAGAAGTGCCCCGTTTCAGAGAAGATAACCTGGGACGAGTTCCTGGAGAAGGGCTACTACGTGGTCCCGCCCCAGCCCGATTGGGAGAACATCCCCGCCGGCTTGGTGAAGTTCTACGAGGACCCGGAAGGCCACCCTCTGCAGACCCCCACCGGCAAGCTCGAGTTCTACTCTACCGGCTTGGCCGAGCACTTCCCCGACGACCCCGAACGGCCCCCGGTGCCCAAGTGGATTCCCGGAGGCGAGACGCATCAGGAGACCATCGGCACCGAGCGGAGCAAGAAGTATCCGCTCCTCGTCATGAGCAACCACCCGCGGTGGGGGGTGCATTCCCAGCACGACGACGTCACTTGGTTCAGGGAGATCGAGACCTGCAAGGTGAGAGCCTCGGACGGCTATCAGTATCACCCGCTGTGGATGAACCCGGCCGATGCCGCCGCCCGAGGCATCAAGCACGGGGATGTTGTCTCCATCTATAACGAGCGGGGCACCGTCCTGGCCGGCGCGTATGTGACCGAGCGCATCATGGCCGGCGCCGTGGGCATCGACCATGGAGCCAAATACGATCCCATCGTGCCCGGTGAGATCGACCGGGGTGGAGTGATCAACACCATCGTGCCCCGCAACTGCACCTCGAAGAACACGGTGGGCATGGCCGTCTCCGGCTTCCTCGTGGAGGTGGAGAGGACCGATCTGGACACTCTGCGCAGAAAATATCCCGAGGCCTTCGCCCGGGAATGTCATATCACTGCTGGTCCGTGCATCGCGGGAATCATGGAGTGACGGCCCAACGCCGTCGGGAAAGGAACAGGCAGATGAACGTCGACGAAGCCGTACTGAAGCGCAAGAGCATCCGCTCATATCAGGACAAGCCCGTCTCCGACGAAGACCTGGGCAAGGTCATCAAGGCCGGTCAGTGGGCGCCCAACGCCGGCGAGTACAACATGTCGGTGATCCGGAACAGGCCTCTCATGGATCAGGTGAACGAGGAGACTCTGGACGTCATGAGGAATTCCGGCAACGACTTCCTCATGGAGCGGGCCGCCCTCCCCGGTTACCGCCCGCTGTACGGGGCGCCTGTGGTCATCCTTCTCTCGGGCCCACCCGAGGTACCCCATACGCAGGCCAACTGCGCTGTTGCGGTAGAGAACATGCTGCTGCAGGCAACAGAGTTAGGTCTGGGCTCGGTGTTCCTGCGCTCGCCGTCATACGCTCTCAACAGGCCTGAGAACGCCGCTCTCGCCCGCGAGGCAGGCATTCCGGAGGGCTGGAAGGTGGAATGTGGCCTGGCCATCGGCTACACCGACGACGAGACGAGGTTCTCTCGCATGGAGCGGGAACCGCGGGGGACCGTCGCGTTCATCGACTGAAATCCTGCCTGCTGGCGAAGCCTGGCGCCCTTGTTGGGGGCCGGGCTTCGCCTTTCTTTGCCCACAGCTTGGACGCGAAGATCGATACTCATGAGCAAGCAAGGGAGCCGGCCAATCGGCCGGCTCCCTTCCGCTGCAACGTCTCGAAACAACTGACTGCAAACAAGGCTCACTGATCCTAGGAACCGATCGAGTCGACCACCTTCATGACGGCGGCCTTGAGGTCGGCCGGCAGGGTGGCATAGCCGTTGTCGTGAGCGATGGCGTCGCCCTCTTCGCCCAGGGCCCAGGTCACGAAGGCTTTGAAGAGCGGAGCTTTCTCGGCCGGCATCTTGTCGTACTCGAGCAGGTAGGTGCCGGTGACGATCGGGTAGGCTTCCGGGTTGGAGCTGTTCATGACCAGAGGCAGCAGGTTGAAGTCCGCAGGGATCTGCAGGCCTTCGGCCGCTTTGCTGGTGGATTCGAGGCTGGCCGTCACGATGTTGCCGGAAGCGTTCTTCATGGCAGCTGTGGACAGACCCACCTGCTCGGCGTAGGCAAGCTCGACGTACCCGATGGAGTTGACATTCTGCTGCACGATACCGGCCACACCCGGGTTGCCCTGGCCGCCGAAGCCGCTGACCGGCCACTTGGGCGACTTACCGATGCCCGGACCGTCGGCCCAGTCGGCATTCACAGCGGCGAGATATGTAGTAAACGCGTTGGTGGTCCCGGAAGAGTCGGAACGATGGACGACCTTGATCTCAGCATCCGGGAGTTTGGAGGCAGTGTCCGGATTGAGAGCAACGATAGCCGGGTCGTTCCACTTGGTGATCTGGCCGAGGTAGATCTTGGCCACAGTGTTGCCATCGAGAATGACCTTTGGGCTGCCCTCGAGGTTGTAGGCGAGGACCACAGAACCGAAGACGGTGGGCAGTTGCAGAACTTTGGCGCCCTGGCGGGCGGCTTCGGCAGCCTGGATCTCTTCGGCCTTCATGAAGGCATCGGATGCACCGAAATCGACGGTCTGGTTGGTGAACTGCTGGATACCGGCACCGGAGCCGACACCCTG
>CAZWAR010000009.1:5177-38192 GCA_964631965.1 uncultured Gaiellales bacterium
GGCGGGGGCCATCGTGGTGGTGGTCTCTTCGGAGCCGCAGGCGGCCGCAAAGACGCTCATCAGCGCCACTGCGACGGCCAGAACGGCAATCAAAGAGATGACCCCCATCTTGGTGCTTTTGACAGACACGGCATGCTTCCTTTCTCTGATTGGTTGGTCACACAGCTCCGCTGTCTTGCCTGGCCCCTACGCTAACGTCAGGAGCGGCTGGCCATGTTAAGGAGAGGGTGCAGGAGCGTGAAGATTCCGTTAAAAGAAGAGGGAATCGAAGCTTCTTGAATCGGCCGAGCGTGAATGCCTTGAGAGCGCTATGGGCACCATTCCCCAACAGGGAATACAATCGTCCCGCCCACGAGAATACGATGGTTGTGCGCGATGCCTATGACGCGACGAGCGCCAAGGAGTGGGACTCATGGATGATGAACGCATGACGAGAATCGCCGAGTCGGCGAAACGCTTCGTAGTCAAGCCCGGACAGCCGATCGTTCTCCGGAAGGACTTCGATCCCAGTTACCACGGGGCCGGGGTCGAGAAGAAGGAAAGCGATGAGATTCTCCAGGAAGGAGTGGCGCTTCTCAGCGAGTACCAAGAGCGGCTCGCAGCGCAGAACATCTACGGGCTGCTGGTGATCATCCAGGCCCTGGATGCGGCAGGAAAGGATGGCACCATACGCCATGTCATGAGCGGAGTCAACCCGCAGGGAGTGCGCGTGACCAGCTTCAAGCAACCTTCCGCCGAGGAGTTGGACCATGACTATTTCTGGCGGTGCGCAAAGGCCCTCCCCGCCCGGGGTGAGATCGCCATCTTCAACCGCTCGTACTACGAGGAAGTTCTCGTCGTTCGAGTGCACCCGGAGTTGCTGGCGGCCGAACGGATGCCGCCGCTGAAGCCGGAAGACCTTTGGAAACGCCGGTATAGGGAGATCAACGACTGGGAACGCTATCTCGCGGACAACGGCTTCCGGATCGTGAAGTTGTTCCTGAACGTGTCCAAGGAGGAACAGCGGCAGCGTTTCCTCGACCGGCTGAACGAGCCGGAGAAGAACTGGAAGTTCTCCGCGAGCGACGTCGCCGAAAGGGAACACTGGGAGGCCTATCAGACGGCCTACTCCGAAATGCTTTCGCACACGAGCACCGAACATGCCCCCTGGCACGTCATCCCGGCCGACCACAAGTGGTTCGCCCGCGTGGCTGCCGCCGCGGTTATCGTCGACGCCCTCGCAAAGATAGATCCGCAGTATCCGGTGGTATCCGGTGAAGCCCGAGAAACGCTGGACAAAGCGAGGGTCTTCCTGGAGGCTGAAGGACCGAAGCCCGCGGCGGACTCCCAGGCACCGGCTGATGCCCGGTCCCCGGCCGATCCCGAGGCACCGGCCGATCCCGAGGCCACACAAGACGCAGAAACGCTCGCCACTGCGCTCGCGGACGCTGAAGAGGCGCAAGGAGACGAAGCGGCCGGCCCCGAGCGGCCGCGCACGAAGCTGATCAAGCCGGGAGAGATCATGCTCTGGGGGAAGAAGTACCGGAAAGATGTGGTGATCGAGGCTGGCAGGATCCGCAAACGGAAGAAGAAACCGTCCAAGGCGTACAAGGGCGAAAGCGGCCATACCCCCCTCTCGCTGGCCGAAGAGATCCCCTGGGGCAACGGTCGCCTGATCATCGGCACCGGAGTCGAGGGGGCTCTCCCAATAATGTCCGAGGTCTTCGAAGAGGCCGACACGCGAGGGGTCGCGGTCTTTGCCGCACGACTCGATGAGGCGCTCGGCCTCCTGGACGAGACGCCTCGGAGCGAGGTCTTCGCGGTACTGCACGTAGGCTGCTGACCCGGCGGTTCGGCGGGGGAAGCAGGCGTCACTTGGGCTCAGTCGGGTAAGGTATGTGTGTGAATTCGACTGGCTTCATCCGGGAAACGGCCATGCTGGGGCTTGTCCAGGCAGACACGGCAGCGGGGACGATGACGTGACGACGTCTGTCGGGATTCCGAATAGTACCGATGGTCGCGTCGTTGCCTTTATCGACATAGGGACCAACGCCATTCGGTTGCTCGTGGTGCGCATCGTGCCCGGGCACTCCCATACGGTCCTCACCGAACAGCGCGAACCCGCGCGTCTGGGAGAAGGGGAATTCCCCGAGCGCAAGCTGCAGCCGGGTCCCATGGAGCAGGCGGTGCTCGTCTGCCGCACTTTCGTCGACCTCGCGCGCTCTCATGGCGCGGAAGAGATCGTCGCGGTGGCGACGTCGGCCACCAGGGAGGCCCTCAACGCCGAGGAATTCCTGCACAGGCTGCGCGTGGAAGCCGGGCTGCACGTGCGGGTGATCTCGGGCCGAGAAGAGGCGCGCCTCATCTACGCCGGCCTCTCCAGCTTCATCCATCTCGGCAACAAGAAGGCCGTGTTCCTCGACATCGGAGGCGGAAGTACCGAGGTGATCGTGGGCGGGCAGAGACGCTACGACTTCCTCGATACTGTGGGCGTCGGCGCCGTGCGGCTGACCAGCCTGATGTTCTCCCCGGATGACCAGGGGCCGGTGTCACCCAAGCGCTACGAGCAATTGCGCCAGTATGCCCACCATGCCGCCGTGCACACGGTGTTCCATGTGAAGCAGCATCACACCGACCTATTGGTGGGCACGGCCGGCACTATCCGGAACCTCGCGGCGATCGCCGCCAATTCCCGGAAAGGGCCGGAACCCGAGAATCCCGACATCTTCACCCGGAAAGAGATGCGCCGGGCGGCAGCGATGCTCTGCGCTCTACCCCTGGAGGAACGGCGTAGAGTCTCGGGGCTCAATCCCGACCGGGCCGACATCATCGTGAGCGGCGCGGCCATTCTCGACGTCCTCATGGAGGATCTGGGGTTCGACGAGATCATGGTGATGCCGGTGGGTAGCCTGCGAGAGGGCCTGCTCATGGACTACCTGGCCCAGGACTCCCACGACCTGCAGCGGCTGTCGGTGCGCGAGCGCAGCGTGCTCCACCTCGGCCGGGCCTGCCATTTCGACGAGACACACGCGCGAAGCGCACGGCGGTTGGCCCTCCAGCTCTTCGACAGCGCGAAGGCCACCGGCCTGCACCAGTACAGCGAGTGGGAGCGGGAGATCCTGGCGCACGCCACATGTCTCCACGATATAGGCACCTTTCTGTCGTACGGGAACCATCACGTGCACTCGTACTACCTCATCAAGAACGCCGATCTCCTCGGCTTCCATCAGCACGAGATGACCATGATGGCGCTCGTAGCCTTGTTCCACCGGCGCGGCCTACCCAGCAGCGACCAGCCCGACTACGCCGAGCTCGACAAGGAGGACCGCAATCGGGTGAAGCTCCTCAGCCTCATCGTGCGGCTGGTGGAGAGCCTCGACCGGAGCCATCAGGGAGTGGTGAGGAACGTGGCCATAGCCGATTCAGCCCCCAAGGAGCTACGGCTCGTCATGGAGGTGGACGGGGACGCCCAGCTCGAGATCTGGGGGCTCCGCTCCCGGGAGAAGGCCGTGCGCAAGACCCTGCGCCGCCACCTCGTCATCGACGTGGTGGATTCCTTACCCGGAGCAGCCCAGGAACCGGCCGCCGCGGAAGTTCCCTCCTCGTCGGCCTCCGCATAGGCCGCCGCCGGGCACCGGGGCTAGAGTGCCGCCACCAGATCGGTCAGCGGTCGGCTGAAGTCCGAACCGCGCACCGGATCCCACACCGGTCCGAAGGTATGCATCAACCGCTCGACCTCGTCCTGTTTCACCGCCAAGTACGCGGCCACCCCGGGCGCGTTCACTGGAAAGGGGGTTCGAGGTCCGCGTTTGTCGCCACGAGGTACGCCCCAGGTGCCCGAGCCCAAGAAACCGAGCAGCACATCGCAGGTCACCACCGCGTCCTGCAGGTCACCGAGATGGTCCTGCACCTGCTTCGTCCGGTCGATCAGCGGCTTGCTCTCGGGACCCAGGACCTCTTGAAAGAACTCGAGCGTGTAGCGCAGACCTTTCGAGGTGATGCGGAGTTGATGGAAGACGGAAAGAGGCGCGTCGGGACGGGAGATCGGACCGTCGAAAGCCTTCACGTGGGCTAGCCGGTCGAAGACCACGGCCGGAAGTACGTCTCCCACCCTGACCGGCAGCGGTTCACCGTCGGAGCCCAGCGCCCTGCCGTCCCCAGCGCCGGGAGTCCGCAAAAAGGCCTCGAAGCGCTCTTTGAACCGTTGGTACCGCTCGCTGTCGAGATAGCCCAGTAGCTCGGCCCGCACCCGGTCTCGCTCGGCATGCCAGGCTTCGACGAGAGGATCGAGACCGCTGCGGGCTTCGGGCGGCAACGAATCGATGTACGCCTGAGTCTTGATCATGAACACGTCCAGGTCGCGGACGGCTCCCAGCTCTCGCCCGGTTTGCCGCATAGCCTTGAGGAACGGCCGGTATCCATCCTTGTCGACGTAATCGGCGAACACGCGCAGGGCCGCTCGCATGCGCCTGGTCGCGACCCGCATGTCGTGGAGCTCCTCGGGATCTTCACCCGCGCGAGTACCAGGCTCGTGGCGCATCATCCTCTGAAGGTGATAGAGAAGCGTCTTGCGGCACGATTCCGCCATGGTGTCGTCCGCCGTGAGACCGGGCTTCTCGAGGACCTCGAGACCATCGCCCAGGAACGACTCCTTGCGCTGCCGCTTGCCCTTGGGCCGAGTTTCGGCGGCCGGTTGCCTGGTGCACCCTTCTTCGGCGGAGGCAGACTCCGGCGTGCCCGCGGCCGCCGCAGTGGCGGCTTCGCCAGACGGCGCTATGGCGGCCCCTTCAAACGGCGCAGTGGTGGCATCTTCAGGCAGGGCTTTGCCCCCACGGGTGGCCCGGGACAGCCCGAGCGCACGGTGGAACTTCGAGAGCGGTTCCGGCTCCAGTGCCCAGGAGTTCCGCAGGGCCGTGACTATCCTCTCGAGGTCTTGCTCAGCGCCGCCCTCGCACAGTTCTACCTCGACCTCATAGTAGACCTGCTCGGCGGTCAAGGCGGGCGCGCTTTCATGCCCCTCCTGACCATCGTTCACGGGCGAGCCGTCCCCATCGCCGACGCCGCCGTCCCCGTCGGCCGCGCTCAGCCGAACGACGTCGAGGCTCATCTCGGCCACCGGGCGATCCGAGGCCCCGAGCAGGCGAGTTGTCCGCGTCTGGCGCAGTTCCAACATCTCCCGGAGGGGATGCCCGGAGGTGAGCTCGAGTACCTTGTCTCGCGCCGGGCTATCGGGCCAGGAGGCCGGCTCGCGGTACTCGGGCAACCGTATCTCGAGTTCCTGTCGCCGGTGTACGGCACCGCCCGGCTCTTGGAGTTGTTTCACAGTGACCAGGACACCGGTGCCGTCCAGGCGCAGGCGGCAGGAGAAACCGCCGGCGAGAATGCGCCAGTCCTCGGTGTCGAGGTAGATGTCCACGACATCCTGCACCCGCCCCCGGCTCGCATCGAAACCGGCCACGTCCGGACTACTGGCAAGAGCATCCAGGACCCCTGCCTCGGGGGCCTTGAACTTCGCTTCGATCTCCATCCTACGCGCCCACGATCCCCGGCTGAAGAAGCCAGACGAGAGTAGCTTTCTTAAGCGTGTCGTCGGCCGACTCGACCACGGCCAGCCCGCCCTTTTTGAGGACGACGCGCGCTCCGGTGAGCTCGCGGAGGGTGGAACTGAAGTCAGGTTCATGGCCCACCAGCAGAAGAGCGTTCGCTCCAGGGGAATGCTTGACGAGCTTTGCCAGCCGGCCCGCGTCGAATCCGGGGGCCACCCGCTCGTCGCTCACCACTTTGTCATCCAGATTGAGATGCCGGGCAACGATCTCCGCAGTCTCGGAGGCACGCAGGTACGGGCTGGTGACCACGGCGTCGATGGGAGGGATCATCCTGGCCAGGATCCCGGCCATGCGGGCCACCTGTTCCCGCCCCTCCTCGGTCAGTGGTCGCAAAGAGTCCTCGCCCTCCCAGTCCCCGCGGGAGATGGCTGCTCCGTGCCTCAGGAAGTAGAACTCCATGACGCCTCCTTGCCGACGGTGCTCCCGGTTATGAACCTTTCCTGAGCGTTCCAGGCTGGTTCGCCGGCCGCTCTCGTGACCCGCTCGTATGTCCCATCCGCGTGCATGACCCGAGCTTTGACGTTGTCCCGAAGATAGGTCTCCAGGATCTCCCAGCGCAGCCGCCTGGCCAAAGCCCGGTCCTCGATGGGGAAGAAGGCCTCCACCCGCCGGTCCAGGTTGCGAGGCATGAGATCGGCGCTGCTAAGGTAGCACTCCTCCTCGCCGCCGTTCCGGAAGTAGTAGATGCGGCTGTGTTCCAGGAAACGGCCGACGATGCTGGAAACCGTGATGCCGTCGCTGATCCCCGGGATACCGGGCCGCAGACAGCAGATGCCCCGCACGAGCAGATCGAGCTTCACCCCCACCCGGGAAGCCTCGTAGAGAAGCTTGATCATCTTTTTGTCCACAAGCGAATTCAGCTTGAGGATGATGTGCGCTTCTTCGCCGCGACCGGCTGTCTCCATCTCCCGGCGGATAAGCGTCTCCACCTTCTCTCTCAGGTTCATGGGAGCGACACTCAGCTTCCGATATTCCTTCATCTTCGAGTATCCGGTCAGGTAATTGAACAGGTCGCTGGCGTCCTCGCCTATGGCTTCGTCGGCCGTGAGCAGGCCGAGGTCCGTGTATTGCTTGGTAGTAACGGCGTTGTAGTTGCCGGTGGACAGGTGGACGTAGCGGCGGATGCCGCCACCCTCGCGCCGCACTATGAGCAGGACCTTGCCATGAATCTTCAGGCCCAGCAACCCGTAGACCACGTGCACACCCTCCCGCTCCAGGGCGCGGGCCCACTCGATGTTGCTCTCCTCGTCGAAACGGGCCTTGAGTTCGACGAGCACGGCCACTTCCTTGCCGTTGCGCGCCGCGTCCAAGAGGGCCGCGACTACCGGTGAGTTCCTGCCTACCCGGTACAACGTCTGCTTGATGGCCAGAACGTCCGGGTCGTGGGCGGCGGTCTCGAGCAGATCCACCACCGGCTCGAATGATTCGTAGGGGTGATGAAGGAGTATGTCCCCCTGGCGGATGGCGGCGAACACTTCGCGGCCCTCGAAGTCATCCAGGCCGACAGGCGGTGAGGGGGCAAACGAAGGATCCTTCAGGTCGGGGCGCTCGAGATCGTAGAGGCAAGACAGCGTGCTCATCGCGAGGGGAAGCTCCACCTGGTAAACATCATCCGGCCCGATCTCCAGATTGCGGGTGAGTATGGACCGGATGTAAGCGGGCATGGTCGAATCGACCACCAGCCTGACTACTGAGCCGAAGCGTCGCCGCCGTATGAAGTGTTCCACCGTTTCGAGCAGGTCGGCCGCTTCCAGTTCCTGAATGGCTATGTCGGCGTCCCGCGTCACCCGGAACGGGTGAGTCTCCAGGATCTCCACTCCTGGGAAGAGTTCCGACAGGTGGGCGGCGACGACCTGCTCCAACCAGACGAGAACAAGCCCGCCGTCGCCTGCGTCCCCCGCGATCGGGATGAGCCGGGGGAGCATGCTCGGCACCTTGACGCGGGCGAAGTGCTCGGTCCCGTCTTCTCTCCGGAGGATCACCGCCAGGTTCAGACTCATGTTGGAGATAAACGGGAACGGCCGGGCGGGATCGTAGGCGAGGGGTGTGAGCACTGGGAACACCTTCTTCTCGAAGTAGCTCCGAGCACTTGCCTTCTGAGCATCGGTCAACGACCCGTAGTCCATTATGTGGACACCAGCCTCCGCGAGCCCTTTGAGGCAGTCCATCAGACAGGTGCGAGACGCGGCCATCAGCTCTAGCGCCATCGGCCGGATGGCCCTGAGCTGTTCGGATGGAGTCAGGCCGTCCGGAGAGGGGTCGCTGATGCCGGCAGAGACCTGCTGCTTCAGCCCGGCCACCCGGACCATGAAGAACTCCGCCAAAATCGAACCGAGGATGCCAAGGAACTTGACCCGCTCGAGGAGGGGCACCTGTTCGTCCTGTGCCTCCTCGAGCACGCGAGAGAAGAAACGAAGCTGGCTTATCTCCCTGTTCACGAGCAAGGAGGGCGACCCGAGATCTTCACCCATCGGCTCTTCCACAGAAGGCGCCAAGCGCAGCCCGGCGGATTCGAGGGATTCCTCCCCGGTCGAAGCCGCTGACTCACCGTCATGCACGTTCGCGTCCTCCAGACCTCGCTTCACGATCCATTATCCCCTGGCTCCCGGCACCCTGCAGCATCGACGGGAGCACCCGTGGATTCCCACCTGCTCGGCAAGAGGAGCGGCCCGCCCCTGGCTTGAGGCGGGCCACCATGGCTCCCCCGTCTGGATGGGAGGGACGAGGGACGCGGGGGTGTCGATCTCACGTAGCTCACCATACCTACCTGGGAACAGGCCAGTGTTACAGTTCGGCAAGACGTTGGTTACAAGACGGCCTTCCCGCACTTCCTGACTTCTTAACCTCCACCGGCCAGGTCCCGTTTCTGGTATCGGACAAAGGAGCACTTCCGCAAGACTCCCATCGGCCGAGCCGGTGGATTGAGGGGGCCAGAGCGACCCCGTTTTCACCTGACTCACGCAGCACCGCGAGAAGAAGCGGGAGCGAGGAGAACGCGAGGAACCACGCCCCAGCGGCGCCCCATCCGATCCGTGCCCTAGTCGCCGGCGCCGCCACCCGCCGCGTCCGCCACCTCACGCGGCTCTTCGTCCGCACCCTCGTTCGTACCCTCGTCCCGGTCGTCGCCCCCTTCGGCCCCGAAGCGCTCGGCCAGCCCCCGAGCCCACTCCCGGATGTCGTCCCAATCGCGGATATCGCTGACGGGTTGCTTCTTCATGGCCGGGATCAGGTTGTAGGGGAAGGTGAGCTTGGCGGGGTCGAACTTTCCGCCGAAGATCTTGACGGCAGCGGGCCGCAGCCAGGGGAATTCACGTAGGGCCTTGTCCAGTTGGGTACGGACGTCCTGCCACTCCTTCTCCACGTCGTTGAAGGGCCCGAGAGCGAACACTGCGACAGGCAGAGCTTTGAGCACTTCCTTGTTGCGCCGAAGGAAGCGCAGAGCGTCCTTGTGCCAGTGGAACATGTAGAGAGGAGCCCCCAGCACCACCCCGTCGTAGGAGGCAAGGGTTCCGGCGAGCGGGAGGCGTTGCACGTCAACCGTGAAACCGGCCTCGCGAAGCGCGTTCGCTACCGCTTCGGCCACCTCCTGAGTGGATCCTGCACGGGTGGCATAGACCACCAAGATCGAATCTGGCATCACGCCTCCTCTCCGCAAGGGCGCCGGGGCGGCCACGCTCCGCAGGCGGTCCCCCGGTAAGGATAACTCACCCATCTGGGACAGGCCGGCTCGCCCCCCTCACGTCGAGGGATAGACCGCCCGGTACGTTCCAAGAAGGCGCAGGCGGGGAAGAGGTTGAGGGACACTCATCGAGGCCATGGCGAGGGCACGGTGACACTCATCCCGTTCTTCGGTTCTGATCGGTTCACCCTGGGGGTAGAACTCGAAATGCAGATCCTCTCCGTGGACGACTACGGACTCACCCCGGCCGCGCCCCAGTTGCTCGATCGGCTCCGTGTCCACGAGCGTCCCGGAGGCGTCACCCACGAGATCACCGAGAGCATGCTCGAGGTGAACACCGGCGTGAATCGGGATCTCGTTTCTCTGGTCGAAGAGCTACGCAGGATCCGCGACGCTCTGGTACGTGCCGCGAGCGATCTGGGAGTCGCCGTCTCGGGTGGAGGCGCACACCCCGCCCTTTGCTGGCCCTGCCAGACCATATCCGGCGCGCCGCGGGCCCAACGCCTCTACGACACCTTCGGCTATCTGGCGAAACAATGGACGGTGTTCGGCCAACACGTTCACATCGGCTGCAGCGACGGGGACGAAGCTATCTATCTGTTGCATGCTCTCTCCCGCTACGTTCCTCACTTTGTAGCCTTGGCCGCGGCTTCGCCCTACAACCAGGGCGCCGACACCGGGTTCGATTGCTCGCGCCTCAACTACTCCCTCTCCTTTCCGCTTTCCGGCCGCCCTCCCCGTCTGCTCGACTGGCAGGAGTTCGTCGCCTATTTCGAGAGATTGGAAGCACTTGAGATCGTCGGCTCGACGAAGGATCTGTACTGGGACATTCGGCCCAAACCGGAGTTCGGCACTGTCGAGGTTCGGGTTTGCGACACTCCCCTCACCGTGGAGAGGGCAGCGGTCCTTGCGGCCTACATGCAGGCTCTCAGCGCATACCTGCTCAGGAACAGGCCGGAGGTGCCCCTGGAGGAGGACTTTCTCACCTACTCCTACTCCCGGTTCACCGCCTGCCGCTTCGGCCTCGAGGCGCTCTACATCGACCCGACAACCGGCGACCGGCTCCCACTGCGCGATCACATTCTCACCACTCTGGAAGCCTTGGCGCCGGACGCCGCCCGTCTTGGCTCCGAGAGCGCCATCTCTTACGTGCGGCGAGTTGTAGAGACAGAAGGGAACGACGCTCGGTGGATCCGAAGAACCTTCGGGGAATATCGGTCGGCCCGGGAACTCATGCGAGAACAGTCTGAACGCTGGACAGAAGACGACCCGCTGCTAGGATGGTGACGGTCCCCGCAAGAAGGCGCGGCCGCAAGACCGGGAGGAGAGGTGTGATGGAAGACTATGTGCAAAGACTCCTCGAAGAATTGACCGGCCATGACGGCATGGTCAGGAAACTGGCGCGGGAGAAACTGGTGCTGATCGGCGATCCGGTGGTGCCCCAGTTGCGCTCTCTGCTCGCATCTTCTCAGAAGCAAGTCCGGTGGGAGGCGACCAAGGCCCTGGCGGCGATCGAGGACTCGTCCTGTCTCGGGGATTTCCTGGCGCTGCTTGACGATCCCGAATCCGATCTGCGCTGGCTGGCCGCGACCGGCCTGACCCAGCTGGGGCCGCGCGCGGCGAGACCGGTGCTACAAGGCCTCACCGACCCCGACGCGCCGCGCGGACGCCTGGAGATGAGTCGCAGAGTGCTGGCCGAACTTGCCAGCGACAACAAGGTGCTCCGGGATATCGCGGCTCCGATCCTGGAGGTCATCGGCGAGAACAACCGGGCGGTCATCACAGAACGGGCAGCCCGCGCCCTCAGCGACTTCGACAGCGCCACGGGCCTCCAACCCAGTTCCCAGACCGGCTGAGCGGCTCGCGGCCACCGAGGCCCGGCCTGCCGCCGAGGCGGACAGACGGGGCCGAGCCACAGTTCCCCATTGTGACGCAGCGCGCCCGCCCCACGTCGCACCGGACTCCACCCGTTTCTTGACGCTGCTCTTATGCGTGCCCGCCTATGCTCGATGCTGGGTTCGCCGGTACACGCAGAAACAACGGACGCGCGAGCTAACGGAGGATATCGCCATGGTTCGATCGGGGCAGCACGGGCTCACCCGCCATTCGGATGTACGCGGGGGCCTACACCGAGGCTCGCGGCGCGACAGCGGCCCGCGCATACCGACAGTAGCCGTGCTGGCAGCGGCCGTCCTGCTTGTGGCGGGTCTGGCGATCGGCACCACCGGCTGCGGATCCGATAGCCAGACGTCCTCGAACGCCACTGTCGCATCCGGCGCGACCACCGGCCAGAGCAGCGCAGCCCAGGACAGTACGAGCCCGAGCGTGCCCTCCGGCATGCCCGCCGGCACTCCTCCAGGTGGTCCAGGCGGATCGACCACGTCGTCCGACAGTTCCACCACCACGACCGCCGAGCCGACCACGACAACCACCGAGGCCACCACGAGCACGACCAGCCTCGCCGATGGGCAATACGGCGACGGCATCTACAGGGCCGGCGTCGATATCGCCGCCGGCCTCTATCGCGGCACTGCCGTCGGCGACGCAGCCCATTGGGAGATCACGAGCGACGCGAACGGGGCCCGGTACGTGGCAGGCGGCGATCCTACGGGCCAGTTCTATGTCAAAGTCACGTGGGGACAGTACCTGCGATTGGACGGGGTGCTCGTGGAGAAGGCGAGCAGTTCCGCGTCGGACCCGCTGCTCACCACGGACATAAGCGACGGGACGTATCGCGCAGGCTACGACATCGAGACCGGTTGGTATGCAGGCCAAGTGACCGGCCTCAGCACCATCGGCTATTGGCAGGTCGCGAGCGACGCGAACGGCCAGACTCTCAAGGCCAGCGATTATCCGCGCGGTTCGTTCGAGCTGAAAGTCACCAGCGGTCAGTACCTCACACTCAGAGGGGTGACGATCTCCCTCAAGGAATAGCTGGGCTCGACCGACTGCGACCTCAGGAATCAGCCGGGCAGAGGTCGAACACCGCCCAAAAGCGCACCGAGGCCGACATCATCGCTTCGAAGTCTTTCTCGACCAGCGTGAGCTCGGCTCCTGGATGGGAGATCTGGACGGCTTTCATCAACGGCATAGTCGGATGATCCTCACTTTCGCCGGGTGATGGCCTAGAGCCCCAAGAGCTGGAGAGTCTTGGGATCAGGCTCGCCGCCGAAGTACTGCTCGAGCAGCCGGTGAAACACCGATCCCGGCGGCGAGACCAGGGAGAAAAGGGTGGCGGAGGACCGGAGCTTCCAGTCGTCCGGTGAGCCGAAGATGTCGTGGGCCGTCCTGCCGCTCACCCCCAGAACGGCCTCGGTGCACTCCAAGAGCCGGGGGCCCAGCACCGGGTGGGACAGATACGCCTCAGCCTCGGTCAAGCTCCGGATGGAATAGCGTTTCGACGTGGGACTGAAACCCAGCCCATACAGCTGCGGGAAGATGTACCACATCCAGTGCAACCGTTTCTCGCCGGCTCGGATCTCGGCGAGGGCGTCTTCGTAGCAGGTCTTCTGCACCTCCACGAAGCGGTCCAGGTCGTAGCTTCCTCGAGGTTCCTCCATGGCACCAGCATCTCACGATTCGCCCCGCTCTGCCGATAAGAGAACAAAGCCATTCAAGAGGGAGATCGCCATGCAGATTGCGCCCTGCCCGGCCTGCGGCTGGCCCACCCCCAAGGGAAGGCCATGCCCCCGGGGTTGCGGAGCCGCGGTGCCGGCCGCGCCCGCACAGGCGTACACGACACCGCAAGCGCTCCCGACACAAGCTCTCCCTCCGTCCCAGGCGGGGCCCTCTTATTCCCTTGGGCCTTCCGCAGTCCCCGCGGCAGCCTCCGCTTCTCTTGAGAGTCGGGATGCCTCCACCGTGGGATCAGAACGGCGCCTCCACCGGCATCTGGCGGGCCCCGCGGGCATCGGCGGTGCCTTGCTTCTCCCCATCATCGGACTGCTGGCGACCATCTGCTGGAACGCCTGGAACATCTACTACGAGTTTCTCCCCCTTCGGCAGTCGGATGTGTGGACGGCCCTCACCACACAGGGATCCTCCGTCTATCACTGGCTCTGGCAGCCTCTCGCCCTGTTCGAGGTCTTCGCCAGTGTAGTGATGATCCTTGCCCCCATGGCGCTGCTCGTGATGATCTTTCGGAAGCGCCGGGCCGTTCGCGGGTCCATGGTCGCCTTCTATGTCTTCGTCTTGGCGGCCACCGCATTCGACTCAGGCGCCTGCCTGCTGGTGATGACCGGCTGGCTTCGCTCGCTGGGACTGCAGGAGGTGGCCGACTCCGTGTCCAGCGGCGCTTGGCGGAGCCTGATACAGGCCGTGCCGTTGGCTGCCATCTGGATACCGTACTTCCTACGTTCCCGGCGCGTGAAGAACACCTTCGCGCTGCCCGAACCGGCGGTCCGGCGGGGTCCCACCCGCCTGATGCCGCCCGCCGCTCGAGGCAGAGAGGGCGACCGTCGTCTGCGGGCCGCTCTGGCCGTCGTCGCCATCGTCGCAGTCGCTGGAGCGGCGGCGTACGGATTCGCGGCTCATGGCGGACCGCCCGGCGGATCCGACTTCACTTCCACCGTGTCCGGCCCGGTCGACCGCTCGATGAGCGAGGCGGACGCCGCCTACGCAGCCGGCGATCTCCGCAGGGCCGCGATGCTCTATGAGCAGGCCATCCAGGCCGACCCCGACTACGAGGCGGCCTACTACAGGCAATGGAGCGCGTTGTTCGAGCAGGAGGACTACAGCGGAGCCCTAGAGGCAGCCGCGCGGATCACGCAGTTGTTCCCCGGGTCGCGCGAGGGCTGGTTCGCTCTGGGGTTCACCCAGGAAGCCAACGGCGACCTCGGCCCGGCGGTCGAGAGCTACACGGCCTGCCTTGCCTTGGGCGACCCGGACTCGCCGGGCGGGGGCGCCATCGACGACACCTTCGTGCAGGAGCGCCTCGAGTTGTGCACGTATGTGAGCGCTATCGGAGAACCACGAGTCGCCATTGCCGACGCCGTCAACCGGCTGAACGATTCTCTGGAGGAGCCGGATCCGGACATGCCGACGCTCGCCGGCGCCGCCGGTAGCGTGAGCACCGTCGTCGAAGCGAACATCGTCGAACTGGAGAAGATCGTGGCACCGTCGTCTTTCTCAGCCTTCCAAACCGGGATGCTGACCGCCTACCGGGACCTCCAGGCGGCCTGTGACGATCTGGCGGCGGCAGCCCTGGAAGGCGACTCCGGCCTGCTGACTGCGGCTCGGGAGAACTTCTACGACGCTATCGACACCTTCAACCAGAACGACATGCTGGGCACCTCCTTGATGAACGACTATTACGGACAGGAGCCGCCTGTCGCGCTGCTCAGGCCGGTCTCTCGCGCCGGCTGACCGACGCGTTACTCGGGCCAGGCGCCATTTCCGCCCCGGAGCGCTGCCGCTCTCGCCCTGCCCCGCCTCCCGCGTCGCCCTCTTGAGCTCCTGCCGCCGCTGTTGTCCCCGCCTCCGCCTCGCCGCCTCGGGCGGAGAGGAATAGAATCAGCGCGTGGAGGGCATATTTGGTTTTATGCCGCAAACCGCAAACTATGGAGACCGCCATGGATGAGAAGTTCGGAGAGGTTCCGCAGAACGACGAGGGCGAGGAAGTCTTCCCTCCCACCACCGAGGAGCATCATGACGAGCTGCTCCAGCCCGTGAGCGAGGAACGCCGGGCTCTAGCCAGAGAAAACCTGCGCAAGAACTATCCCAAGTTGACCGACGAGGACCTGGACGATCTGAGCAAAGAGAAGACCAAGACCGGCAGGTTTGAGCTCTTCATTCAGAAGCTCATGGAGCGTTATGAGTGGCGCCGCGGCGTCTGCCAGCAGCAGTTGGGCAGCGGCACGGACGATATCAGAGATTGCTGAGCTTGCCGGAATGAGGTCGGCTCTCTGACACCCCCGCTATAATCCGAACCTGATCACGCCGATGGGGGGACGCATGCAGGCACCACGTGGGGATTCTGAGCAGACGAAGGCGGAGATCATGAAGGCCGCGAAGCGCCTGTTCTCCGAGCAGGGTATCCTCGCCGTAAGCGTGAGAGACATCGCCCGGGAGGCAGGTGTCACCCACGGCCTGGTTCACCACTACTTCGGTACCAAGGAGGCGTTGGCCGAGGAGGTCATCCGATCCACGATGACCTCGGGCCTCGACCTTATCGCCACCAATCAGCTGGACCCTTCTTCGGATTCCCTCGGGACGGTCAAGAGACTGCTGCGCCGAGTGCTGACCGAGCACCGGAGTTCCATACTCCTCATCGCCCGCGCCGAACTCAATGGCTTCGAGCCGGAGAAGATGGAGCAGCCGGGAACGCCGCACACCATCGAGTTGATAGCGAGGCGCTTTGCCGAACTCCAGGATCGGATGGCCGTGGAGGAGCCGCGGCTCGATCCGGTGCTCGTCAGCCTGTGGTTGGGAGCAGCGGTATATGGCCTGACGATGATGCATCCCTGGCTCATGTCGTCGGCCGGCCTTCCCACGGAAGACTACGAGCAGCGACTAGACGAGATCGTCGATGTCGGGGCGGCCTTCGTCGCGTCTGCGGTCGGGCTGCGGACGTAGGAGCGTGGACGCGACCGAACGCAAGATGGCCCAGGTCGAAACGCGGGTCTCCGGACTCGCGGGGGCCGTCGTCGCGCTCTCCGGCGGAGTCGATTCCGGACTCTTGCTCGCGCTCTCGGCCCGAGTGCTGCCTATCAACCGGCTGATCGCCGTCACTGCCACGGGACCGGCCGCCTCCGAGGCCGACTCCGAGTCGGCCCAGGCTCTTGCCGCCGGCTTGCAGGTGCCTCACGACTGCATCGTCCTCGACCCGCTGGAAATCGAGGGCTTCGCCGACAACTCTCCGCTTCGCTGCTACCTTTGCCGCAGGCAGCTCCAAGAGGCCCTCGAGAGGATCCGGGTACAGCACGGGTTCGAGGCCGTCCTCGATGGGGTCATAGCGGACGACCACCTCGACTATAGGCCAGGCCTCCGGGCCGCCGACGAGGCAGGCGTGCTCCATCCCCTCGCCGAAGCAGGTTTCTCGAAGGAGGAGGTCCGGGAAGCGAGCCGCCGGTTGGGACTACCGACGTCCGATCGTCCGGCTTCGCCATGTCTGGCTTCTCGCTTTCCGTATGGTGAGAAGATCACCCCCGATGGTCTCCAGATGGTTGCTCGGGCGGAGTCCCTGCTGCACGATCGGGGCTTCCCCATCGTGCGAGTACGGCACCACGACCAGGGGCGCCTGGCGCGGGTCGAGGTGCCGGCCGCAGAACTGGTCAGACTGTGCGAAGAACCGCTTCGCTCCGAGATCACGGTCGCCCTGCGCGCACTCGGCTACATCTTCGTATGCGCCGACCTCATGGGGTTCCGTTCGGGCAGCCTGAACGAGGTCCTGCCTCCCGGTTCCTAGCGCAGGTGGTCCTCAAGTCGCCGGCCCGTCAGCACCAGATCGGCAATGCTCGTCCGGTCGAACAGGTCGTTCAGCATATCGGTGGCCTCGGTCCATAACAGATGAGCGGGGCAGCAGTCGGAGCGCCCGCAGTCGGAGCGTCCGTCCACGCACGGCGCCAACTCGAACGCTCCCTCGGTCGCACGAAGCACGTCCTGCACGCTTATACTCTCGGCGGGCCGGGTCAAGGTGAACCCGCCGGCTCTGCCGCGGTGGCTGCGCACGAGTCCGGCATCGGTGAGTCTGATCATCAGTTGCTGCACATAGCCCGGGGGGATACCCTCCGCCTCGCCGATCTCGCCTTTGGAGACAGGGCGGGCAGGGCCTTTCGCCAGCATGATCATGATCCTGGTAGCGTGGTGACCTTTGGTGGACATCCGCATCATGAGAGCCGCCTAATAACCATATCCATACTGCCCTTAAGTACCTATACGCTAGCATAGTGCGGCCCGCGCTGCAGCAGGTCGAGGAAACGCAAACACAGCCCCCTGACCAAGTGTTCGGCCTCTCAACCGGTGCGCGTCTTGAAAGTCCTGGTAAGGACGTATATCGACACCGGGCCGCTTTGCCCTGTTGAAGCGGGAGTCAGACGGAGTTGACCGCGGATCTCGCCGGAGCGATGAATGGTGGTCCCCACGTTCAGGTAGACAGCTCCTGCCTGTAGCAGGTCCAGCAGGTCGAGGATGCTTTCGCCGGCAAGAGGCCCCACCAGAGCCTCGGCGGTGAAGGAGCCACGGGTGACGACCCCTGAAAAGAGGCCCGACTTGCCCGGACCGGGATAGATTGTGACGATAGTATCCCCGTTCTCTCCCGGGAAACCTTCGTGTAGCCTGGCAACGGTGAGACTACGGATATCGCTCACCTCCAGCACGTAGTCGACCTTCGAGCGGTCTGCGGCCACGGTGAGGGTGAGGGTGCCGGTCGCGCCGGTAGCGACGGCCGGGACCTCGCTCTGCCCATCGAGATCGGCACGGTAGCTCATCGGCGCGCCCGCTTGGGGTCCAGCGGCCGTGGTGGCGGTCGACCCATCCTGGCCTCCTTCCTCGACGACCGTGCTCGTCGTGGAGCCCTGGCCCCCGGTCACAGTCGCGGTCGTGACGCCACCTCCGCCGCCGGTCGGCGACGTGGACCCGCTTCCGGCGGAGATCGACGTCGACGGTGTTCCGCTGGTGCTACCGGTACCACCGGCAGCTACAGTGGTGCCCTCCGTCGCCCCACCCCGGCCCGTAAGACCTACACCCAATCCGATCCCGAGCGCGATGACAAGGAGCAGGCCGACCGCGGCCGCAAGACGTCGGTGACCTGCCCGCCTGCGCCGACGGCGCTCAGCGTCCCGCCTGGACGGGTCGCTACGGGATGTCGGGAACCTCATCCTGTGCCTCCCAAATGCTGTCGCCGGTCATCAACCTCCCGCATCGGACCTGTTTTCGAAACCACGAACTGCAGGTACCGGCGTGTCGTGAAAGGGCGCGCAGGGAATAAGTTCCACCGGATGTTCGCACTACCAGGGAGACGTACATGCGTATCTGTGTTCTTTCCGACCCGGATCCTGATTTCGACCCCACCCCCTTTCTCGTCGACTACGACTGGAGTCTGTTCGCACTCAGCGCCCCGGTCGAGCAGATGATTCGAGATCTCGCGACCGGCGGCGGCTTCGATGTCTTCCTGAACCTGGCCCGAGGGTACGAGTTGGAGCACATCGACCCCGACGGCCCCGAATACCTGGGCATCGACGTGGTGCGGGCCCTCGACGGCCAGGGCGTGCCGTACACCGGAGCGGACCCCCGTCACTACGATCCGTCGCCGGAAGAGCAGCGAGCGGCGGCCGCACAGCAGGGGATCCCCTTTGTTGTCGGGGGCACGGCAGAGAGCGTCGAGGACGCCGTGCGCCTGGCCGAGGAGATGCGTTATCCCCTCATAGCGAAGCACCCACACGGCCGTAGCCGGCTGGGTACGCCCGCGGACGCCATCGCGGCCGACCGGGACGAACTCAAGGTGGAGGCCGCCCGGATGCTGAACAACTTCGAAGCGGCGCGAGTCGAAGAGTTCGTCCCCGGGGCCGAGTACCACATCCTCGTCGTCGAGAATGTTGTGGACGAGGGACGGCCCGTCGCCTACCCGCCTTCGGAGATGCTCTTCCTACCCGACCAGCACTTCCGGCGCACGGATACCGCGTGGGGTTCGGATCTCAGCCCCGGGTTTCGCCTGGTCTCCGATGGGCATTCGGCCGCGGGATTGCGGGACGCGGCCTGTCGGATGTTCCTGGGTCTTGGTCTCACCGGATATGCCCTGGCCACGATGCGAGGCCCGGGCATCGGTCTTCCCACCATGCTGGGCATTCACCCAAATCCAGCGATCATGTCCCCCGGGCGCGATTATGCACCAGCCGACTACATCATCCTGGGCGACAGGGACGGCTTCCCGGGCTTCCTCAACCGGATCTTCGCTGCGGCTCAGAAGCGCTTGACGAAGATCTCCAGGTCGGTTCCCACGGCGTAGAAGTCTTTGACGGCGGCCTCCACCTGGTACCCGGCGCCGACGAGGAAGCGCCGGCCGGTTTCCCAGACCGGTCGGTGCGGAAGTTCGGCCACGGCCATGCGCGCGCCGGCTTCCCGCGCCTCCGCCTCCGCTGCGCGTAGCAGGCGGGGGCCGATCCCCTGCCCGCGCGCCTCCGGGTCCACCACCAGATAGTAGAGGTCATACACGCCCTCGGTTAGATCCCGAGGCCCATAGCAGACGAAGCCGAAGATACGGCCGTCCTCCCGATCGACGAGGAACTCGTACCCGCTGTCCTCAGGTCCGAGCAGATCGAACTCCTCCCAGACGGCATCGAGCGCGTCCAGTTCATCTGCCACGAACACGGCTGACCGGGTCGCCATGTCTTCGATCGTCCGCCGGTCGCTCTCTATCGCATCGACGATCATGAGGCAATTGTAGAGCCTCGGCCTTATACTGAGGCAGCCAAAACTCGAGAGAAAGGGTAGGTCCCCATGAAGCGTAGGCTTTGCTCCGTGTGGCCGGTGCTCGTCCTCGCCTTGCTGGCCGTCGTCCTCAGCGTCTCAGCTTGCGGGAGCCAGGAAAAGACGACCCTTGGAGGAGCCTCCGGTCTGGGGGACAACCCTCAGACATTCACGAGCTCGGCGAACGGCTTCACTTTCCAGTATCCCGACGGATGGAAGATCGACGAAAGCGCAACCACCGACGCAACGGCCGGTAGTAGCGCCACGAGCTCGGCGGCGGCCTTCGACCCGAAGGGTGCCGAGGCCGACGGTACCTTCATCGACCTCATGCAGGTCGCGGTCTACAGCCTGGATCTGACGATCACCGACGACATCCTCCCGGAGCTCGAGACGGAGATACAGAACCTGCTTTCCAGCATCGAAGCCCAATCCGCGGACGCCCAGGTGGCGTCGCCCTTGGCGACCATCGAAGCTGCAGGCCTCAAGGGCTATAAGGTGACCTACACCTTCACGAAGGGCGGTGTTCCCACCACCTCGTCGCTGTACTTCCTCTTCAAAGACAACATGGAGTACCTGGTGACCTTGCAGGCCGCGAACGAGCATTGGGCAGGCCTGCAGGACACCTTCGGCGCGATGCTGGAGAGCTTCAAGGCTCAGTAGAGAGCTCGTGCGCCGGGCATGTGTCCATGACCCACAGGGCCGATCCGTGGTAGAGAGGGCCACGATCGGCGCCTAGACGCGAATGTGTCTCGACCCACCACCTTCCGGGCCAGCTTCCGAGACCGACCCCCGAGGCCGCACCGGAACCGTGGGCTTGGTGCTCGAGGGCGGGGGCATGCGCGTCGCCTACACCGCCGGCGTGCTCGATTGCTTCATGGATGAAGATATCGATCTACGCTACGTTATTGGGGTGTCGGCCGGAGCCAACGCCGGATCGGACTACGTGGCCGGGCAACGCGAACGAAACCACCGGGTGTTCGTGGAACTGGTGGCCGATCCGCGCTATGCAGGCTTCGCGAATCTGCTGAGGGAACGGAGCTGGTTCGGCATGCGCTTCCTGTTCGAGACGCTCCCTGACCGGCTGGTTCCGTTCAAATACGACGCCTTCCGCGACTCGCCCCGGCGCTTGGTTGTGGCGGTCACCGACTGCTCGACGGGCAAGCCCGTCTATTTCGAACAATGGGGGCACGACGGCCGTTGGTTCGTCACCAGGGTGCTGCGGGCAACGAGCAGTCTCCCCGTGCTCTCGCCGCCGGTGCGGGTGGAAGGCCGCCGTTTCACCGATGGAGGAGTGAGCGCTCCCATCCCCCTCGTCCGCTCCGTGGCCGACGGCAATCGACGCAACGTGGTGGTGCTCACCCAGAACGCTAAGTATCGCAAGGAGCCGCAGAGGCTGGGGCTCCTGGCCGGTCTCGCCCTTGCCCGGTATCCGGCTCTGCGGCGCGCGCTTCGCGCGCGCCACGAGGAGTACAACGCCTGTCTCGATCACCTGGCCGCCGCGGAGCGGTCCGGGGAGGCATTCGTTCTCCGGCCGGCGCAGCCCCTCATCGTGGGAAGGCTGGAGAGCGACGTCGAACGGCTCGAGGCACTGTACCGGCAGGGCTACGACGAGACGCTGGAGCGCGTCCCGGCTCTCAAGGCGTGGCTGGAGGCACCTCGGCCTCTTGACCCGCCCCGGCCGTCGCGGTAGGCCCGCCCGACTGTGTGGGGCCGGCCGGCCCGTTAGGCCCGCCGCTTCTCGTGGGGGCGGGCGGCGGTACAGACCGGGCCATCGTCACCGGTGGGGCCGGCGTCCGCTCCACGTTGAACACGGACATCTCGACAGCCGGCACCTGGCCCATGCCGCCCGGGCTCAGGACGACGGCTACATCGAGGGTGCCGTCTTCCGGTTGTTCACCGAGATCCACAACGTGCCCGGTATCCGTCCCGCTCCACACTCGTACCTTGGGACGGTGAAGAGGGCGGCCGGCCGGCGGCGGTTCGCAGACTACACCCATGTCCCCATTGGTGAGTCGCACCAAAGTGCCGGGGGGATACAGGCCCATCATCTCGACGAAGAGCTTCACCAGAACCGGGTCGAGGGAGGTCCCCGCATAGTAGATCAGGTATCCAATGACTTCGTGGGGAGTGAAGCTGAAGCTCCGGTAGGCCCGAGCCGTGGTCAGAGCATCGTAGCGGTCGGCGACGGCTACGATGTTCCCGAACAGCGAGACGTGGTCTTTGATCTGCGAGACCGGGTAGCCGCTCATGTCGTAGTTGAGATGGTGTTCGTACGCCACGACGACCGCCCGCATGGCGGCCGGGGTCAGCCTGCGGCCGCCCAGAAGCGAGCGAGCCGCCATGAGGGGGTGTTTCCGCATCTCCACCCATTCGTTCTGCGACAACGGCCCGGGCTTGCCCAAAACCTCCGGGGTCACCTCGAGCTTGCCGGCGTCGTGCAGAAAACCTGCCAGGCACAATTCCCCCAACTGGGACTTGCCCAACCCCAACCTATGACCCAGCAGCACACTCAGGATTGCGACGTTGGCCGAATGCGAGATGAGCTTGTCGTCCATCTCCTTGATGGTGGTCAGCGCGATCAACTTTCGAGGATCGTCCAAGACCTGATCCACGACGGCATGGGTGATATGGCGAACCCGCCGCATGTCGATGCGGCGAGCACCGAGGGTCTCTTCTCGAAGCATTTCCCCGAGGTGCACGGCAGCCGCGTAGGCCTCCATCGGCGCCACGGCTTGGACCCCGGTCCCCGGCCCGGCCAATTCGACATCGACATGCCTCACTCCGGCGCGCCTCAGGGCGTCGTTGAGAGCGTCCGGACCGACGCCGGTCTCGCGGGCGAGAACCACAGTGGTCTTGCTCAGTTCGGCATCGGTGACGCCGGCGTGGAAGGTGATGAGGTTGATGCCCCGGTCGGAGAACAACTGCATCAGCGAACTGAAACGTGCGAAGGTCGTGAGGGAGGAACGGATCCGGGCCGCACCCACGAATACACAATGACCGTGCATACCCACCTGCACGGAGCCCTCCTGCTCAGCCCTATCGACCACATGTGCGGCAAGCGATGCACTTGTCTCCCGCATGACGTCATTGGCCGAGTCGAAGTAGCCCGCCGTTCTGAAGGAGGCGGACAGGGCAAGTGCCAGAGCCTGATCGGCCGGGGTGGATTGCTCGCTCCGGGGCGCTCCGGTCATGACTCGTCACCCGCATTCCGTGCGCCCGTCCGCTGCCTGGCCTCCAGGGCCGCACGCCTGATCTGTGGGTCGTCCGCCTTCGCAGCCGCCTGCAGCGCTGCCGCGGCCACCGTCCCCCGAATGCGGCCCAAGGCCAGAACGGCGGCGGTCCGCAGAGCGAGGGGCTTGGAGGAGAGGAGACTCCTCTTCCACGTCCGCTCGAGCAGAGGCACCGCCCGCTCCTGAGCCAACTGGGCGTACGCCCCCAGAAACGCCTCCATTTCCTCGGGGGAGAGGGAAGAGAAGGTTCGGTCCTCAATGCGCGCCAGAAGGAGTGCGGCCTGCTGAGGTCCGCCCTTTCGCGCCACGGCGTTGGCAGCCAGTGTGCGGACCGAAGGATCCTGGTCGGAGAGGGCTTGAACCAGCCCCCTTACGGTTCCCAGACCATTCAGCCGCCCGAGCGCCCGGACCGTCTCCCGGCGAACTCGAGCGTCGGCGTGAACGAGGAGGCGGGGACTGAACTCGGCCAGGTCTTCGTGGCCCATGCGGGCGGCCAAGTGCACCGCGTTGCGCACGACGTACCAGCGCGGGTCCCAGAGCAACGGCTCCAGGTCTCGCCACGGCACGGCTTCCTCTTCTCCCAGGATATCGAGCACGGTCTTCCGCATCGACCGATCCTCGGTCTCGGTGAGGATCTGGAGCAGGGAAGCGGTTATCCACTGCCTGACGGAGCGCAGAAGTTGCTCTATCATCTCCGAGTCGGGCGAAGATTCCTGTCTGGCCAGTCGAAGAAGCAGGCGGAGCCTGTCCGCGGTGATCGCTTCTCCGGCGATGAACCCCACGGAGCCGTCCGGAGCCCAGCGCTGAGCCTCGAGCCTTTCCACATGGTCCAGAAGCGATGCCGCCCTGCGCAGGTTCCCCCCGTCGAGGAAGGCTCCTACCACGGAGGCAATTGATTGGATAACGACGTCACTCTGTGCGACGATCGGGATCTTGCCGGCGATCTCAAGGAGAACGTCCGCGTAGTCCTCCAGTCCCATCGAAAGCTCTTCCCCGGCCCGCTTGGCCCGGGCGAGTTCCTCAGGCGTCAGCCGTAGGGAGTCCTCTTCGTACCGGCGCGCACGCACCCGTCGCATCTTCGTCTCCGCCGGCCCATTCTGGGGCGCCGCTTGGGAGTAGACCGATTCGAGCCGGTTCGTCACCGTCTCCCGCAACGCATCGACCATGCCCTCACCGAGAGTGCCGCCACCCAGCAGGGGATCGACCACCTGGTAGCCGATGTGACCGAGATCGCGCTCCCAGAGCGCGGTGACGAAATCGTGCTCCATGTCCGCAAGATCGTCGGCATGTGCGAGGCAGTCGACCAATCCTTCGAGTTCCTCCGCGGAGCACCCGGGGTGGATAGACAGGGAACGGATTCCGTCGCGGAACATCACGAAGGCGAGATTGTCGCGGCTTGCCTCGGCCTCGTACACCGATTGTCCCTCGGCGAGCAGTGCGTCTTCCTGTACCGCGAGGAAGAGCGGACCCCACGCTCCCAGGTAGCCGGCAACCGCATCGCCGAGTTCGACGATGCCTGCATCAGCGGTGGGATGCCCAGGCGGGTAGAGCCGCCAGTCGCGGTACGCACGGTGGAGCGAGTGGCAGACACCCCTCGCGGCTGCTGTTTGCGCTGCTATTGTCTGGGTCTCGGACATGGCCCGAGCCAACTACCTCCAGAGTCGACCATCGCCGTCAGCAACTATATCGGCGGAAAGCGTCGGTAGATGTAGACCCTGGCGCCGGCCTGAAAGGTCAGACCAGCGGGATGCGGCCGGCTCCTCGTGGGACTGGGGGCAGAGATCTGTCCTCCAGATGCAGGATCGCTTCGCGGATATCTTCCTTGACCCGGACTGCCCGCCCGGCACCGAAATCGTAGGCCACGAGGAGGGCATTACCCTCAGCCGCCACCCTGTCCGTCGCCCGGCTGATAACCCGGTACTCCATAAGGGCCCGGTCGCCGCCGAGGGCTCCGATACGGGCGCCGACAGTGAGCATATCCGGGAAGGCGATCGCTGCCTTGTGGCGACAGCAGGTGGAGCCGATCACCCAACCGAAGTCATGCCATGCCGGACCGGGGACGGGCATGCCTATACGATCGAGATACGCCACCCGAGCGATCTGGAAGTACTCGAAGTAGACCATGTTATCGACGTGGGCGAACGCATCCATGTCCCGAAAACGCACGTCGATGTCCACGGCGACGGGAAAGCCGCCGAGCAGCGCCATTTCGGCGGCCGCCGACCGGTTCACGAGATGCCTCGCCGCATCTTTCTCCGGCGTGCCTTGGCGGAAGCCGCCTTCGCCCTCCGAGCCCATCTCCGGCTACTCCGCCCCCGGATTCACCAGCGGGCAGAGCTCCAGGAGCTTCCTCATCTTCACCAGATCGTCTCCCTCGCCGAGACCGGTGGGGCTGCCGGACAGCCGCCCGAGAATATTGTTGCGGATGGTGCTGGATCGACCGGCCGTGACGAACTGGTCGAGCCCCATAAGATGCGAGATGTCCTCCGCCCACCAGTTCGCATGCAGTTCCCAGGCCACCTGTTCGGAATCGACATCGCCGCTGATGGAGCCTTGCGCCTTCCCCTCCTCGACGATCTCGGCAACCGCCCTGATCATCTCCAGCTGCCGCGCCCCCTGGGCTTCCCGCAGCCCCGATTCCGGCGAGGCCGCAAGGAACTCGAACAGCGGGTGGATGAAGCTACCCCGACCCGAGGCGATGAGCTCCGAGTGGAGCCGCGCTATGCTGCGCAGCCTTTCCAGAGCATCAGGTTCTGCGGACGACTCGAGCACGACCTCATGGATAGTGTCGTAGAGAGAGTCGAGCGCCGCCAGAAGCAGGTCGTTGCGGGTGGCGAAATGCTTGTAAAGTGCGGCCGGCGAAAGCCCAGCAGCCTCTGCTATGCGCGACGTGGTAGCCCCCTCGACACCCGCGACGGCCACCACTTCCAGAGTGGCGGCCGTAAGCTTGTTTCTGGTGTCTTTGGAACTCATCCTCGGCATGACAACCCCAGTCTACAACGGACGGCGGCACAGTACCCGGCCGGACCCCGAAATGCGGCCTCGGGCGGCCCAAAGAAGACCAGGCCCTTCCCGTTCGGCTGTTTCCCGTCCCTCGTACTGGCCCGAAGTAAGTGAACAATCACTTCTTGTAGAGCTGCTGGTAAACGAGTGTGACCGCATATATAGCATTGCAAAAGGATTATGAGCGTTCACCAGACGGAGAGACGGCTTGACCTGTGGTAATTAGTGAATATACTATTACTCAAACGCGCGATACGAACGCGCAGGGCGACAAGGAGCGTCACCATCATGACAGCAGGCATCGGGCTCTTGATCATCTCTCTCGTTGGGGGCCTCATCGTCGGCCTCTTCTTTCTTCAGGACGTAGTCGGCTCGCTCAAGTTCTGGCGCTCTCGCTGAAGGCGCGGGGCGGGCCGGCGGCGCAGTGATTCCACCCGGGCGTGCCGACACCGCGGGTTAGGTCCACAGCACCCGGCGTATAGTGGGTTCATGCCGCCGGGTTATCGAGAACTCGACTCCCTTTCGCTCGTCCAACGCGCGCTGGAACTGGGTGCCTCTCTCGCCGGCGTGGCGGCCGTCGCCGATCTTGTGCGCGCCCCTTCGGTCGTCTTGGCCGACCAGGGCGCGGAATCTCCAGACGGTCGGGTCGGCCGGCCGGGGGAGCCTGCGGCCGCTTCCGGAGAGTCGCTCCTCCTACCCAGGGTCACGTGGCCCACGGGAGCGGTCAGCGTGCTGGTCATCGCTCTCGTCCACCCCGAGGCCGAGCCGCAGATGGACTGGTGGTCGGGCACGATGGATCCGCCCGGCAACCGCCTCCTCGCCACCATCGCCGACCGGATGTGTGAGTGGGCCGTCGCAGAGTATGGGGTCACCGTCACCCACCTCCCCTATCACGTCGAGAGAGGAGGCCTCTACCTCAAGGACGCGGCGGTCCTCGCCGGCCTCGGCGTCATCGGTAGGAACAACCTCCTCATCACCCCCGAGCACGGCCCTCGGGTGCGGCTCCGGGCGCTGGCCCTGAGTGCCGCCCTACCCTCCGCCGGATCCAGGCCGTTCGATCCCTGCAGCGGGTGCCCGGCGCCCTGTCGGACCTCCTGCCCCCAGAAGGCGTTCACAGGACCTCGGGATACACGGACAGGCCGGCTCGCCGCAGCCGGCGGTTATTCGCGCAGCGCATGTTTTGTCCAGATGGATGCCGATGTGGAGGCCGCCGTCCGCTCGGCAGCCCGGTCCCGCCTGAAGAAGCGGGATGCTGCGTCAGATGGGCTTGGCCCCGTCATCAAGTACTGCCGTGCTTGTGAACTCACCTGCCCGGTAGGCGCCTGATCGCTATCGGCTTCCTGGATGGGGTAGACGCCGCAGGACCTGCGGCCGACCGGATCCGAGGGCTACCGGGGCTCGCCCAGCAGCCCATAGAACTCGGGCCGTCGGTCTGCGAAAGCATCGACCTCCAGTTCTCCGGGCCTCACCACCTGCCGCTTCTGGTCGGCCGCCGCTGGCTCGATGTCCGCGTATATGACGTCCGCAGTGAAATGTGCGCCCTCTACCAAGGTGCAGCCCCTGCAGTCGACGGCCTTGCTGCGCCCGATGAACCGCACACCCCGCTCCGCTCCGACACGGTTCACCGCGAGGTGGTTCACGACGTTCTCCCGAGCCCGGGTCTGTACCACATGATCGGGCACGAATTCGATATCGTCCGGCCAATTGGTGACCGTGACGATGAGCTGGGCGCCCAGCAAGGCGAGCACGCGAGAGTATTCGGGGAAGTCGAGGTCGTAGCAGATCGCCAGACCGATCCGGCCCAGCGGAGTATCGAACACGCGTGGCGGCAGGTCTCCCGGCGTGACGAAGCGGTCGACCCCCAGGTAGGGCAGATGGAGCTTGCGGTACTTTCCGATCAATCCCCCCGGGCCGACGAGCACCGAAGCGTTGTAGCAGCGATCTCCAGCTGTCTCGAGGAGACCGAAGACGGCGTGCACGTCCAGCCGCCGACAGGCAGCGGCGACGGCCCCGGTGCTCGGACCGGGGATGGTCTCGGCGAAGGGGAACGCTTCCTCCAGAGAGGCGAAGACATACCCGGTGAGCGCCGCCTCCGGGAACACCACCAGTTCGGCTCCGCCCCGGGCCGCGGTCTCGAGCGCCCGCAGGATGCAGCTGAGATTGGTGGGCACATCGGCCAGCCTGGGATCCATCTGTATGCCGGCCACTCGGACGATCGGTGTCATCTCCCCCCTTCCCTACGCTTTGTCGCACATCATAGCTCGCGACCGACGGAAGGCAACCGCACGCCGGGTGCGACCGAGAGAGGGGTTGTAGCGCCGGTTGATACGGGCATACTGTGGTCGAGAGCGGTCGAAAGGCGGCTGGTCTGCACAGCCGGGACGGGAGGAGCCGAGGAGCGATGGCGAAACAGACCGAAGCGCTACTGCTGATAGCACTTCTGATGGTGGTGCTGCTCGTCGCCGTGACGTATGCCTCCCGCTGGCTCATGCGCAGAGCCGTCCGACAGGTATTGACGGTCCTCAAGGATCAGCAAGTGACCAGCCCGGCGGACGGCAGATCCCCTGAGGAGCTCGGGTTCGCCCCTCAAAGCATCCTGCGGATCCATGTCGGCCTGCGTGACTATCGCCCCTACGCTCTGCAGCTCCTCATCCGAGAGAATGTCGTGAAGACGACCCCCGACGGAAGGATCTACCTGTCCGAAGAAGAGCTCGAGAGGTCTCCCCTGAAGCGCTTCTTGGGCTCCAAGTAGTCCTCGGCGCCCGGACCGGCCGTTGCCGGACGCATCCTGATACTCTTTGTGTACTCTGATCCCGCACCACCCATCACGGGCCACTGGAGGCAACAGCATCCCATGAACAGTATCCAGTTCGAAAGGGTCTACGACCTGAGTGTCATGACGTATACCGACATGCAGATGCATCCGGCGGAGGAGGCGGCGGGTGCCCGCGTCGTGGTTGAACGTCACCTGATGCCCGACGACGTACCTCCTATGTGTGGCGGCGGCGAGGGCCCGGCTCCGGGATGGCCCATCTACCACGACGTGCAGATCACCACGCACACCGGCACGCACGTCGACGGCACCTGGCACTTCAACAAGAACGGGAAGGCCATCTACGAGTTCCCGCTCGAGGCTTTCATGGGGCCGGCGGTAGTGCTCGACATGCGCCACCTCCCCGATCGAACTCCCATCACCGGCGACGACCTAGAGAAGGCGGAGCCGAAGATCGAGGAAGGCGATATCGTCATCATCAACACCGGCTGGCACAAGCGGTTCGGCACCAGGGAGTACGGCACCCTGCACCCGGGCATCGATGGAGAGGCTGCTGAGGAGTTCCTGCTCCGCAAGAAGATCAAGATGATCGGGATGGACACCATCTGCGTGGAACCCGGCAGTGAGCAGGATCACTGGGCACACCCGCTGCATCGGGTATGCCTCATCGAGAACGAGATCCTCCTCATCGAGAACCTCGGGGGCGAGATCGACGCGGTCACCGGCAGACGGTGCTACATCATGGCGTTGCCTATCCTGCTCAAGGCCGACTCGGGGCCGGCACGCGTGGTCGCGCTGGCCTGACAACCAAAGCACCGCCCGCGCAGCGAATCGAAGAGCGGCCGGCGGAGGCCCGGCCAAGGCTCGGCCACCCGAAGTGATTGGGAACGCAGAGTATCCAGCCCTTAGAACAGCCCGAACAGGGTGGTGTAGAACAGGATCACAATGAGGATGAGGGGCATGCCCTCCCAACGGGTTATCTCCCGGTCTTGCGCCAAGAAGAAGTAGAGGACGCTGGCCACGGCCATGAAGGGGAGACCGATGGTGAGCACGGGCCCGGTCACCGGGAGAGGTCTCACCAGCGCGGGGATACCAACCACGGCGAAGGAGTTGAACACGTTGGACCCGAGGACGTTGGCCATAGCGATCTCCAGCTTGCCCCTGCGGGCCGCCAAGACGCTCACCACCAATTCCGGGAGCGATGTCCCCAGAGCCACGACGGAGATGGCAATGATGTCGGCCCCGATGTCGAGGAGTTTGGACAGTTCCACCACCGACCTGATGGTGTACTGCGCAGCGAAGAAGAGGACGACGGCGCCTCCCACGAGTTTGAGCACCACCACCGGGCGCAGACGCCCGCGCTCCGGCTTGATGTCTTCCTCGACGGCCTCTTCGACTTTGGCCTGGGTGTCAGGGCTGGGCCGCGACATCCGCAGTCCGTACAGAGCGTAGACAACAGCACCAAGAAAGAGCAGGGCGCCCTCACCCCTGGACACCGTGCCATCCATCGCCGAGAGACCGAGAAGCGCGGCCGACAGTGCCAGCATGGGCAGATCGATCCGGACGATCTCCCGGCTCACGAACAGCCGGCCTCCGACGATCGCGCCGGCGGCAAGCACCAGGCAGATGTTGGTGATGTTGGAGCCGATGGCGTTGCCGGCGACTATCTCAGGAGAGCCACCGGCGACCGCGAAGATCGAACTGACCAACTCGGGCAGGGACGTGCCCATGGCGACGATGGTGAGCCCCACCACGTAGGGAGCCATCCCCAAGTAGATCCCGAGCTCCTCCGCACCCTCGGTGAACCAGTCTGCGGATTTGAGCAGGGCGGCCAGAGCGACGACGAATACGACCGCCCACAGGGCGACGCTCCCGATCATGGCGTCCCCGGCCGGTTGGAGGTCAGTGAAGGAGATGCGGACACGCAGCCATCATAGCGTGCCCTGCGCCGGGAACCCTAGCGGGCTCCACGAGGCTTGCTCTACTGCTGGCTACCCAGGTCCTGGGAGAGCGCGACCGCTTCGCCTCTGGCCAGATCGACGCACCTGGCCATCTCCTCGGCACCGAACCTCTGCGGAGGAGCGACCACCGACATAGAGGCTCGGAGACGGTCCGAGTGATCGTAGACGGGTACCGACAGGGCGCACACGCCGGGCTGAGACTCGATGTCGTACGCGACCCCGTCGGCGCGTATCGTCTCCAGCTCTCTGATCAACTCTTCGATAGCTTCCCCACCCGCCGCGGCCAAACGTTCGTCGACGGCCATCCGCTTTCGTCTCTCCGCCTCCGACGTGAAGGCGAGGAACAGCTTCGCATGTGAGCTGCAAAGGTCTCCTATCGCTTTGCCGAAGGGCAAGATCGGCTTGTAGACGTGAGACGTGAGCACCAGGTCGATGACCACGGGCCAGCCGTCGACGTCGACCGCCAGGTTGGCCGTCTCGCCGGTGCTCTCCGCAAGCGCCCGCACGTGGGGATGCGCGATCCGCACCAGTTCCGAATGCGTCTGGGTGAGATAGGCGGCCGGATACATAGCCGGCCCCAGATGATAGCGCCCCGTCGCCGGGTCGATACCGACGAAGGCGTCGTGCTCCATCGTCCGCAGGATCCGATAGACGCTGGCCCGGTGCAGACCGGTCTCCGCTGCCATTTCGGACGGGCTCCAATCAGGATGCTCCCCCGTGAAGAGGGTCAGGATGCGCAGCGCTTTGGAGAGGGAGGAGACCAGCCCGGTCTCCGCTTCCTTCCCGGCAATAGTCCGCGGCTCGATGTCGTTCCTTCGTGGCCGTCCTGGGCGCTGTGAAGTCTTCTTCGGCACGTCCGACCTTTCGGCTATGTCTGCGGGGCCGCTCCGTCCGCCTCCGACCCAACGGCCCTTTTCTGAGCCTATTCTACGGTCTGGGTTGGTCGAGGCGCGTCGATTCTTCCCAGTGGATGCCCCACACATCGGGGCGACCGCTCATGAACATGCGTTCGTGCGGCACCGGCAACCCCCAGAGACGGGCGGCGTTCCCCCCGAGTATGAGGTTGATCTCGTCCTGGGTCACCCAGTCGCGTAGCTTGTCGATCTGATGGAGCATGTAACCCCACCAGTCGGGCTGATAAGTGGGGATGAGCGGCCAGCGCTTCATCACGCTGCTGAAGCTGGAGGGATCCCCGCCCGGGCTGGCTACGATGTACTGGGGAACGTGCCCGTAGTCTGCTCCCCACAACAGCTGGCTCACCCCGACGTTCGGATCTTTGAGGGCGAAGCGATAGTAATCGGCCGGCCAGGTGCCGCACTCCAGGAAGATGTTGCTGCTGAGCCCGGCCAGACCCACTGCGCTCCTGATCTTCCGGTCGCCGTAGGCGTAATCGCCGATGGAATAGCCTGCGTGGCAGAAGATGATGGGGACATCGGGGAATTCGCGGGCCACCCGGCCGAGCAGCTGATCGGGGTTCCAGCCGAAGGCGATCATCCCGTCGTGGAAGTCAACCGACACCCCGTATTTCCGTGCGAGTTCCATGAACACCCGCCACTCGTTGAGGCGCTCGTTTATCGTGTAGTCCTTCCGGGGATGGAACGGGGTGAACTCCCCAATACCGATGAACCTGCCCGTCTGAAGGGCCTTTTCCACTTCGTCGGCGGCTGCGTCCAGAGTCCACTCTGCCTCGCCCCTCGCCACCTTGATCTTCAGTTTCTGGTCGGAGCAGAAGGCCCGGAAACGTGTGGGATACCGGTCGACGAGATCGACCTGGGATTCATTGGTGGTACCCACCACGCTGGGTTTGAGCAGCAGCATGTCGATGCCGTAGCGGTCCATGTCGTACAGCGTGAGTGCGGAGTTGTCGACCGGGGCGACCTCCCCCTGCAGCCCGCCCCACTCCGGACCGGCTTCTCCGTTGGCCGGCTGGTAGAGCGTGGTGATGTGACCGTGGGTATCCACGACGAAGCGGCCTGCAGCGCGCATGGCGATCGCCTTCCTTTCTCTCCGCACCCTCAGACAGATGGAATAACGCTGCCCGGCAGGAGGGTGACTGCCGGGCAGCAAGGGCTAAGCGGACAGACCGATGAGGGCCACCGGATGCCGGTCAGCGATATGAGTACACCGGGTCACTGCTCCATCCAGGCCTCGACGAACCAGGGATGCGGCGTGCCGCCGTAGTACCAGTTCATGTGCTTGAAGTGAGGCCCGCTGACGGCGACGAAGTTTGCCCCGAGCACCGGGACCACCGTGGCGTCGTCGTAGGCGATCTTCTCCATCTCGGCCACCATCGGGTACGTCTCTGCAAGCGTGTCCACCTGCTGGGCCTGTTCCATCAGCGTGTAGAACTTGTCAGGGAACTTGGCGCCGGGGAAGTAGA
>CAZWAR010000010.1:0-13133 GCA_964631965.1 uncultured Gaiellales bacterium
GATCGGCGGCTACCTGGGCTACACGTTCCTCATCTCGCTGGCGTTGCCGGTTTGGGCTGCCATCATCGCTGCGATCGCTGTAGCCATCGTGATGGGCTTGGTCATCGAGCGCCTGGCGTTGCGTCCGCTGCTGGGTCAGCCGGCCCTCGCCATCGTGATGATGACCATTGCCTTGGCCGGTGTGTTGGACGGCATCGCCATAATGGGCTGGGGAGGCGAGTATCTGACCTACCACAACAGCCTCCCCGAGCTGAGCCTGCAACTCGGATCGGTTTCGGTCCCGCCCTCGTCGCTGCTCGCAATCATCGTCTCGGTGGTCGTGGTCTCCATACTCATGTTCATCTTCCGCTACACCAAGATCGGGCTGGCCATGAGGGCCACTGCTGAGGACGAGCAGGTGACCCGGAGTCTCGGCATCAAGGCCACCACCGTCTACATGCTCGTGTGGGCCATCGCGTGTGTGGTGGGCGTCATCGGCGGCGTGTTGCTGGGAGGGGTATCCGGCGTCTCCCCGCCCCTTTCCGAGATCGGGCTGAAGGCCCTCGCGGTCGTCATCCTCGGCGGGCTGGACTCCATCGGTGGAGCCATTGTGGCGGGCATCATGCTCGGTATTCTGGAGAACCTGGCGAGCGGCTACCTCGACCCGTTGATGCCCTCCGGTGGTGGGCTGGCGAACGTATTCCCGTTCATCATCATGCTGGCCGTGCTCATCATCAAGCCGCACGGGCTGTTCGGACTCAAACGGATCGAGAGGGTGTGATCCATGAGACTCCCGAGTGGCACATATGCTCAGAGCTACGGCCAGGACATGGCCCTCGTCCGCACCAAGGCCAACTGGATCTTCATGGCAGTGCTCATGGTGTTCGTATTCACGATCCCGCAGTGGGCCTCCAACTCTCTGCTGACGCTGTCCACGGTGATCGGGATAACCATCATCAGCGCTCACGGACTGAACATCCTCACCGGCAACTGCGGTCTGGTGTCGTTGGGCCACACTGGCTTCATGATGGTGGGAGGCTATGCAGCCGCGATCCTGTGCGCCAAAGTGGGCCTACCCTTCTGGGTCGCAGCCCCTGTGTCGGCGGTGATCGCGGGGATGGTCGGCATCATCTTCGGCCTGCCGTCGCTTCGCATCAAAGGCTTCTACCTGATCATGGCTACGGTGGCGGCCTACTTCATCATCCACTGGCTGGTGCTCCAATTCCGCGGCCTCACCAACGGTACCGACGGGCTCGCACTGCCGAGGGCCGATGTTCTCTTCGGGACCGTCACCAACAAGACCCAGTACTTCTACATGGTGATGGTGCTCACGGTGCTCGCCACGCTGGTGGCCAAGAACATCCTGCGAACGCGGGCGGGAAGGGCCTTCGTGGCGATCCGGGACAACGACCTTGCGGCCGAGGGCATGGGAGTCAACCTGTTCTCGTACAAGCTACAGGCGTTCTTCATCGGCTGCCTGTTCGCCGGGTTCGCCGGCGCCCTCTCGGTGCAGTTCTACGCCTTCGCCAACACCGAGCAGTTCCCGTTCTTCGACTCGGTCTGGCTCCTGGGGATGCTCATCGTGGGGGGGATGGGCAGTACATCGGGCGTCATATACGGGGTGATCGCCATCAAGCTCCTGCAGCAATTCGCCACCAGGATAGGGCCGTCGCTGGCAGAGATCGTGAACCCCCAGGCAGCGGTCGGCCTGGCCCTCATCCTGCCCGGTCTGGCCATTATCCTATTCTTGATCTTTGCCCCTCATGGCATCGCCAATATCTGGGAGCGGGTCAAGAACTACTACCAGCTCTGGCCATTCTGACGAGGGGCACGCGAGAAGTGTGGTCGAAAGGAGGCCCATGATCCGAAGCACAGGGGATTCGCGAACGGAATGAGCGACGCAACAAAATCAGGGGGAGGGAATCGTATGTCGAAACGAAATCTTTGGTGCTTGGTGGCGCTGTTCATCGTGGTGGCGCTGGCCGTGCTGGCCGTGGGTTGTGGGAGCGAGGAGACCACAACCACCACGGCGGCTCCTCCAACCACGAGCGGACCGGCGACTACCAGCGCTCCAAGCACGGGCGGCACGACTGCCACGACGGCTACCCCGACCACTGTCGGCGAGCCCGTGAAGATGTACGTCGGGGGCACGTTCGCCCTCACCGGCGCGTACGCGGAAGACTGCGCGGCTGTCCTGGCCGGCTTCCAGGACTACATCGCGTGGGTGAACGACAATCACATGCTGGCGCCCTGGGCGTCCGACAAGACCATCCCGGCCAACTACACGTTCGAGGTCCTCTGGGGAGACGACGCTCTGGCCCCCGACAAGACCCTCACCATCTACGACGACCTGAAATCCAAAGGACTCCTGCTGGAGCGGGTGAGCGGCTCGCCTGAAGGCATGGCCCTCAAAGACCGGCTCGTGGAAGACCACGTAGGTGCCACCAGCCAGTCCACTTCACCGGCCTACATCGCGCCGCCTGGCAACATCTTCACCAACGCTCCAATCTACACCGACGAGATGGCGGCCATCGCCGAGTGGTTCCTGACCACGTGGACCGACACGTCGCGGAAGCCCAATGTGGCCTTCCTTACCGCCGACAGTACTCTGGGCCGTAATATCGACATCCCGGAACTGAAGGACAAGATCGTCGCGATGGGCTACAACTTCGTGGGCGAACAGTACGTCCCGATGGTCCCCACCGCCCCGCCGACCACCCAGCTTGCCTGGCTCAAGGAAAACAAGGTCGACCTCGCCGTGGGTGTCATGATCAACCCCGGCACCCAGCCGACCATCAAGGAAGCCGTGCGTCTGGGCATGGGCCCCGACCAGGAATACAAGATCACCTTCGGCTTCGGCAACCCGGCCCACCTGCAGATCTTCCTGCCCAGCATGGGTGAGACCGGTAATGGGGTCGTGGTGGCAGGCGACTTCTGCGCCATGGACGCTGCGGTCCCCGGCATCGACTTCATGAATGAGCTGCTGAGCACCTACCGCAAAGACGGCAAACAGCCCAACTGCATGTATGTGGACGGCATGATAGAAGCCATGACCCAGGTCGAAGCGCTGCGGTTGGCCGCCGCCGCCGTCGGCGATCCGACCAAACTGACCAGCCAGGACGTGCTCGAGCAGGGCTTCTGGCAGATCAAGGATATGGACACGGGGGGCATCTTCGTCTCCAACTTCACCTACGGCAAGGACAAGGTGCAGGGCATCGACAAGGTTCGCATCCAGCAGGTGCAGAACGGCAAGATCGTCGATGTTGGCAGCACTCCGCTCTTCAACATCGTGGCGGCTCAGTAGAAGAGTCTCCACAGCCGGCCGAGTCGGCATTTGTGGAAGCGACAGGGGCCCCTCACGGGGCCCCTGTTCGTTCCTCGGCTGGTCTCGGGTGCGACGTCCGCTGTCGGCCCCTGCCCACCCGCCCGGCAGGCCGGTGTTTGACCTGCGCGGTCCCTGGGCAGTGTCCGCACAGCCGGGAGGCGCCCTCCCGAGGACTCGAGCAAAGGAGTGTGGGGTCGTGGCTCGTCCGTTGGATACCGTCACTGCATTTCACAACGCGTTCCGGCGGGACATCGCGCGCGTCGATCAGGCCGCGCTGCAGTGGGGCCGCGAAGGTGGGCCGGCGGTGTCTGCCGACCTTGCTCGCTACCGTTTCCTGAACGAGGCCCTGGTGTGGCATGCGGCAGGGGAGGAAGCGGTGGTCTTCCCTTTCCTGGAGCAGGAGGCGCCCCGCCTGTCGGAACCTTACATCCGGGACCACCACGGGTTGGACGACGCGTACGAGAGGATCGATGCGGCCGTGCGGGCGGGCGACGCCTTGGAGGCCGCGCGGGCTGCGGCGGCTCTGAAGTTCCACCTCGACCTGCATCTGGCCAAGGAAGACACGCAGGTCTACCCGCTCATCCGGGAGCGCATCCATCTGCCCGAGGAGCAGGCCATGGCCGGGGCTATCTCCGGGATGGTGCCGCGGGAACGTTTCCCGGAGGTCATCGGGTGGCTGTTTCCACTGCTCGGCGATACCGATCGGGAGAATGTCGTGGATGTCTTCCGCACCGTCCTGCCCCCGGAGGTGTTCGTCGGGGTCTCCGGCCTCATACGGCAGGCTCTGGGGCAGGAGTGGGCTGCATTCGCGGCGAAGACCGGACTTCCCTCCTGAACGCCGGTATTCGGGCGGGGGTCGCGCCGCATTCAGTGGCAACGCCCCTGCGCCGCGGCTCAAAGCGAGCCGAGCATCAGGGGGACGGCGCGCTACCGCGGCGTGAACAGCACGCAGCGCGACCCTTCTTCCATGATCTTGGCCATTTCCGTGACGTCCCCGTAGTACATAGGGGAGGCCTGGCAGTGCTTCACGCAGGCAGGCTGCTCTCCCTTCGCGGTGCGGGCCGCGCACAGGTAGCAGTACATGGTGGTGAAGGGGACGTAGTCGATGCGGTAGGTCTTGTCCGGCCTCTCGGTCAGGATCTCGCACAGATTGATGCCGCCCCTGCCGACAGGGTAATCGTGGTCGACCAACAGGCCTTTTCTAGACATAGCCGACCTCTTCTGCTTCCTTCACTTGGAGATCCTGCAGAGTCGGTTTGGGCCTCTCAGGAGGATACGCGAGAGGCGGAATGCTCGGGCGAGGCGCGGATGACCAAGGTGGCAGGCGCCTAGCTGTCTCCCTCACTTGCCGGCCCGGACTCGACGATCCGTTTGAGATTCTGCAGGCCCCGCTCGTATATCTGGCTCCACTGTCGCCGCAGGACGAGCACATCGAGCAAGGGGGCAATGATCGGAGGCCTGGGATCGTACTCGAGGGTGAACGACACCCGAGTCGACCCGGGATCCACCGACTCAAAGCGCCAGACCTTGCGGGCCTCGACGCCCGCGAGGGGAGCCTTGAACGTCCATCCGGCGGTTTCGTCATACGCGAGGGTCTCCCAGTCGCTATGCATCCGGCGACCGAGGAAGGTGAGGTTCACGAAGTACTTGGCTCCCACCCCCTCCGTCTTGCCGCTGAGGGGTTGCACGCTCTGGACATAGTCGAGATATCTGGGAATGTTGCGCCAGTCTCGGGCAAACGCGAGCACGACGGCCACGGGCTTCCCCACCACGATCTGTTTGGCGATTCTGGTCATGGCCTGTCCTTTCTCCGAAGATCGGCCACGCTCCGCGGCTTCAAGACCAATCCTACGACGGCCAGAGCCTCTGTCAAGAAGCATGCTCGCGGCTGCTAATGGAGGCAGAAGGATCGAGAGGTGGGGCCCGATGGCCGGGGCCGTCGGGGTGTAGCCCGCCGGAAACTCCTTCTCGCCTAGCTCCAGATTGGCTTCTCCTCGTTGATGACGCCATCGGTCTGCGTATGCTGGCTGAGAGTGCCGCAGCCGGCCTGTACGCAGATGTAGGTGAGCGGTGCGTCCTCCGCAGCTTTGATCGAGCGTTTGCCCGCCGGATCGACGCGGATGGCCGTTCCCTCGGAGACGTCGAACTCCTCACCGTCCACCAGGAAGCTGCCTCGTCCGGCGATGATCAGATAGACCTCTTCGTTGGCCTTGTGGCTGTGCAGGAAGGGTACGGAGAGCCCCGGGGGCAACCGGTTGATGGAGATCTCGCTTCCGGTGAGCCCCAGCGCGTCGTGGAGTGTCTCCCGCTTCACATCGGCGAGCGCGCCGATAGAGGTGACTTGGTAGTTCTCGCCTGCTTCGCCCATGTTCGCCTCCCGGTATTGGCTGGCGTCGGTCGGTCATCCCTCTCATCGTAACAAAGGCATATCCAACCGAGGTGGGGACGGGTGGCTGAGGCGATGGGTGTCTGGTCACAGGACTCGGACAGTCAGCGTGCTCATAGCCGGGAACGAGCTCGGGTAGCAGCCGGCTGCCGATTCCTGGTTCGGCTCAGTGGCGGCCCGCCGTTCCTCGGCCTGGTAGCATGTGCGCCGTGGAATGGAAGGGACGACAACTGCTTGACGCCAATGGGCAGCCGATCGGGCTGATCACCGGTCCCGGGTACGATCGGCGGCGGTTCGGCACGAGCTGGCTGATCGTGGAGACGGACGCCGGCCGCAGATTCCTCGTCCCGGGCGATGACATCCGTGAGTCGGGCGAGCGCCTGATGCTGCCCTATCCTCGAGGATATGTTGAGAGCGGCCCCGTGCTTGACGGTGACCGGCCGCTCGATGCCGCCGGGGAGAGACGGCTGCGGATGCACTACGGTATCGGTGGAGCCGGACCCAACACCGGGTGCAGGGCGGGCTGTGGACTCTGCATGGGCGCCAGACGAGCGGAGCACCGGCAAAAGACGGGCTAGCTTCGCTTGGTCTACTCGCCCGGAACCGGTCGGGACCAGAGCGGGCCGGCCGCGCTGGTCCGGCGTCGGCGCCCTGCGCCTCGCGGGGCGACGCGGACGCCGGGTTCCTCAGTCCTGTTTCCTGGCGATCGCGTCCGCAAGCTCTTTCTTCTTCATCCGGGAGCGCCCCTTGATGTCCAGCTTCCGAGCGCGCTGGTACAGCTCTTCTCGGGTGTGGCCGAACAGATCCACTCCACCGTATGACCTACCATGGCCCCGGCGACCGGCCGCCACCGGGTCGGAGGGTCCTCTTTCGTCTTTGGGCTCCCAGTGGTCGCCGACCTTCTCGAACGAGTGCTTGAGCGCCGCGTACGCGGTCTTATGCGCGCGCGCTTCGTCGTCGTAGGTCTCCTCGGCGCTCCGGAGGGCCTCCTCGTAGGTCTCTTGAGCCTTCTTCGGGGATCGTTTGACGGTCCCCGGCAGCTTCTCTTTGCCCGGCATTTCCACACCTCCATCTACGCCCAGCTCTCTGCCGGATCTCTTCCGCATCTACCCCAGAGAGGCGGTGAAGATGCGTCACGACGCGCCGCTTGGCGGACACCGGAATCGCTTCTTGGCTACAATGGGACCTCAAGCCGACAGCTGCAGGAGGTCCCCTAGTGGTCGAGTTTGCGATCAAGGACTGCGCGCTGGCGACGATATCGACCGGCCGGCGAGCACAGACTTTGCGGGAATTGCGTGACGATTTGCGCGATATCCACCCCGCATGCATTTACTACCATTTCTGGGGGACGCTGCTCCGTCCTCAATTCGTCGACCGGGAGTTCAACAACGATTTCGCCTCCTGGTGTCATCACAGTCTTCACGACGTGGTCGCGGCGGAGCGTCTGGCCGTCATCGACCCGGCCGACTTTGCCGACGTAGAGGAGCTCCGGCAGGAGCTGGTCGACGTCATCGAGGAGCGGCTGGACGAGTCGGAGCTGATGCTCTTTTCCCGCCCCGATCAGCAGTTCCACTTCATGCGTTCAGTGATAGTCGTGTTCGATACCGGCCTGCGCGTCAACAACCCGGCTGAGCTGGCTCGCCTTCTCCCCGGATTATCCGTCGGCAGCATCTTCTACCACTTTGTGGACGCCCGGCGTCGAGAGCCGATGACCGTGGACGACTTCCGGGCCTGGCTCATGGGATGGGGACCCGAGCACCAAGCGCTCTGCGATTCGCTGGCCGAGGTCGATCCTTACTTCGAGTCCCTCTACTTCCTGCGCACCCGACTGGCTGAGACGTTCGAGGCATTCTTCCCCCCGGAGTCGCCGGCAGACGCTACCTCCTTGGCTGATGGGGGTGACCGATGAGCCCCGTGCCCCAGCAGAGGCCGCTCCTCGATCTCTACGCCGAGCATGCCGGTCGGGACGCCGTCGAGCAATTGCGGCAGCTCGCCCGTATCGTCGAGGGCATCAAAGTGGTGCACGTGAACTCGACCCGGCGCGGAGGCGGGGTTGCGGAGATCCTGGAAAAGCTCGTCCCCTTGATGCGGGAGCTGAAACTGGAGGCGAGCTGGGAGGTGATCGATGGGAACGACGAGTTCTTCGCCTGCACGAAGTCGTTCCACAACGCTCTGCAGGGGAAGTCCGTCAATATCCCTCCCTCGCTGCTTCAAACGTTCGAGCAGGTCAACGTGCAGAATGCGGAGAGCCTCCGCCCCGTGCTCGAACAGGCGGACGTCGTTTTCGTGCACGACCCCCAGCCGGCGCCACTCGTACGCTGTTGCCCGGAGCGCAAGGGCAAGTGGGTGTGGCGCTGTCACATCGACGCCAGCCGTCCGTACAGGCCGGTGTGGAAGTACCTCCGCCAGTTCGTTGCCGAATACGACGCCAGCGTGTTCTCCATCGCTTCGTTCGCCCAACCGATGCCGCACCCGGTGTATCTCATCGCGCCGAGTATCGATCCGATCAGCGAGAAGAACATTGAGTTGCCGGTTGCCGAGGTCCGGTCCGTGCTGGAGGGTTTCGACATAGACCCGGACAGGCCCACCCTGTTGCAGGTGTCGCGCTTCGATCGCTTCAAGGACCCTCTGGGGGTGATCCACGCCTATAGGTTGGCCACCGAGTTCATTCCCAGTCTGCAATTGGTGCTGGCCGGTGGTGGTGCCGCCGACGATCCCGAGGGCGACGCGGTGCTCGCCGAGGCCCGGGAAGCGGCGGGGGCCGATCCCGACATACATGTACTGTCGTCTGGGCACTACAGCGATAGGGTAATAAACGCGCTGCAGACGGGTTCCGACATCGTGCTACAGAAATCGCTGCGAGAAGGGTTCGGGCTCACGGTGACCGAGGCGATGTGGAAGAGCAGGCCGGTGATCGGCGGCAACACGGGCGGCATCCGTCTGCAGTTGTTGGACCACCGCACCGGGTTCCTGGTCGACACGCCGGAGGGAGCGGCCATGCGTATCCGCTATCTTCTGAGCGATCGCACCCGTATGCAGCAGATCGGTCTGAACGCTAGGGAGCTGGTGCGGCAGAACTTCCTCATCACCCGCCACCTCCGTGAATACCTTACCCTGCTCGTGGCCCTCATCCGGGGGGCGGAGGAACGGATCGAACTGGTCTGAGGCGAGCGGACAAGGAGTGGAAGATGCCTGCAGGCGCACAGAGACTTGTCGTCGTGTCCAACCGATTACCCTACATCCTCGAGCGCACGCCGGAGGGGGAGTGGGGGCTCAAGGCCGGGTCGGGCGGTCTGGTGACAGCGCTTCTCCCTGTGTTGCGCGACCGAGGCGGCATATGGATCGGCTGGCCGGGGGTGACGGACGAAGTTCCCGACATAGCGGGTGTCCTCGAGAAGGCATCGCACGGAACCGGCTACTCCTTCAGGCCGGTACTCCTCACCAGGGACGAGATGGACAAGTACTACTACGGCTACTCCAACGAGAGCATCTGGCCGTTATTCCATGATCTGCAGACCCGTGCCACCTTCGATCCCGAGTACTGGCCGGTATACGTGAAGGTCAACACGAAGTTCGGCCAGGCGCTCGCGTCGGGGGCTCATACCAAAGACTTCGTGTGGGTACACGACTACCAGCTGATGGATGTCGCCCGCCCCGCGCGTGAAGCCGGGTGCGAGGCCGATCTGGCTTTCTTCCTTCACATCCCATTCCCGGCGCCGGACATCTTCATGAAACTGCCCGAGAGGCAGGCCGTGCTGAGCTCTCTCCTCGCCTACGACCTAGTGGGCGTGCAGACCATGCGCGACCGCCGCAACCTCGTCCAATGTGTGCGGACGCTGGTGAAGAACGCCCGGGTAGGTGTCGAAGGGAACCTGCACGTGATACGGCACGGCTCCCGGGAGACCCGGGTTGGGCACTTCCCCATCGGCATCGATGCCGCCACATTCGCAAAGCAGGCGACGGCGCCCGCCGTGGAGGAAAGGGTGCACTGGATCCGCGACGAACGGTATCGGGACAGGCAGATAGTTCTCGGCGTGGACAGACTCGACTACACGAAGGGGGTACCGGAGCGCCTTCGGGCTTTTGGCAACCTGCTCGAACGCTACCCCGATCTCAGGGGAAAGATCAGCCTGTTCCAGGTAGTGGTGCCAAGTCGGGTGGAAATCCCGAGCTACGCGGAACTGAAGGCCGAGATCGAAGGACTGGTGGGAGAGATCAACGGCCGGTACTCCCAAGTGGGCTGGGCTCCCGTACACTACTTCTTCCGCAGCCTGCCTCCCACTGAGCTTCTGGCCCTGTACCGGGCCAGTCAGATAGCACTCATCACCCCGCTCAAAGACGGGATGAACCTGGTGGCCAAAGAGTACTGCGCGTGCAACGTGGAGGAGAACTCGGTACTCATCCTCAGCCAGTTCGCCGGGGCCGCAGCGCAGCTGGGCAAAGCCGCCCTGGTGGTCAATCCCTACGACGTGGAGCAGACAGCCAACGCCATCCACGACGCGTTCCACATGCGCCACGCGGAAAGACGCTACAGGATGAAACGGCTGCGCAGGAACGTCCGCACCCAGAACATCTTCTGGTGGGTGGACTCGTTCATGCGCGCAGCTACCGATAAGGAGCTACATGACTACCCTGTGCTCGAGGAATACATACCCGAGCACTTCGGTCCTCAGCCTGGTGACGACTGAGGACCGGGCGTCAGAACGGCATCTGCGGGCGCCAGCCCCTGTCGGCCAGGCGCGAGGCCCTGCGCAGGCCCAGGTGCGTGAGTGCGACACGACCGAGGCTGGTGAACTCCAGTATCCCCCGATCGGCCCAGAAGTCGCAGGCCTCATCGGCTTCCGACTCCGACCGTCCGCACCTTCTCTGCACGTCGGTGAAGGCTACAGCCCGCTTGGCGGTTCTTCCGGCGAGTTCGTATACGGCTCGCAAGAAGTCGTGCTCAACCCTGGTCGAGGCTTCCAAGACTCTCACGATCGTCCCCTCTCTCCGAGAAGGCAGAGTCGGCGCGACTCTCAGTCGGTGCCTCTCCTCGGCGAAAGTCAGTACACAGGATGAATGGCGGTACTGCGAATTTCTGCAGAATCATCCTCGCACGAGATACCTGAAATTCTCCTGAAAGCGGATAGGACCCGGGTGGCCGGTGCGCCTACTCTCCGGCGTAGAACGGGGCGAGGCAACTGAGCAGTTCTTTCTTGGACATCCGCGAGCGATCGGGTATGCGCAGTCTCTTCGCTCGTTCATGGAGCTCGCTCACCGTTTGACCCTCCAGGTCCGCCCGGCTCAGGGTGACCGGTCCGTCGCAGGCGCCGGTTCCTATGACGGCCCTCGTGTCGATGGCGCGCAGGAAGATGCCGGCAGTCTTCGGTCCGACCCCTCTGAACTGCTGTAGCCGGGTCTTCGCGTCTTCGACATTCCTTGCCGAGGCCAGAAGGTTAGTGAGCCGGCCGCCATATCGGGCGAGCAGGAGACGCATGGCGGCAAGAAGGTACGTCGCCGTGGACTCGTCGTAACGCCTGTAGTGGCCCTCGCCGCGGATGTGGACCAGACCCTGCCATCCGGTGTCGAGTCGACAGCGTTGGGTGGGCCCAGCTTTTCAGGAGGCGCGCCGCGACCTAAGATAGTCATTCTATGGAAACGGATCTCCTCAAGACGTTCTCAACCGTGGCGGAGTCGCGCAGCTTCAGCAAAGCCGCGGAAAAGCTGTATTCGACCCAGTCCACGGTGAGCCGACAGATAGCCCGGCTGGAGGAGATGCTGGATGCCCGTCTGTTCGTTCGCTATGGCCGCCATGTGGAACTGACCACTGCCGGCGAGATGCTGTTGCCTCTCGCGAACGCTATTGTCACCCGCACCGAGGACGCCATCGGCATCATCCGCGAGCAGGCAGGCGGAGGACCGAGCACCGTTCACTTCGGGGCGGTGCCCATGGTGATGGCGCACATCCTGATCCCTGTCCTGGCCCCGTTCATCGCGGCGTACCCGGAGATGTGCATCGACCTGATGGAGAAGGACGACACTCAACTCGAGGAGGCGGTGCTCAGCGGCGAACTGGACTGCGGAGTCATGACCCCCTGGGGATCGAGCCGGGTGTCCGCATACCACTTGCTCACCGAGGAGATCCTCATGGTCGTGCCGCGTGACCATCCTCTTGCGGCCAGGCGATCGGTACCCTACAAGGTGGCCGCCTCCGAGACGATCCTCCTGCCCAGAGCGACGCTGCACGTGAACAACCTCATCGTGGAGGGGTTTCGCAAGCGAGGGCTGACTCCCAGATTCTCTTCGCGCTGCAACTACCCGGAATTGAACAAGGAGTTGGTGCGCAAGGGCCTGGGCATCGCTCCCATGCCGATGACGCTCTGCACGCCCTTCCTGCTGGAAGGGCTGGCCGCCATCCCGTTCGAGGAACCGCTCACCCGCGATTTGCACCTCATCTATCCCCAGGACCGCCCTCTCTCCGCGGCGGCCAGGGCCCTAATCGCCTACATCAGGACGCATGTTCCCAAACAGCGTCTGTTCGAGGGACGTTCGTGACCCGGCCAACCGCAAGGTGCCTCGCCGGCGCGCTCGAGGAGGAGCCGTGAAGGACATCGCCGTACTCCCGCACCACTTCGGCATGAGTGTCAGCGACTTGGACGCAGCCATCGACTGGTTCCGGAAGGTGCTGGGGTTCGAGCTCGACCGCAAGGAAGACTTCCTTGCCGAACATGGCGTCCACATAGCGTTCATCCGCAACGGTGATTTCTCCATCGAGCTCTTCCAGCACGACGAGGCGCAGCGGGCGTCCCCCGAACGGAGCGTACCCAACGAAGACATCCGTACCCTCGGCAACAAGCATATGTGCTTCCAGATCTCGGACATGGATGCGATGGTGGAGAAACTCAAGGCCGAAGGAGTGCCCATCGCTCTCGGGCCGTTCGAGGCGCCCGGCTCCCGTGCGGCGTTCGTCCTGGGGCCGGACGGCGCTCTGGTGGAACTCATCCAGCCGACAGCCTGACGGGTGTCCTGCGACGACTCTCCACGGTAGGCCACGATGATCGCCAAACCTCGCATGCCGGCCTGGGTGGCGTACGCTCTGGGCTCCTTCTTCTGCTACGGCATCACCAACTCTCTGCTGGGGGGCCTCGTCGAGTGGAGCGGGAACGACCCGGATACCCCGATCACCGCTCCGTTCGTCCTCTGGATCACCATGGGATTCGTCGGCGTGGCGGCTGCGGGCGTGTTCAAGGGTACGGGGAGGGGCTTCAGAGGCATCCCTTCCCGCAAGTTCGTGTGGATCGCGGCCGTCGCGGGAGTGACCCTCTCGGCCGGAATGCTCACCCTCAAGCTTGGGCTTTCGAGCGACGCGAGCGCCCGGGGACCCATCGTTGCTCTCACCTCGGCCAACTCCATGCTGGTCGCTCTGGGAGCGTTCGCTGTTCTCAGAGAGAAGCTCGGCCACCG
>CAZWAR010000010.1:13143-30833 GCA_964631965.1 uncultured Gaiellales bacterium
CCGGCAATTGCTGGGGATGCTCGTTATCGTCGGAGGGATCGTGGTGATGGCGCTCGGTTCGGGCTCCGCCGCCAGCGTCAAGGGGCTGCTGTACGGCATCGCCACCCTGGTGCTGTTCGGCATCACCAACTTCCTGCTCAAGTACGCCGGTCATTACGGGAGCAACTCGGTCACCATAACGGCCGTGCTGTGGCTGTCCGCGGGAATATGCGGCCTCCTGGCCATCGCCTACTGTCTCATCCGTTACGGCCATCTGCCCGGCATGCAGAAGCCCTCACTGATGTTCTGGGCGATCCTCGCCGGTCTCACGCTCGGTCTGGGGATGCTATGCCTCAAGCTGGCTGTGACGAAGGGTCCGGGAGGGCCGGCCACCGCTATCATCGGTTCCAACGCGATACTGGTGACATTGTTCGAGTACGCGGTGTTCTCGCACATTCCGCCTGCTCAGAAGCTCATCGGGATGGGGATAGCCATCGTCGGGATCATCGCCCTGAGTCTGGCGGGGGCCCGGCAGGTGGCCGTCGTCCGGCCTGCAGACGCCGCGGAGCCAAGGCCGTAGGCCGGCCAGAGTTGCCGGGCCGCAGACGCGGCGGCTACGGCCTCTTCTGCAGGAACTCGTCGAACCCAGCGGCGGTCATGCCCCGGAGACAGGCGAGGAGCGCCCGCCGGGGGATGCGTATGGCTTCGTCCAGCTGGAGCGAACGCAGGTTCCCCTCGCTCACCATCCGCTCAATCGCCTCCACGGGGAGCTTCAGGATCGACGCCGTCTCTTCGAGCGTGAAGACGGCTCCTGCGGGTAGCCCATCCGCCGTGGCCTCGCGCAGGGCCGCAGTGGGAGTGCGAGTGTCCGATTGCGCGCCCGTATGCTTACCCCCGGAACCCGCCCCGCCCTGCGCGCCCCCGCCTGTCAGGTGGCCGAGGATGAAGTCTATGAGATGAGGGGAGACCCTCTCGTACCAGATGTTGTTGAAGCCCATGGAACTGGCCACATCCCCGGTCCATGCCCACCCGGCGACCAGCCAAGCGATGAGTTCGGGGTCCACAGCAGAGGGAAGCCCACCCTTCTGTAGCAGGTCTTCGATGATGGAGGCCAGGTAGGAAGCGGTCTCCGACTCCTTCTCCCGGATGGCCTCCCGCAGCCCCTCCGCTGGGGCCGAGGCCACGAACTCCAGGAAGAGGTGGGCGTGACTGGTGGGGTCCTGACCGCGGACCTTTTCCGCATGGCGCTCGAAGATGCCCCGGAGCCGCGCGACCGGGTCGGTGCCGTTGTTGCCCCTGAAGCTGTCGAATACCTGTTCGTACACCTCGTCGAGGGCCGCGAGGAGGATCGCCTGCCGATTGGGGAAGTGGGAATAGAGAGCGGCCGAAGTGATGCCGGCTCCCCTGGCAATGCGGGACACGGTGGCTCCCTCGATGCCGTGCTCGGCTATGGTCTCGAGTGCCGCGCGCACGATCTCCTGCTTCCGAGCCTCCGTGCTCATCCTCACCCCGACGCCCACGTCTCTCTCCCTTCAACCGGCCACCGGCCGAACCCCGTTTGACACCTAACCTATTGTACGTTAAGTTTTTACCGAATGCTCAATCAGTTATGGGTAAGTCGGTTCACGGAGCGACAAGCAAGGGAGGGATGCGCTGATGGGAGAGGTGCAACGATTCACGAACTGCACCACAGGGGGGCCTGTGTTCGTCGATGTCCAAGATGGCAAGATCATCCGCCTCACCCCGCTCGAATTCGATGACACCGACTCGCCATCCTGGGTGATCGACGCCCGGGGGCAGAAGTTCTCCCCACCGCGCAAGGCCCTGGTCAGTCCTTGGACCGTCGCCCACCGTTCCACGGTGTACTCGCCCAAGCGGATCCTCACTCCGCTCAAGCGGGTGGACTTCGACCCCAAAGGGGAGCGCAACATCCACAACCGCGGCACGTCCGGGTACGAGCCCATCTCCTGGGACGAGGCCTGGGATATGGTCGCGGATGAGATCATCCGGGTGAAACGGGAGTTCGGTCCCTGCGCCATCTTCACGCAGCCCAGCAGCCACCAGATGTGGGGCAACGTCGGCTACCGTTTCAGCTGCTACCAGCGCTTCCTCAACGCCGTGGGGATGACCTACATCGAGCCCAACCCGGACAGCTGGGAGGGATGGCTGTGGGGCGGAGCCCACATGTGGGGAAACACTCACCGTCTGGGTAACCTCGAGGGCTATGACCTGTTGGAGGACTCGCTCAAGCACACCGACATGATCGTCTTCTGGTCGTCGGACCCGGACACCACTCAGGGCGGGGTCTACGCGGGTTTCGAGTCGCTGCCGTGGCGGCGGTGGCTGAAGAGCCTGGGCGTGAAGATGATCTTCATCGACCCCTACTTCAACCACACCGCTGGCCAGATCGGCGACAAGTGGCTGGCCCCGCGGCCCGGCACCGACGTCCCCGTGGCGCTGGCCATCGCCTACACCTGGCTCACCGAGGGCACCTACGACAAGGACTACGTGGCTTCGAAGACCGTCGGTTTCGAAGAGTGGACGGACTACGTGCTCGGCAAGACGGACGGCCTGCCCAAGACGCCCGAGTGGGCGGAGGCCGAATCGGGCGTACTCGCCCGCGACATCCGCGCGTTGGCGCGGGAATGGGGCTCCAAGAAGACCATGCTTGCCGCGGGGGGCCTGGCCGGCTTGGGCGGCGCCGCCCGCTGCGCGACCGGCGCCGAATGGCCGCGCGCCATGATCGCTCTGGCCACCATGCAGGGCATGGGCAAGCCCGGCAGCAACCTGTGGAGTACCGGCTATGGCCCGCCGCAGGACGAGAGCTTCTTCTTCCCGGGCTACACCGAAGGCGGCATCTCCGGCGACCTGGCGAACAGCGCCGCCGGCAAGGACCTGGCGTATCGGCTCTTCCCCCGAGGCGGGGCGTTCTCCAACCCGCATCGCTCGGCGGAGGGATCCCTGGGCTACCGCCTGAGGACTCCGGAGATCATGATGCACGAGCCTCATGAGTGGTATGGGAAGGGCTTCACCGGACAGACGATCGAGTCCCAATTCCACAAGTTCCAGTACCCGGCACCCGGCTACTCGATGGCGCAGATGTACTACCGCTTCGGCGGCTCGTTCTTCGGCACCATGACGAACACGAACAAGCACGTGAAGGCCTACCGCGAGGGCAAGGTGCCCTTCGTCGTCTCGCAGGCCATCTGGATGGAGGGGGAGGCGAAGTATGCCGACGTCATCCTCCCGGCCTGCACCAACTTCGAACGCTGGGATATCGGCGAGTGGACGCTGGCCAACGGCTATGTGACCCACAGCTCCCAGATGTGCAGCCATCGCATCATCACCCTGCAGCACAAAGCCATCGAGCCGCTCGGCGAGTCGAAGTCCGACTACGAGATCTTCCGCGGACTGGCAGCCCGTCTCGGCCTCGAGGGCATGTACACCATGGGCCGCGACGAGCTCGATTGGGTGAAAGCGATGTTCGATGCCAGCGATCTGCCCACGGTCACCACGTGGGAGGACTTCATGAAGAAGGGCTACTACGTGGTGCCTCCCCGCCCGGTCGACCGCAAGCCCACCCCGGGCATGCGCTGGTTCGCGGAAGACCGGGAGCGCGACACCCCCGACTGGGGCCCGGCCCCGTGGGAAGTCGTGCAGAACAAGGGCCTGCAGACGCAGTCCGGCAAGATCGAGTTCGTGAGCAACAGTCTCAAACGGGCCGAGGCCACGGGCTTGGTGGATCCCGAACGCCCGGTGATGGGCCCGCAGTACTTTCCCAGCTGGGAAGGGCACCGCACGGCGGAACTCACCCAGAAGTACCCGCTGCAGCTCATCATGCCTCACCCGCGCTACACGTTCCACACCCACAACGATGCCAAGGAAAGCTGGACCAACGAGATCAAGGACCACCGCGTGCTCCACGGGGACGGCCGCTACTACTGGATCATGCGGGTCTCGAGCAAGGACGCCGCCGCGCGCGGCATCGAAGACGGTGACCTCGTCCGGGCCTTCAACGACCGGGGCTCCGTGATCGTCTCCGCTCGGGTGACCGAACGCATGGTGGCCGGAGTGGCCCACTCGTACGAATCGTGCGCCGAGTACGACCCGCTCGGAACACCGGGAGAGTCGGCCGATCGCGGCGGCTGCGTGAACGTCCTCTCGCCCTCGCGGTTCATCACGCCGATGTCCTCGGGCATGGCGAACAACTCGTGCCTCATCCAGATCGAGAAGTGGGAGGGGGCGCCGGGGATGGCCGGAGGCGGATCGGCCGGGATAGGCGACGCAGTGAGTGAGGGGGTGGCCTGATGGGTGGCGCGAAGAAGTGGAACATGGTCATCGACCTGGCCCTGTGCAACGACTGCAATTGCTGCTTCATGGCCGACAAGGACGAATTCACCGGCAACGCCTGGCCGCCCTACTCGGTGGCCCAGCCCTGGGAGGGCGCCCGCTGGATCGACATCGACCGGAAGGAGCGCGGCCAATTCCCGCAGATCCAGGTGGTCCACAAACCCGGCCACTGCTTGCACTGCGACAACGCGCCCTGCATCGCCGCCGCCCCTGACGCCGTCTACAAGCGGGACGACGGCATCGTGATCATCGACCCGGAGAAGGCCAAGGGGCGCCGAGAGCTCGTCGACTCCTGTCCCTACGGCGCCATCAGCTGGAACGAGGAAGCGGGCGTGGCTCAGAAATGCACGGGCTGCGCGCATCTCCTCGATCAGGGGTGGACACAGGTCCGCTGCGCGCAGGCCTGTCCCACCGGGGCCACCCGGTTCGTGTACGCGGACGACGCCGAGATGGCCGCACTGGTGGAGAAGGACGGACTCGAGGTCTACCGGCCCGAGTTGGATGCGGCTCCCCGCCTGTACTACAAGAACCTCTACCGCTGGACGCAGGCGTTCGTAGCCGGCAGCGCGTATTTCGCGGACAACGGTGACTGCGCCGAAGGTTGCGAGGTGACCGTATCCCTCGACGGCGCGGCGGTCGCCACAGCCGTGACCAACAACTACGGCGATTTCCTCGTGGACAGGCTGGACGTGGACGCCGAGTACGTCGTGGCTGTGAGCGCGGCGGGATACAAGACTGTGGAACGCAAGACCATCCCGACGGCCGCCGGCCTTACGCTGCCGGCCGTCGCTCTGGAGAAGGCCTGACGGGCAGCGATCAGGCTGAGATAGGCGACAAGGGGAAGGAGATCCACATGGCAGACGACCTGGAGGCGATGGTCCGCCGGCTGAGCGACATCCATGAGATCAAGAACCTGATGGGCCGATACGAGTTCCTGACCACCGCCAACATGTTCACGGAGACCGTGGAGTTGTTCGCGAAGACGGTGCCGCAGAAGATCGAGATCGGACCGCTCGGCGTGTGGGACGGGATGGATGCGGCCTACCGCTGCTTCCATGGCTTCCATAACTGGACTTCCAAGGTCGGCGTTCCCATCGAGGGGCAAATGATGCAGCATACCCTCGCCACTCCGGTCATCGAGGTGGCGGCCGACGGCAAGACCGCCAAGGGCGTGTGGATGTCGCCTGGCCACGAAGCCCGGGTGCTCGGCGGCGCGCTGACCGCGATGTGGGTGTGGGGAACCTACGGCGAGGATTTCATCAAAGAAGATGGGGTCTGGAGGATCCGCAACCACCACGTATATCTGAACATCATCACCCCGTTCGAGGTGCCCTGGACGACGCCGGCAGGCGACCCGGGTGACATCGGCGACATCTTCCCGCCCGGCCTGCCGGAGGAGTGGAAGCCCAACCGGCCCAGCACCTACTCCTGGATGTACTCGCCTTCGGCGGTGATGGAGCTGGTGCCGGCTCCGCCCGAGCCGCACGACACCTACGATCCCTCCACGGACTACATCACGTAGTCGCGGATACAGACAGGGCGACCCGGAGGGCCGCCCCTCGCCCGGCCGGTGGTGGACACACGAACGAAAGGCACTGCAATGGCTGAACGAAAAGAGTTGACGGCCGAAGAGAAGGCCAAGCCGTACGCCAAGTACTACTACCTGCCGTCGGCCCCGCCGGCGCCGCATCACGCAGAGATGCTCAAGGACCTCAAGCCTCTCGACCCGGCCAAGGCCGACGCCATCCAGGATGCGAACAGTCTGCTCGATCCCGGTTACACGCAGGGCGAGAACGGCTACTGCGTGATGCCCGACGGCAGCGGCTATGTGGCCCTTCGGCATCCGATGAAGGGCGCCACCCCCGAGATGATCGACTGGTGGTTCGCGTGGCATGGTCTGGAGGATCTGCGTTACAGGTTGTGGTATCCGGAGATGCACGTGGCCGCCAGGCTCGATCCCGAGGAACGGGCGAAGGTGCTCGACTCCGACCGGACGCTTCCAGAGAAGTTCCAGGGGCTCACCCACCACGTGGTGGAGGACATAGGCGGCGGTGTCTTCAACGCCGTCGATATCAGCTTTCTGACGCCTGAAGACTTTGGCTTCGACATGAGCCGGTTCAAGCCGCCCCACGCCGAAGCTCTCGCCGCCGCCAACGTGATGGCCCGCGGCGTGGACGACCCCAAGGACGGTCCCGGTCTGCCGGTGGCCTTCGTCCACCTGGTGCGCAAGACCGACGAGGGTATCGAAGTGCGGAACCGTTTCTGGGTGGGCTACCAGATCGTCGACAAGAAGCCGGTCCTCATGCTGCCCCCAGGAATGCGCATTCCGGAAGAAGCGGTGCAGGGCCTGTTCCTGCACGACGTGCAGGAGTTCGCCAATCTGGGCTCCATCCTGCCCCAGCTCTACGCGGAGATGGAGGGGAAGGTCGCCTGAACGCAGCAAGGAGGTAGCAACGTGTCGCGATCTTACTCGTTCACGATTCCGCCCGACCCGGTCTCGGATTCCGCTATCGCGCAGAGGGTCGACTGTGACGTGGTTGTCGTGGGGGCCGGAATCTCCGGGACGCCGGCAGCCATGAAGACCGCGGAGATGGGAGCCCGGGTGAGGGTGCTCGAGAAGGGCCCCACCTTCGGCACCCACAGGACCGGCGGCTTCGCCGCTTTCGGCACAAAGGCGCAGAAGGCTGCGGGGATCGAACTGCCGCGGGACCTGCGCGAGCGCATCGTACTCGACCTCTGGGGCTCCACCATGGCGTTCCAGGGCCGCCTACCTCTGACGTCCCTGTGGATGCGGTACAGCGCCGAGGTGGCCGATTGGCTCAGCGACGTATTGGCGGCCAGAGGGGTCGAGGTCCGTTCGGTTGACACCGGCGGTATCACCGGGGCCGGGTTGGAGCGGTCGCTGGTGCGTCCCAACCAGTTCTGGAACGAGTACTGTCTCCTACACCGCATGGGCGTTACCTTCGAGGAGGGGGAGAACGTCGACTGGATGGCGCCCATGGTGGAATACGCGCAGGAGTGCGGCGCGGTGTATCACTACAACACAACCGCGGAGCAACTGGTGCGCGACGGGAATGGCCGGGTGACCGGGGTGATCGCGCGCGACGGGGAGGGTGCGATCTCGAGGTTTTCGGCGGCCAAAGGTGTCATCCTCGCCGCCGGCGACTTCATCAACGACGAGGAGATGGTCGCGGCCTATTGTCCCCATCTGGCCAGGAACGTGAACAACTTCTCGAACAGGCACTGCACCGGCGACGGTCACAAGATGGCGATCTGGGCCGGAGCCGACATGGATGAGATCGTGGCCGGAGACGTCTTCCCGGGCCAGACGATCACCGGTAGGAACCTGCACCCCGACGACCCGTTCTACGCTCTCTACATGGACTGGTGGTGGTGCCCGGCGGTGGCCTCGATGCCCATGCTCTACGTGGATATCGCCGGCTATCGGTATGGCAACGAGAACCTTCCGTTCCAGCAGAATGCGGTGGCGGTCCTCGGCTTGCCGGAAGGCCGCGCCTGGGCGGTGTGGGACGGCGCGTGGCAGACGAAGTTCCCGATGATCCCGGAGAAGACCCCGGCGTCACGCAACACCGCGGAGCAACTGGAGATCGACCTCCGGGAGGGGATCACCTTAAGGGCCGACACGCTCGAGGAACTCGCCACGCTGATCGACGTGCCGGCGGAGAACCTGCTGGCCACAGTCGCCCGCTACAACGAACTGTGTAGCACGGGCCACGACGACGATTGCCTCAAGGAGTCCATGTGGATGCAACCCGTGGACACCCCGCCGTTCTACGCCGCGGGCATCGGTGCGGCCATCACAGGCACCAGGGGTGGAGTGAAGGTCAACCCCGACATGCAAGTTCTGGACAAGAAGGGGCGGATCATCCCGGGGCTGTATGCGGTCGGGAACAACGCCGGCAGTTTCTACGGGATGGTATATCCGCCGCAGATAGAGGGTAGCGGCATAGGACATGCCTTCACGTTCGCGTACCTGGCGGCGCGGCACGCGGCCGGAGAGGGATAGTTACTGGGGAGCGTGGCCGTCGGCCGACCGCCCGACGAATCGCCGGCCTGACCACCAGGGGAGGTGGCGGCGCCGCGCAGCCGCCGCCCCGACGCGGTATGGTTGCCGCATGACAGCTGCCATCGTGATGACCGTGGTTGCCGGACTCCTTCTCGCCGTCGCCGTATTCGGGACGGTGATGCCCGTACTGCCCGGCAGCCCCATCGCCTTCGTAGCCCTCGTCGCCTGGGGTGCGGTCCTGGGATCGGCGGCGGCCTGGACTGCGGCTGGTATCGGAGCGTTTCTGACACTTATCGGCTTCTCCGCCAGCGCGCTTCTTACGGGGCGGCGCATGAAAAAGGAGCAGATCCCGAAGCGCTCTGTCGTGGTGGCCGTGCTGGCAAGCATCCTAGGCATGTTCGTAATTCCCTTTTTCGGGCTCTTCATCGGGTTCGCCCTGGGTCTCTACCTCGCCGAGTACATGCGGACCGACGACGCGGAGTTGGCCACGAGGTCTAGTTGGCAGGCGCTCAAAGCGATGGGAGCGGGAATGGCGGTGGAATTCCTGATGGTGGCGCTTGCCGGTTCGGTGTGGACGATAGGGGTGATCGTCCACTTCGCCACCGCATAGATCGCCTTTAGGTACAGTGTCGAGTCCGCATCCGCAGCAGGTTCTCACGCCCCCGGTGGTGGTGCGGCGCCCGGCCCGAGGGCGGGCGCGACGCCTGGTGCGCCGTCCGGACTAGTCTTCCTTGGCGTCCGGTGTGCCGAGGAGGTCGGCGAACTTCTTCGCGGTCTTCTCCTTCTCTACATCCTGGGCAGCGAGCACCTTCGACGTCCTCTCGTCGAGCGTGGGCTTCTTCCTCTGGGCGTTGGCCAGCAAAGTATCGAGCCCCACTTCATCTTGGCCTTCGGCCGCTTGCCGGAGGATGGCGAGCAGTTCCTGCTGCAGGGTCCGGCTGTTGCGGGCTGCGCGGTTGTGGAGCCCGCGGACTATGTCGTCGGGCACGTTCTTGATAGAGAGGTTGACGGGCATCCGAAGGACTCCTCTCTCGTTTTCGGCGGCATACGGCTACGACGCATCGATTGTAGCTCCCCGGAGGTTGGTATCGTATGCGTGAGCGTGTCGCATCATCCTCAGGAGGAGCAAAGATGGCCGACCCCGCGAACCTTGCGGAAGCGAGGCGGTACGAGGCTCGCCTCCGCCGCGCTGCCACCAGCATGGGACTGGCGCTACGCAAATCGCGCACCCGGGATGAATGCCGGATGGACTACGGCTGCTTTCGCATCGAGAGCAAGGACGGAGCTCCGGTAGCGGGCACCTATCCCTACCCATACTCCCTCACTCTCGCCGGGGTGGCGGAGGCTTTGGAACAACTCGCCGAGACACCTCCCGAAATGGGTCGGGACGACCAGGGCAACATTATCCACGGCCGAGCCGGAGCGGCTGATCCCGATTGGGCGAGCCTGAAATGAGCGTCTCCATCGTCGTCCGGGTCTTCTCCGATTACATATGACCGTTCTGTTATATCGGCACGGGAATTGTCGATAGGCTGAAAGCGGAGTTCCCACTCCACGACGAGTGGGTGAGCTACGAGATCCATCCCGACACGCCGGCTGAGGGTGTCCCCCTGGAACGGATGTTTGGGGCAGGGGTCGGGGCATATCAGGAGATGCTCGGGCAGCGCGCCCGTGAGCTGGGGTTGCCGTTCGAGGCTCCCCTTCTGCTCTCGAACACGCGTTTGGCCGTGGAGGCGGCCGAGTTCGCCCGTGATGCCGGGAGACATGCTGAGTTTCACCGGGCGGTCATGGCCGCCTATTTCGTCGCCCGCAAAGATGTGGGTGATATCGAGGTCCTTCTTCAGGTTGGGGAGAGCGTGGGGCTCGATCCCGCCGCGCTACTTGGGGCTCTGGCCACGGATGTCTATGCCGACCGGCGGAGAGCGGCCGAGCTGGAGGCGCGCCGACTGGGCATCACCGGTGTGCCAACTTATGTCTTTGCCGACGGAACCCGTATCGTGGGCGCCCAACCCCTCGATCACTTTCGGAGGATCGTGGCCGCGAGAGTCGCGGACGGAACGTGAGCGACCGCACTCTGATGGCGGGGTTGATCGAGGCTGAGGGCGGCCGGGTCACCTTCGCCCGGTTCATGGAGGTGGCTCTCACCCATCCCACCTTGGGCTACTACAGCCGGGTGGACCGCCTCTTGCGCTACGGGGGGGATTTCAGCACTGCTCCGGCTCTGTCGCCGTTCTTTTGTCGAGCCGTTGCACGGTTGGTGACAGAGCTTTTGGATGCGGCTCTCGGGGAGAACGGGTTGGACCTTCCCGTCGGCGGGAAGCCGAGCGTGGTGGAGCTCGGCGGGGGGGAGGGGCAGCTGGCCGCCGGGATCCTCGGGTCATGGGAGATGAAGCGTCCGGATCTCCGTCGGCAAGTCTGCTATCGACTTGTCGAGGTGGGAGCCGGGCTGCAGCGCCGGCAGGCGGCGGCGGTAGCCGGATATGCGACCAGCGGATGGGATGTGGGCTGGGGTTCGACACTGGAAGCGGCCTGTGCCGGCACGCGGCCGGTTGTGATCGTGGGCAACGAGTTCCTGGATGCGCTGCCGGTTCACCTGCTGCGGGTGGCGGGGGCGGAAGCGGCTGAGGCATATGTGGCCACGACCGACGGCGGTCTGGAGCAGACCTGGGGACCGGTCTCGGAGCCGGCCGCCAGGGAGATCGAGGCGGTGTTCGCCACCACCGATCCTCGACGGATCGGGGCCTTCTCCGCCGACGGCGTGATTGAGGTATCCCCGGGCCTTCGAGTCTGGCTGGAGCGGGTCGTCAGCGTCATGCCGTCGGGTAGTCTCGTGAGCATCGACTACGGAGATTGGTTCCCCGGAGCACCCACCGCAGGCGAGCGCTGGGGTCTGGAGGGTCGCCTGCCGCGAAGGCGCACCGTCAGGGGTTTCTTCAAGCATCAACTGGTTCTCGATCCCCTTCTCCGCCCAGGCCGGCAGGACCTCACCGCCGATGTGGACTTCGCGGCCCTCGACCTCCACGGACGCGAGGAGGGGTTCGAGACGGTGCTCTTCACGACCCTCGCCGCGTTTCTGCGCGGGGCTGGTGCGGTGGGCGAGTTGGAGGAACTGGAGCGGCGTCGGGCCGGAGCGGGGACCGTTGGGGTCGGTGAAGCCGTTCCGGAAACCGGGGAGGACGGTCGTCAGGCAACCGACTCGCTCGAGACCGACTCGCTCGAGGTCGATCGCCAAGCCACGGTGCTCCGAGGCCTCCTCGATGAGGAGGACCTGGGCGGGGCCTTCAAGCTGATGGTGCAGGTGAGGGAGTAGCGCCGCCGCTCGCATGGCTCGGCCTCCGAATGTCGACCTCGGATAATGCGCGCGCAAGCTCGTCTGCCCGGCCGGCTCGTCAGGGTCCGTCCCCCGTTTGGCCCGGGCTGCCCTCTTCTCCCGAGGCTGGCAGCTTCTTCCCCCGGTCACCGATGTGCCTTCGCCGCGCCCCAGGCAGGTTAGCGTCCGGGGCGAAGGGGGCATGCTCAGGGAAAGCGGCTTGGCCGCCAAAACAAGGTGGAGGTGCTCTCTACGGTGGAACAGATGATCGAAGCCGGCGGTATCCGCAAGGCGTTCGGCTCCACGCAAGCACTTGCGGGCGTGGACCTCAGTGCCGACTGCGGCAAGGTCCTCGGGCTGCTGGGCCCGAACGGAGCCGGCAAGACGACCTTCGTCCGGATCATTTCCACCCTTCTCGTCCCCGACTCCGGTTGGGCCAAGGTAGCCGGTATCGACGTGATGAAAGACTCGCGGAAAGTCAGATCGCTGATAGGACTGGCCGGGCAATACGCGGCGGTGGACGAGAACCTCACCGGCCGGGAGAACCTGGAACTGGTGGGGCGCCTGTACCACCTGGACAAGAGGGAGAGGCGGCAGCGAGCACAAGACGTGCTGGAGCTCTTCGCGCTGACCGACGCCGCCGGCCGCCAGGTGAAGACGTACTCCGGGGGCATGCGCCGCCGGCTGGATGTGGGTGCCAGTCTGGTTGCCCGGCCCGCACTCCTCATCCTCGACGAGCCGACCACCGGACTCGATCCACGCTCGCGGATAGACGTTTGGCAGTTCCTGCGCAATCTCGTCACGGACGGGACGACGGTGTTGCTCACCACCCAGTATCTCGAGGAGGCCGATCAGTTGGCCCACAAGATTGTCGTGCTCGATCAGGGGAAGGTGATTGCGGAGGGGACCTCGGACGATCTCAAGGACAGGCTCGGTGGCGACCGGGTGGAAGCCCGCGTGGTGAGGCCAGAGCAGCTCGAGACCGTCGAGAAGATCCTCGAAGGACTGGGTGACGGGCCACCCCACACCGACCGGCTTCAGAGCCGGGTTTCGGTATTGAGCCGTGAGGGGGCCCAGACACTGATAGCGGCAGCGCGTCGCCTGGACGAAGCGGGTGTCGAACTCGACGACCTGGCGGTGCGGCGGCCTTCGCTCGACGATGTGTTTCTCGCGCTCACCGGCCATGCTGCCAGCAATGATGTTCCGCCCGACGGCGGGGGTAACACGGGCACAGGCGCGGACCGATCGGGAGAAGAAGGGGATACCGGTAGCGGCAAGGACAGAGGGCGAACTCGCCGTCGAGGCCGCAGGTGACGCGGATGAAGGACCTCGAGGCGCCCCAGAGAGAGTCTGCGTCCGGAGAGGTCGGGGGCCGCGCGCCGGGCGGCGAACGACCGGGAGGCCAGAGGCCTGTCGGGTCGGCCGACGTGTGCGAAGCCGCTGTGGCCCGCGCCCTCGCCGGGAGCCGGCCGCTGTCACCCTGGGTGGCGCTCGGCGACTTCCGGGCAATCACCCGTCGTTACCTCACCCATTTCATACGGGTGCCGCAGTTGCTGGTCTTCTCCGTCATTCAGCCCATCATGTTCGTGCTGCTCTTCCGCTATGTGTTCGGCGGGGCCATCAATGTCCCGGGCGGCAACTATGTGGACTACCTCATGCCCGGCATCTTCGTGCAGACCGCCCTGTTCGGCGGGGCGAGCACGTCGATCGGTCTGGCCTTCGACCTCAAGGGCGGCATCATCGACCGCTTCCGCTCTCTCCCGATGGCGCGCTCCGCCGTCCTCGCGGGCAGGACCACCACGGATCTCCTTCGCAACGTGATGGTCATAGGGATCATGCTGGCCGTAGGCAGCGCCGTCGGCTTCCGCTTTCACGGCTCCACCTGGGGCCATAACCTGCTCGGGATACTCCTCGTGCTCGCTTTCGGTTATTCGTTCTCGTGGCTCTACGCCACCATCGGCCTCTTGGTCAAAGACCCCGAGACGGCGCAGATGGCGGGTTTCGTCCCGCTCTTTCCCCTGACGTTCGCGAGTTCGGCGTTCGTCCCTGTCTCCTCGATGCCCGGCTGGCTGCAGGCGTTCGCCAAATATCAGCCGGTGTCGGTGACCGTTAACGCGGCGCGTGCCCTCCTCAACGGGCAACCGGCCTGGCATTGGATCTGGCAGGAACTCGTATGGGTGGTCGTCATATTCGCGCTGTTCATGCCCTTGGCGGTGCGGGCGTACCGGAGGCTGTAAGGGGCAGGGTTCGCCGGGGCCGCTCTGGTCCTTTCGTTCGCACGTTCATGTCCGCCCGGGCAGGCTCCGTTCCGGCTCGATATGATGAGGGAGGCCAGACTGACCCGGGCTGCCGGGCGGCCGCCCCGGAAGCGCTCGCTTCCCTAGCGAGCGAACGTGACGAACTCCTCCACCGGGATACGGGTGCGCGGGAACCGGTTGACCGGCGCATCGTGGTCGGGGTGACCGACGGCGATGAGGGCCACCATCCTCTGATCCCCGGCCCCCGGGAGCACTTTCCGGAGCAGGTCCGGATAGCGGACGTTGCTGGTGGTGATGCAGGTGCCCAGGCCGCGGGTCTCGGCCGCCAGGCAGATCGCCATGGCGAACAGGCCGCCGTCGAAGCAGGCGAAGAAATCGGATACGCCCCGTTCTACGGCCAGCACGAGCACCGTCGGGGCGCCGAAGATGGCCGCTCCCGCCACCATGGGCGATACCGGTGGGTCGGCCGGTTCGATGCCGAGTTTGGCTTCCTCGGCCGCGATGAACGACATCCGCGTCTGGAACAACGCCTGCTGCCTGGCCAACAATGCCGGCGGCCATCCCTGCCCGGCCGGGAAATCGGGATTCGGCTCCACCTCGGATTCGGCGTACTGTCTCAGTTCGGCCCTGAACTTCGCGAGCGGCTCCCCAGAGAGGACGTACACGTTCGTCGACTGCGTGTTGGTGGCCGACGGCGCCCACCGGGCCTCGGCAAGGACCTCCTTCAGGAGATCGTCGGGCACCGGGTCCGGGTTGTACATGCGGATGGCGCGTCGTTGCAGGATCGCGGCGCTCGTGTCCAGGCTCATGGCCGTCACCTCGCTCGAGTAGTGATGCTCTGGGGCAGCCCCGAGCATAGCGGGGAAGCGCGTCCTGGGCCAGCCCCAAGAAGGGCGTGCACACTTTGCTGCGGTGCCTTCGTGTCTTCCGAACGATTGGAGGGTATCCTGCCGGCATGGGCACCCTTGAGCACCGCCGCGACCAGTTGAGGACCTCTCTCGTTGAGGAGTGGGAGTACGAGCTACGGGAATCCCCCGAGTTCGCCACCATGATCGGTGACTACCGCTACAACGATCGCTGGAGCGATCTCTCGCTGGAACACATCGAGCGGCAGAAGCGTGATCTGGCCGACTGGTTGGCGCGATTCCAGGCCATCGACACGAGCGGATTCCCGGAGCAGGAGGGGCTGGATCACAGGTTGATGGTCCGCAAGCTCAAGGAGGACGCGGAGGCACTCGAGTTCAAGGACTACGAGATGCCGGTGGATCAGTTCGACGGTCTGCATCTGATGCTGGCCCAGTTCGTCAGCCTCATGCCTTTCGAGAACGTCGAGCACTACGAGCAGTATCTGGCCCGCCTGCGGGCGGTTCCGGAGATTCTGGACCAGACCACCGAGTTGCTGAGGCAGGGGCTGGCCGACGGTTTGCTGCCCCCTCGTTTCCTGCTCGAGAAGACGGTACCCCAGGCCAGGGCCATCGCTGGGCCGGCAGGTGAGGACAACGTGTTCGGCCGTCCGGCGGCCGGGAGGCCGGAGGCGGTTCCCGCCGCCGCCTGGCGGGGTCTGCGCACAGCGATCCTCGCGGCCGTCGATGGGCAGGTGCGGCCGGCATACGAACGGCTGGCGGACTTCATCGCAGCCGAGTACGCACCCAGAGGACGGCTCGAGATGGGGATATGGTCTCTGCCCGACGGAGACCGGCGATATCGTTTCGCGGTTCGTCACCTCACCACCACCGACATGGCTCCTGCGGACATCCACGAGTTGGGACTCGCGGAGGTTGCGCGCATCGAGAGGGAACAGGCGGCTATAGCGCGCCGGCTCGGTATGGCGAGCCTGCCTGCTCTCCGTGAGGCCGTGAAGACCGACCGCAAGCTGTTTGCCCGGTCGCCCGAGGAGCTTCTCGACCGGCATCGGCGCTACATCTCGCAGATGGAAGCCAAGCTTCCTACTCTCTTCGGCTTGCTGCCTCCTACGGGGCTTGAGGTGCGGCCGGTCGAGGCCTACCGGCAGAAGGAGGCCGCGGCCGCCGAATACTATCCCGGCACTCCCGACGGATCCCGTCCGGGGATCGTCTACGTCAACACCGGCGATTTCGCCCAGCGGTCGCTCACTGGTATCGAGGCGGTCGCCTATCACGAGGGCGTACCTGGGCACCATATGCAGATCTCCATAGCGCAGACGCTCCCCGGACTGGCGTCATTCCGTCAGCACGGCTACTACGGGGCCTACATCGAAGGGTGGGCTCTGTACGCGGAACGGCTGGGCAAAGAGGTGGGCTTCTACGAGGACCCGTACTCGGACTTCGGACGCCTGTCGAACGAGTTGCTGCGGGCGGCGAGGCTGGTGGTGGATACCGGGGTGCATCACAAGCGCTGGTCCCGCGAGAAGATGGTGGACTACTTCCGGGCGCATACGTCGGAGGACGAGCCAGACATTCAGGCTGAGGTAGACCGTTATATTGTGCTGCCTGCCCAGGCGCTCACTTACAAGCTGGGAGAGCTGGAGATGGTGAGACTCCGCGACCGGGCTCGCGAGGCCCTGGGCTCTGGATTCGACCTGCGAGCCTTCCACGACCGGTTGCTGAACGGAGGGGCTCTGCCGCTCGATGTGTTGAAGGAACGGGTCGAGGCCTGGATCAGGGAGCGCGGCGGCGGGGAGCTCCGCACCGACGAACGGCCGGCCGGAGTCCGGCCGGCCGGGGAACGCCCGTGACCGTGGTGAGCGGTCTCGAGCTGCCGCTCGAGGAGAGCCTCTTCTTCGAAGAACAAGGCGGCGCGCTGCGGCGGCCGTCAATGCAAGATGCCGCCCGGACCGGACTGGCTCGAGCGCGAGACCTGGTGGAGCCAAAGCTCGTCTACGATTTCTTCCCGGTTGAGCTCCTGGAACACAATCGGGCCGAGGTCGGTGGAATCGTCTTCAAGTTGGGTCGTCATGCAGAGCTGCTCGTGCCGGCTCGGCTGGCCTTTCTCGGGCTGGTCACCATAGGGGCACGGTTGGAGGCCCAGAGCCGGGAACTGCAGACGGCCGGGAAGGCCCTGGAGGCCTACATGCTCGATGCCGCGGGGATATTCGCGGTGGGTCTGGTCATGCAGCAGGCGCGACACATCGCCGAACGGGCGGCCGCCGACCGTGGCTGGGGAGTGGGGGCCGAACTTGCTCCGGGGCAGCTCTCCGGGTGGCCGATCACGGAGCATCTGTTGGTGGCCGGACTCTTGCCTCTGGCCGAGATCGGGGTATCCGTGACCGAATACGGCGTCCTCGTGCCGCAGAAATCGGCGTCGCTGATGGTGGGCATCGGTCCAGACTACGAATCGACCGAGGTGCGCTCACCTTGCGAGTACTGCGACGTCGCGGAGACGTGCCGGTTTCACCACTAGGCGGAAGGCCGTTCCGAGCGATCCGCTCCCCGGGCTAGCCTGCCAGGGGTCGTTTGAGCAGCAACATGCAGGCGATGGCTCGGACTCCGGCGGAGGATCCTCCCCGGCCTGCCTCTCCCCACAGGTCGGTGGGCATCACTCCCGACAGTTCCCATCCTTGCTGCCCCAGGTCCGCCAACGCTGTCATCAACGGCTGCTTGGTGCCGTCGACGAGCGCCTCCCACGGACCGTAGCTCCAACTGAAACTGAAATCCTCTTTGGTGCCGGTCCGCTCGATGACTACGGACTTGTACTCCCACTTCGTCATCATGTCCTCCGTGCGAAGAGTGCCTACCGGATAGTACAACGCGCGCGGCCGCTTTGTGGACGGCTGCGGGTGATTGCCGCC
>CAZWAR010000010.1:30933-38091 GCA_964631965.1 uncultured Gaiellales bacterium
GGCGGAAGAGGCCTACGGCGAGCGGGATGAGTCTCGACGTGGACGTTCACCAGGCCTCCGAGCAGGAGTTGGTGGAGGCGGGACACTCGCCCGACGGCTCGGACGGGCAGACATCCGAGCGGCATGAGTCGGAGCGGCAGGGATCCGAGCCGTAGGAGCGGCACTCAGCCTCAGAGTACGCATCGAGTCCCGCAACGTTTGTCGCTGTCCCCCCGGTCGTGCAGGCACCCACCCTTGCTCCGCTTCTGCCTCACGCGAGCCGGCGAATCTTGGGGAGCCGTGCAGAGGGCTCCGCGGGACGGTAGACTAGCGGCATGAGCATCTTGGAGCTTCTCGACAGCGATCGCCACGCCATCTTCCTGGACGGGGCCATGGGCACCCAGCTTGGGGCGATGGGTCTGGAGATGGGGGGACGCAACAACCTCACCAACCCGGACGCGGTCCTCTCTATTCACAAGAACTACGTGGAGGCCGGGGCCGATCTCCTCATCACCAACACCCTCACCATGAACCGGACGAACATCGAGTCGCACGGTCTGGGGATAGACGTTCGCGAGGTCAACGCGGCCGGCGTACGGCTGGCTAGGGAAGCGGCCGGGGACCGATGCCTGGTCCTCGGCGACATGAGCTCCACCGGCAAGATGTTGAAGCCCTATGGCGCGTTGCCCGAGGAGGACGCTTTCGCCACCTTCCTGGAGCAGGCGGGTATCCTGGCCGAGGCAGGGGTGGATGGCCTCATCATCGAGACCATGTTCGACCTTCGCGAGGCGGTGGTTGCCGTACGAGCCGCCCGCGAAGCCTGCGACCTGCCCGTTATCGCCTCCATAGCCTTCAACACTGCCGACAACGAGGGCCGCACCGTCATGGGCGACACCGCCCGCCAGTGCGCGAAAGCCCTCTCCGAGGCGGGGGCGACGGTCGCGGGGGCCAACTGCGGAGCCGTCGATCCTGTGGAGATCGCGCATATCATCACCCTCATGCGGGAGGCCACCGATCTTCCGCTCATCGCCCAGTCGAATGCCGGCAAAGGCCGTCTTGTCGATGGTGACCTCGTGTTCGACCTGTCCGCCGAAGACTTCGCCACGGGCATGAGGGAGTGTCTCAGGTCCGGTGCCCGTCTCATCGGTGGGTGCTGTGGCACCTCGCCGGCGCACATCCGAGCTCTGGTGGAACTGGTGGGACGGGACTAGAGCGGTCTCGTTCCGTTCACCGGAACTTCGTCTCGGAAAACCGGGACCGAAGATTCGCGACAGACGCCGGCTCGCATCCACCCACTGGTAAACTACCGGACGACCGGTAGTTAGGCTCCGGTAGCATCGCCCGACGGCCCGTAAGCACAGATCATCTGCCCCTGTTCAGCCCCCTCCGGCAGAGGCTCCTCGCCGAAGCCCCGTTCCCCAGCGGGGCTTCACTCTGCTCCGAGGCTCCCTCTTTCTACTATGCATGCTCTTCTGCCTTCGGCTAGGATGTTGACATCAGGCCAGCGTGGAGAGGAGCGTCATGAGAAAGACACGAGTCCGCCTCCTTGACAACGGCACCATAGCCCTGCCCGACTACAAGCTCTTCTGGGGCAGAGGCACCGGGGAGCTCATTCGTTTTGCCGCCTACTGTGTGCTCGTCGACCACGCCGACGGTCTCTTCCTCTTCGACACCGGTTACGACAAGCGGTTCATGGATGTGTGGACGAAGCAGGACAACGCCATCTGCAGCGAGGAACAGCAGGTGGTGCCGCAGCTCGCCATGCTGGGCATCAAGCCCTCCGACGTCGACTGCATCATCAATTCGCACCTGCACATCGACCACGCGGGAGGAAACAAGCATTTCCCCGACGCCACAATTGTCGTGAACAGGAAGGAATACGAGGCGGCGAAGAACCCCATGCCCTTCGAATACCAGAGCTACTCGGACCTGAGCTTTGATCCGGAACTCCACAAGCTGAACTTCGAGGGCGGCCGGGACATCCTCAAGCGGGCGGGCATGCCCGAAGAGGTGAAGTGCCCAGTGGAGAAGTCCCCCAGGTATGCATTCGTGGAACGCGATGCCGAGGTGGCGAAAGGCCTCTATCTGTACGACGTTCCCGGCCACTCCGCCGGGCAGATGGCACTCATGGTGGAGTTGTCGGGGCGCAAACCCATGTTCTTCCCGGCGGATGCCTGCCACCTTCCCCGTCATTACCACGATATGATCGTGCCCGGATTCCACGTCGATCCGGTCGCCGGATACCGTTCCATAGAGCGGGTCAAGGCCCTCGAAGCCGAGCACGATGCCGAGATCATCTGGGGCCACCCGCCCGGCGATTCGCTTGCCGCCGTCTACAGCATGGAATGGCACGAGTGAACGGGGACCAAGCGGAGCCCCGGCCGGCCGTTATATAGTGGGGTGGGCCGTCGGGGGACGGCCGGCTCGGGAAGAGGGGTTCCGGATGGCAAGGATGGGCCTCAGCGCGGTGTGCATCATCCTGGCGTTGTCTGCTGCTCTCCTCGGCTGCTCCGCGGACGGGCCTATCACGACAGAGAGCACGGCCGCGTTCACCAGTACGTCGGACGAGACGACGGAGAGAGCCAGCACGACCACCACCGTCAGCGCTTCTCCGGCGATGGATGCGTTGATCCCGCTCGACTATGAGCAGGACTTCTCTGCCCTCGCGTACTCGGGGACCTGGATCTACTCGGAGGCTTCGGGCGCATCAAAGCTGGGCTTCGTGTATGCCGACGAGAAGGGAGCGTCGGTCACTTTCCGCTTCGTGGGCAGCCACTGCGCCTGGCTGGCCAAGACGTCGGACAAGTACGGGAAAGCCAAGGTGACGGTGGACGGCGACACCGCCACCACCGTGGACCTCTATTCGGAGACCACCACCTGGAGGCATGTGGTCTGGGAGGCGAGCGACCTTGCCTTCGGCACCCACACCGTCAGTATCGCGTGGACCGGCAAGAAGCACACGGCCGCGAAGGGCACCAATATCAACCTGGACGTCATCCAGGTCACGGGCGCCCTCCTCAGCCGGTATCAGCAAAACGACAAGAACGTGGAATACTCGGGCGCCTGGAGGACCAACGAGACGGAGGTGGCCTCCGGGGGGAGCTATGCGCTCTCCCACACCTCGGGTGCGGGGGTATCGGTGACGTTCACCGGCGTACAGCTCGACTGGTATGCCAAGACGGGGCCGCCATACGGCAGGGCCTGGGTGACAGTGGACGGCGGGGACCCCACCACCGTCGACCTCTACAGTGACGAGGAGGCCTGGAAGCAGCTCGTCTGGAGCTCCGGGTGCCTCGAGATGGGCAGCCATGTGGTGACCATCGAATGGAGCGGTGAGGCGGACCCGAAGGCCGAAGACACATACATCAACGTCGACTGCTTCGAGGTGGCCGGGCTGTTGGACTAGGGGGTCTGCGCGAGACCCCCGGCCGTTCTAGCGAGTCTCCACAGCGAGCACGTGATGGCCGCCGGCTTCGCCTGCGGCCACGGTCACCTCCGTCACGGCACAGAAGTCCTGCTCGATGGTGAACAGCTCCTCCGGAGGCAGCCCGCGAAGATGGGCAAGTATCACTCGGTTGATCCCCTTGTGGCCCACCACGAGAACGCGCTGCCGACCGGCGGCCAGGCAGTCGTCCAGAAGCCTCTCAAAGCCGGCGACCGCGCGGGCGCGAAGGTCGGCGAAACTCTCTCCTCGCGGGAAGGGCGTCCCCACCAAGTCGGCCTCGCGGGCCGCGTGCTCGGCCGGGTAGCGCTCCCGGGCCTCCTCCCACGTGAGCCCTTCCCATAGTCCGGTGTCGATCTCCCGCAGCCAAGGCAGCGGGTGCACCGGGGTGTTGCACTCACCGGCGGCGATCTCCGCAGTGCGCGACGACCGGAGGAGGTCGCTGCTGAAGATGGCATCGAAACAGGCTCCGTTGGTAAGCTCCAGGAGCTTGGCGGCCAGGGCCCGCGCCTGCAGTTGGCCATCGGCCTCCAGGGGCAGGTCCTTCTGCCCCCGGTAGCGCCTCCCTTCGCGATCCTCCGTCTGGGCATGTCGGACGATATAGACGCGCAACTCGCCGAGCCGCGCTCCCGCCGGCAGGTCCACCTGCTCCAGTATCTCCTCGAACGGGTGGCCAGTTTCGATGGCGATCTTCGCCGCGATTCGGCGCCCAGCCTCGATCCTGGAGGCGATCCTTTCAGCCATCTGCTCCGTGGGCCTCATCTTGCGCATGGTCCGCGCCCACCGCTCTTCGAGGCCGACGACCTCCCCGTCGGCCACGGTCTTGTCGGCGAGATAGACGAGCTCCGCCTCCGTGATGTCCGGCGCCGCCGGCAGCTTCGGGTCTATCACCATGTGCTGCGCAACCACACCTGCCACCCGAGGCAGGCCCAGGTTGGAGAGCACTTCGGCTGCGAGGCTCGCGTGATGGGGCAACAGCCGCGCCAGGTCGTGAAGCAGGCAGCCGGAGCGCACCAGGTCGATGTCGAGGGTCGGGAGGTGGGGTCGCAGCGCCTCGGCCATGGCCACCCCGACGGCGGCGGCGGTCAAGCAGTGCCGTATGACGTTGGCCGGGGTGCCGGCGGCCTTCAGCAGAAAAAGAGCCTCCTCCTGGCTGAGCGACGGCTCGGGGCGCGACTCTGAAGCCGCATCGAGGGCTGAGGCGAACGTGCTCAAAGCGCGGTGATCGGCCGGGGTGTCCATGTCGAGGAGAACCGTGATGTCGCGCACGTCGATCTCCACTTCGTCCTCAGCGCGTCGGGCGAGCAACGTCTGGAGATTGGTGTCGGGCGCAGCCGTGAGCACGCGTTCCACGTACTCCGCGGCCAGAAGGGGCGGATGCCCCCGGCGCCCCAAGCAGGTGGGATAGAGGACAGCTTTGTCGCCGTCCTTGCCGTTGTTCTGGAAGCGCTCCAGGAGGAGCCGGAGCGTATGGGCCGTCACCAGCGGGCAGTCGACGGGCAGCACGAAGAAGGCATCGATATCAGGGGGAAGAGCCGCCACGCCGGTGCGGACCGAGGAGAACATGCCGCTCGCATAGCCGGGATTGTGGGCCTGAGTGACACCCATCTTTGCCAGCACGGGAGCGACACGGTCTGCTTCGTGTCCGGTTACGGCGATCACGCGGGCAACCCCGGCTTCCTGCACAGAGTGCATCACCCGCTCTATGGCGGTGGCGCGCCCGAGAGGGAGGAGAGGCTTGAGCGCGCCCATCCGTGACGATAGTCCCGCCGCCAGTACGACGGCCGCGATGCGCAGACGTGAGCCGGAATGTCCGGCAGCGGGATGTTCGGAGGTCATGCCTGCGATTGTAGCGAACGGGCGCCGGGGGCGCGGACGTCACTGCGCCTCTTCGCCGGCCCGGCCGTCCTGGCAGTAGTATCCGTCTCTAAGGCCGTAGTCGGCGAAATTGTCGCACTCGGGACACAGGCATCCGATCTGGTTGACGATCCGCTCGCTTCGACCGTGGCTACAGAAGATGAGACCCTCGAAGGGGTAGCTTGGACACGTGCGGCAGACGCATCTGTCCTCGTTGTCCTTTAGGTCGGGTACCTTCGCCATGACGTTGCTCCTCGCCCGCCCGCTGTTGTTCATAGAGGTCTTCCCCTTGAAGCAGGAAGCAAAAACTGCCACCCGCTCGGGCCGACTTCGGTCCACGTGCACGTACCCGGCGGTCGATGCTGGTAGGCTGTGTTCGATGACGTCACAGCCCAGACCCGAAGACCTCAGCCCCCGTCAGCGGATGATGATTCTGTTCTCCTCGTCTTTTGGGGGATTCGTCGTCACCTTCATGTCGTCGGGCATCAACGTCGGGCTGGCGGCCATCAATCGGGATTTTGGCGTCTCGCCCGTCTACCTCAACTGGATATCGTTCTCGATGGTCCTCGTGTCGGCGGCCGTGCTCCTGCCTTTCGGGCGGCTGGCCGACACCTACGGCCGAATGCGCTTCTTCATCGGAGGGATGGTCCTCTTCAGTGTCGCCTCGTTCGCCAGTGCTCTGGCACCCTCCGCGCTGGTCTTGGTGATGTTGCGAATGGTCACAGGCATCAGCCTGGCCATCGGGTCGGTGACCGCTCCCGCACTGGTGATCCTCGCGTTCCCTCTCGAATCCCGAGGGAGGGCGTTGGGCTGGAACGTCGCCGGCGTCTACCTCGGTGTCACTATGGGGCCGGTACTGGGGGGCCTCATCTTCGACCCGGCCGGCCTGGGCTGGCGCGCCTTCTTCTACATCCTGGCCGCGGTGAATGTGGTGAATGTCATCATCCCTGTCTGGAAGCTGCGCCACATCGAATGGCGCGAGCGAAGGCAGGGAGGATTCGATGTGCTCGGCTCCCTTCTGTTCGCTCTCGGACTTGTGGTGCTGCTCGTCGGCTTCTCGCGGCTTCCGGGTCTTGCCGGCGCCTTGCTGTTCCCGGGCGGGCTGGTGATCCTCGCCGGGTTCCTCTGGTGGGAGGCGCGGGCGGCCCACCCTCTGGTGCCGGTCCGCCTGCTTCGCCGCAACCGCGTGTTCGCCTTCTCCAATGGAGCGTTGTTCGTCAACTATGCGGCCACGGCTGCGATGAGCCTGCTCATGAGCTACTACCTGGTGATCGGCCGGGGCCTGCCCGAACGGCTGGCTGGGCTGGTTCTGGCGGCCGGAAGCCTGGTGCAGGCGGTGCTCTCCCCGGTCGCGGGAAGGTTGGCCGACCGCTTTACCGCCCGGTATATCGCCTCCATCGGGATGGGACTGTGCGTGATCGCCCTCTTTGCGCTCGTCTTCCTCGGCCTCACCACGCCTTACTGGTTCGTCATCCTGGCCTTGTGTCTGCTGGGCTTCGGTTTCGCCCTATTCTCCACTCCCATCACCTATACGGTCATGGGGAGCGTGGACAGGAGCTTCGTCGGCGTCGCTTCGGCGACGATCGCCGCCGTGCGCCAGGCGGGGATGAACGTGAGCTACGGCATCGCCACCATGCTGGTGGCCGTTTTCGTGGGGACGGTGCCCATCCTACCCGAGAACATGGACCTGATACGGGAACCGCTTCTCTCTACCGTGCGGGTGGGCTTCGCGGTCTTCACCGTGCTCTGTCTCGTGGGTATCGCTGCTTCTCTTGTGGGACCCAAGCGGGAAGTGGCGGTCCCAGACCAGAGCCGGGGGTAGCTCAGAAGACGGCAGGAAAATGCCTGTAATCTGTAATATCCAAGAGCCAAGATGATCC
>CAZWAR010000011.1:0-5971 GCA_964631965.1 uncultured Gaiellales bacterium
GAAACGCGTGGAGTCATTGCGGGAGTAGCCGATAACTTGCCGGCGATCGAAACCGCCGGCCTTCCAGGTGCAGTAGTTGAGTGGATCTATAGGGTTGGTGGCGGTGATGACGAAGGCGTCCGGGCAATACTGCTTGACCGCCAGAGCCACGTCACGCACGAGGGGGATGTTCTTGGGCAGCATCTCCATTCTGTCGGCGATCAGCCCCTGATGCACCCCGGCCGCATTGATCACCACCTGGGAGCCCACCATATCCTCGTGACTACCGGCCGTCACCTTCACCCCCAGGTCACATGTGGCCGTGCTCATGTCCAGGGCGTGTTGCTGCACGACGTTCGGCCGCATGTCGATGAGGACGAGTTCGTCCACCAGTCCGGTGACTCCGATGTAGAAGGCAGCAGGAGCGCCGATCGAGCCGGCCGCCCCGATGACGGTGACCTTCATGTTCCCCCCTTGGTCATCGCTTGTCTCCGGTATTAAGGGACACAGGGTCCCGCGTGTCAAGAACCGCCCCGGTTCTGCGCCTCCACGGAGGCGAGGGTGATGACCCCGAGGACGTCGGCCACCGACGAGCCGCGGGACAGGTCACTGGCCGTCTTGACGAAGCCCAGGAAGAACGGGCCGAACGCATCCGCCCGGGCGAAACGCTGCACGCACTTGTAGGCGATGTTACCAGCGTTCAGGTCGGGAAAGACGAGGATGTTGGCCCGCCCCGCGATGCCTTCCTCTCCGGGCGCCTTCCGAGCAGCGATGGCGGGGGCTATGGCGGCGTCGAGCTGCAATTCGCCGTCGATGGCCAACCCCGGCGCCCGCGCCTTTGCGATGTGCAGAGCCTCGCGCACTTTCCGGACCGACTCGTCGTACCCGCTCGCCCGTGTCGAAAACGAGAGCAGGGCCACCCGGGGCTCCCAATCGAACAGATCCCGCGCCACGGCGGCCGAAAGGATGGCTATCTCAGCCAGTTGCTGCGCGTCCGGCGAGATGCTCACGCCACAATCGGCGAACACTATCGTTTCCCCCTCGGGGCCCTCGTAGCCGGGAATCCTCATCAAAAACAAACTGGCCGGCTTCGACACCCCTTCCCGCAGAGGGATGAACCCGGCCACCGCAACGATGACCTCCTGGGTGGTATGTTGCCGGCCCGCCACCACAGCATCTGCGCGGCCGGCCGCCACCAGCAGTGAGGCAACGCCGAGCCGGTCCCGCAGCCTCCTCTCGATACGCTTCTGCCCCAGGTCGGGGAAGAGGCGGGCGGCGGTCGTGGTGAGCTCGAGCCGGACCCGGTCGTCCCCGGTGCTCACGATCTCCATGCCGGTGAGCGCCACTCCACAGCTACCTGCGGCCTCAGCTATGTCCTGGGGATCACCGAGCAGTACCGGGCGGGCGACGCCCTGGTCCAGGGCCGCCCGAGCGGCCTGCAGGATCGTCTCGTCCTCGGCTTCGGGCAGCACGACCCTCTGCGGTGCAAGACGGGCACGAGCCGCAAGCGCGTCCATGAGGTACGGCTTCTGAGGGGTCACTGCGCTGCTGCCTTCCTTGCCCGACGGCCTAGGCGACGTCTTCTCCCGGCTGACCGATGACGGCGATGGGCGTGCCCACAGGCACCTCCATCTCTTCCTCGAGAAGGATCCGCAGCACCGTGCCGGCCGTGTCCGCCTCCAGTTCGTACGTGATCTTCTCGGTGACGATCTCTGCAATCACCTGGCCGGCCTTCACCTCGTCACCTTCGCTCACCAACCAGGCGCCCACCGCACCGGTCTCCATGGTGAGTCCCAGCTTGGGCATCCCGATCGCTTCAGCCATGACCTTCCCTCCAGCGGCGCGCGCCGCGCTCCAGCGGGCGCGCCGGTCCGATCCATCTCTCAGAACAGCGTCTTGACCGCCGCCTCGATCTTCCCGGCGCTGACGATGAACTCCGCCTCCAACGCCGGCGAGAACGGAACCGGCGTGTCCGGCCCCGCCACCCGCTTGATCGGCGCCTTGAGGGAGGCGAACCCCTCATCGGCGATCACCGCCGCGATCTCCCCACCGAAGCCCCCCGTGAGACAGGCCTCGTGCACGATCACAGCCCGCCCGGTCTTGCCCACCGACGCAAGGATGGCCTGCCGGTCGAGGGGAACGAGCGTTCGCAGGTCGAGCACTTCCGTGCTGATGCCGTCATTCGCCAGATCCTCCGCAGCCGCCAGGCACTGTCTCACCATGGCGGAGTAGCATATCAACGTCACGTCCCGGCCCTCGCGCTTCACCTCCGCCGTCCCGATGGGGACCGTATACTCCCCTTCGGGGACCTCACCCTTCGAAGCGTAGAGCATCTTGTGCTCCAAGAAAACCACCGGATTATCGTCGCGGATGGCTGCGATGAGCAGGCCCTTGGCATCGTAGGGTGTAGCCGGCGCGATGGTGATGAGCCCCGGGGTGTGACACACCCAGGCTTCCAGGCTCTGGGAATGGTGAGCGGCGGCGCCCATGCCGGCCCCCATCGCCGTGCGGACCACGAGCGGACAGGTGACCTGCCCGCCGAACATGTAGTGGATCTTGGCAGCCTGGTTGCACAACTCGTCGGTGGCAATGGGCAGGAAGTCCATGAACAGGATCTCGACCACCGGCCGCATCCCGGCTGCGGCAGCCCCGACAGCGTGCCCGATGATGGCCGTTTCGGAGATGGGGGTGTCGAGTACCCGCTCCGCTCCGAACTCCTTGAACACGGGTCCGGTCACCCCGAAGGAGCCACCGAACTTGCCGACGTCCTCTCCGGCGATGTAGACGGACGGGTCGCGGCGCATCTCCAGGATGAGCGCTTCTGCTACGGCCTGCATGTAGTTGAGGGTCCTCATGCCCGGCCTCCTACGTACACGTCCCGGGTCAGCTCGTCCTTGTCGGGGAACGGGCTCTCCCTGCCGAACTCGACGGCCGCGTCCATCTCAGCGTCGGCCGCGGCCTGGATGCTGTCGAGATCCGCCTGTGTCGCCGCACCCCGGCTCAGCAGCACGCCGGCAAAGGCCGGGATCGGGTCGCGCTTGAGCCAGGCCTCGTGCTCGGCCGGGTCGCGGTACTTCGCCATATCCCCAATGAAATGGCCCCAATGACGCCACGTCTTCGCCTCGATGAGTGTGGGCCCCCCGCCGCTCCGGGCCCGCGCCACCGCCTCTGCGGCCGCAGCGCGCACCGCGAGCACGTCGTTGCCGTCGACGACGACCCCGGGAAAGCCGTAGGCAGCGGCCCTGTCGGCCACGTCCTTGAGCTTCATGTAGTCGGCTTGGTAGTTGGCCGAGCCATACAGGTTGTTCTCGCATACGTATACGGCAGGCAACTCCCAGATAGCCGCCAGATTGAGGGCTTCGTGGAAGGTGCCGCGGTTGGTGGAGGCGTCGCCGAAGAAGGAGACGGAGACCCTTTCCTCTCCGCGATACTTGGCTGCGAAAGCGGCCCCGGTACCGATGTTCACGGCCGCGCCCACGATGCCGTTGGCACCCAGCATCCCGTGGCTCACGTCGGCGATGTGCATGGAGCCCCCTTTGCCCCGACAATAGCCGTCGACGCGGCCGTAGAGCTCTGCGAACATGCGGTTGGGATCGCCGCCTCGGGCAAGCAGGTGCCCGTGGCCTCGATGGCTCGTGACGATGTAGTCTTCGTCGTTCAGGACGGCCATGACACCCGCGGCGATGGCCTCCTCACCGCTGTAGAGGTGAAGGAAACCGGGCATGCCTCCTTTGAGAAACGCCTTGTGCGCGTGCTCCTCGAACGAGCGGATGCGCACCATGCAACGGTAAAGATCAAGCAGACCTGAGTCTGCCGGCTCGCTCGTATCCATCTCGACACCTCCTTCCCGCCAAACAGAGGAGAGCGCCTTCGCAGGCCCCATGCGCACACTAACATGGGGTTGTTTGTGTGTCCATACTTACCAAGACCGCGGCATTCCGTCCGCCCAGACAGAGGACTATAATGCGGAGCCATGGCCAGCGCAGGAAAAGCAAGAAGCACCGGGGAACCCGGCAGGAACGGAGACGGCGGTTCCGGCCGCAGGTCAGCGGAGCCCCGGCCGAGACGGGAGCGTCTCGGCCGGGAGGAGCGCCGCCGGCAACTGGTGGAAGCGGCGGTGCGCCTCATAGGCAAATCGGGCATCAGAGGGACAACCATGTCCCGGGTGTCGGCCGAACTCGGCCTCTCCGAGATGGCGGCCTACCGCCATTTCGTGAGTAAGGAGGAACTGCTGATGGAAGCCAGTTCCTATCTGCTCGGGCGCGTCCTCGTTTGGCTCGAGTCTTCGTCGAACCCTCGCATCATCGACCGGCTGCGCGAACTCGGCGAGAGCCACCTGGATGTGCTCTCCGCGGATATCGAAATGTACACGGCCCCATACCTGCAGTTTCTCACCATGAGCCAGGAGGACGATCCGCTCCACAGACATGTGGTGGCCAACAACGCCCGGATGAAGAACGCCATCGAGGAGATCGTGAGAGCGGGCATCGCGGAGGGTAGCATCCGCGCGGACGTGGACCCATTTCTGTTCACCCACGAGTTCGTGGGCTGGTTCTTGGCAGAGGACATCCACTGCCTTACCGACCTGCGAGACGGCACCTTTTCGCCGTCCTCCCATCTGGCGATGCTCGACCTGATACTCCGCGATATCGCCGCCTGAGCACCACCCGATCCCGACACCGTAGACGCCAAGGCGCCGGGTCTGTCTTCGTGCCGGGGAGTTCGCCGGCTCCCGGATTCCAAGTCGCCGGCGCGCGGCCGTGAGGCCGGTCCGCTACGCCGCTTTCTGTAGGCTTTCGACGTAGATGATGGCGCCGCCGCCGGCGTCTGAACTCTGAGCGCCCACTATGATGCCCCTCACTTCCACCGTGCTACCTCCGCTGAGCAGACTGCGGTCGATGTCGACGTTGGTCCTGCAGAGGGCCTTCATCTGCTCTCCACCGGGTCCGGCTATCGTGAGTTCCCACGTCAGGTACCGGCTGTCAGGGTCCACGGTCACGTTCGTAGGCTGTCCGGTCACATCGACCGCCGCGCCCAGATGGCTGCCCGGTGCGGCATCGACGATCATCCAGGTGGAGTTGGTGAAGGACTCCGACGATGGGTACTGGGCCCGAAAGTCGGCGGCATGATCAGCGGTGTCGGTGGTCCGCGCCGCCTCCGTGGTCGTGGTCGTCTCTTCACTGGTGCTGGTGGTGTCCTCAGCGACAGAAGTTGTCGTATCCCCAGCGTCGCTCGGGCTGGTCGAGCTCTCGTCGACTGCGCTGGTCGTGGTCTCGGCCCCTGTGGTGGTGGTCCCGGGAACAGCCGTGGTGGTTCCACCGGTCTCGAGAGTCGTCGTCGCGCCGGCCGTCGAGTCGCCGCCACAGGCGGCCACAGCCGCGGCGAGAACGGCGGCCGAAAGCACGGCCGCAGCAACAAGATAGACGGACTTGCGCATACCTACCCCTTCTCAGTCCCACGGACAGCGACGTTCGTCGCGCGACATCTTCGGAATTATCCCCGGCGGCGGATAAGGTCGGCGTTAACCCGGCTCATTGCCGATGCCCAGCGCCCTCGTCACCGCGTCTACGATCCTGTCGATAGGAAGTGCCGCGTCTACGACGATGGCGTCGTCCGGCTCCTCGAGGTCCTCGAACTGGCTGTGCAGCAACTCGGGGCTCATGTAGTGCCCCTCCCGGGTGGCCATCCGGCGCCGAAAGAGTTCGTACGTGCCTTTCAGGTAGACCAGCCTCACCCCGATTGTGTCGGCGAGCAGGAGGCGCCGATAGCGCTCCTTCAGAGCCGAGCAGGCCAGTACCCCCGGCCGGCCCACCCTCAGACGAGAGAGTATCAACACGTGCAGCTCCTCGAGCCAGGGCCACCGGTCGGCGTCGTCCAGGGGGATGCCCTGGGCCATCTTGGCGATGTTGGCCGGTGGATGCATCCGGTCGGCTTCAAAGAAATCCCAGCGGGCGCGGGAGGCGATCGCCTTTCCCACAGACGTCTTGCCGCT
>CAZWAR010000011.1:5981-15775 GCA_964631965.1 uncultured Gaiellales bacterium
CATTACGATCAGGAACCGGGGCGGAGGACCTTCACCCTCCAGTCTGGGGTCTCTCTCGAGCACGGATCCTTCCCTCCTCGTGGCCGGGATCAGCCCGTCCGTATCGTCTCTCCTTCGGCTGAGCAGCCAATCGCGGGGATCGACCGGTCCCGATCGGGCCCGATAGCCGAGGCGCCATCCAACTTCGTCGTCGCGCCGGCGCACGTCCCGCGTGCCAACCTGTTTACCCGAGAGGCATGTGGCCGAACCGGCCGTGGGTCCCGGGTCCCCTCGGAGGACTTTCCCGACTTTCGGCGAGGTAGTCAGCCGAGGTCCGCGGGAGCCCCGAACCTGGGCTCCCGCGGACGTTCCGAGCGTTCTTCCCCGGCTACGCTCTGACCAGCGTTATCGTGCCCAGATTGAGGCTCTGACCGAGCTTGATCGTCCGGCTCTCCGGCACATAGCCGGGAGCCTCCACCGTCAGCAGATACTCCGTGCCGGTCTGCAGTCTATCCACGTAGAAATCGCCGTAATTGCTCGCCACGGCTTCACCGGCCAACGGACTGCCGGCGCTCGTCTCCCGCACGGTGGCTTTCGCGCCCTCCGCACACTCGTCCGTGTCACCGAAGACCACGCTCGCCGCTATGAAGGCCTTGTCGAAGAGATAGAGGTTCCTGTAGTAGACGCGAGGCTTGGCGCCCAGCTCCGGCCGGAGGACTTCCAGTCCCTCGGCCTCCGCCCTGGCCGCCATAGCCTGGTCGTCCGCAAGAATCAACTCGATGGCGCCCGCCGGGCATACCTGAGAGCAGCGAGTGTCGGTCCAGCCCTCGTCGAGCAGGTGGGCGCAGCCCGTGCACTTCTGGGCCACCTGGGCTTCCTCATTCCAGTAGATGACCTCGTAAGGGCAGGTGGAGACGATCTCCGGGTGGCCCTTGGCCTTCACCGGGTCGATGATCACCAGGCCGTCGTCCCGCTTGTAGACGGTCCCCTTGGGCGAGTCCTTGATGCAGGGGGCGTCGTCGCAGTGGAGACAGGGCGTCGGGCGGTAGGCGACCTGCACCAGGGGGTACTGGCCACGCTCGGTACGCATGATGTTCATCCAGCGATGGCCGCTCCACGGCTGGGCCAGCGAATACGGCAGGAAGTCGTTGCCCGTGAACTCGTCCTTGTCGGCCAGGAAACAGTCGTTGCAGTCCATGCACCGGCTCACATCGATCACGAGGTTCCATTTCTTCGAGGGTTTGGCAGCCATCACGCCACCCCCTCCTTCGGAGCGCCGCCCTTCCCAGGAGCGCCTGTGGCGGCCATGCCGTGGACGCCGCCGCCGTCCCACCTTTCCACCTGGATGAGGCAGGAGTTGTTCGCCATGGCGGTCGAAGTGGGTGTGATGAACCGCTTCGGCGTGAGGATGTTCACGCAGCCGGAGACGTCCGGGGAGTGTCCCGGCTCGCCGAGCGCTTCGTAGTCGCCGCAGGATTCATACGAATGCACGGTGCCCGGCGGCACCCTTTCGGTCACCTGGGCAGCGAGGATCACAGAGCCCCGGTCGTTGAACGCCCGGATGAGGTCGCCGTCGGCGATACCCCGAGCGGCGGCGTCCCTGCTGTTGACGCGCATGATCCAGAAGTAGTGGCCGTCCACGAGCACCCGGTTGTCCTTGACCTCGTTCATCCACGAATCCTTGGCATCGCCCATGGTATGGAAGCTGTACTTCGGGTGGGGGGAGACCATCTGCAGCGGGTACTTGCCGTAGAGCTCCGTGGTGTGGTGACCTTCCCAGCTCTCGATGTACTGCGGACCCATGGCTGGACGCTCGGGATCGACGGTTCCCGTGGCCTCGAGGCGTTTGAGACTGTTGGCCACGAACTCGATCTTGCCGCTCTGCGTCTGCAGCCCCAGGCCTTTCACCTGGTCCCAGGGAGCGGGCCCCCAGTCGGGGGTGTCTTTCGGACGACCCTCCGCAAACCAACGCATGGCCGGCCGCGGCCGGTCCTCCTCAGCCGGGGCGGGAACGACGTAGTAGCCCTTCTCGGCAAACTCGTCCCAGCTCATCACCATCGGCATGTCAGTAGCTTCGTAGTAGCGCTTCACCCAGTCGAGTCCGGTCCTGCCGCCCATCGTGAACGGGCCCCAGAGGCCCAACCGCTCGGTGAGCCCGGCGAAGATATCGTAGTCGGACTTCGACTCGCCCAGCGGCTCGATGCACTTCTGCTGAAAGACGATCACCCGATGGTTCATGTACTGATAGGAGTCGGAGATGTACCCCGAGCAGTTGGCCGCCTCACTGATGTCGTATCGCTCGAAGTTGGTGCAGGCGGGTAGGATGATGTCGGCGAACTTGGTCTCCCCCTCGAACCAGACGGCCTGGTTCACCACGAACGGGACCTTGCCCTCGCGGTAGGCAGTCACGTAGCGGTTCGTCTCGGTCATCGTGCCGAAGAACGAGCCACCGTACCGATAGTACATCTCTACCTGGGGATACCCCTGGGCCGGATAGGCGTACTTCTGAAACTGACTCTCGATATGGGATCCGCAGAAGCCCTTGCCCCTCCACTCGAGGTTCTCATGACGCATGGCTTCGGGGATACGAAGGCGGGGGACGGTCTGACCTTCGGTGGTGTGCTGCGGGTTGGTGACGGCGCCTCCCTGGGCGCTATTGGGGAACATCCGGCCGACGAAGCGAAAGCCGGCGGCCGAGTTGGCGGTGTCGCCTGAGATACCGCCCTCGGCGTAACCCGGGAACATGAAGCTGCAGTCGATCGGGGTGCCGCTGGTGGTTCCCCAGATGTTGCTGCCCGGTTTGCCCAGCCCCTGCATGGCGGCCAGCGCCACCATCGTGCGGGCCCATTCGTTGCCCCACGACGCCCGGCTGGCGCCGCCCATGCCGCCCGGTCCTCCAGCGGCCAGCATGGTCCTCTTGGAGGCCCATTCCCGGGCGAGCGCCCGGATCTCCCGGGCGGGGATGTTGCTCTCCGCTTGGGCCCACTCGGGAGTCTTGGGCAGACCGTCCGTCTTGCCGAGCACGTAGTCCTTCCACTCCTCGAAACCGGTGGTGAGCCTCGCGACGTACTCTTTGTCGTATGTATCCTCGGTGATCCAGGTATGAGCTATCGCGAGCCCTACCGCCACGTCCGTGCCCAGACGCGGGGAGAACCACTTGTCGCCGTGCAGGGCCTGGGTGTGATTGAGGTAAGGATCGATGACGATCATCTTGACCCCGAGCTCTTTGAGCCACCGGCGGCGAATATTGCCCTCATGCCCACCGTACACTCCGGTGCAGCTCGACTCCGGGTCGGCCGACCAGTAGACGATCAGCTCGGAGTTCTTCAGCGCGTCCTCGAGCAGCCCATACTGCTCGGGGATCCCCAAGCGATGGCTGAAACCCCACATGTGCATGGCACCCCAGTGCCAGCCTTCCCAGCTGTCCGGGTTGTGCTCGCCGTACGTGTAGCCTATGAGGTTCAGGAAGCGAAGCAGGGAACTGTGCCGATAACCGACGTTGCCCCACAGATGGTGCGAGCCGGGCGTGGATAGGACCCCGGCCGGGCCTACCTCCCGGTGTATGCGTTCGATCTCGCCGGCGACCATGTCGTAGGCTTCGTCCCACGATATGGGTTCGTACCCGGAAACTCCGCGATTCTGGATATTCCTGGCACCCCTAGGGTGGAAGTCCACCCGCTTGAGCGGAGTCAGGATCCGCTTGGGCGAGTAGATGGTCGAGCGGTGAGCGACCGCCCAAGGTGACGCAGCGGTTTTGCGAGGTGGCGTGAAGGAACGACCGCGAGCGTCGATGGTCCAGGAGGCGGCGTCGCTCTCATCGAAGTACAGAGGGACGATCCGCAAGATCTTTCCGTCCTTCACATCGACGAACACAGGACCCCCGGTGGTACCGTTGGTGTACCGCTTCACTTCTCCCATGGGCTCTCCCCCTTACGATCCGCTGAGCTTTCCGCAGGTCGAGCCGGCCCCACACCCGGGTGCGAGGCCGGCCTCTTCATTTCGATGGTTACCGCTATTCCTCTTCGATGATAGCGACAAGCCGCACCATCGAGCCATCGCCTCCCACCCAACGGATGGGAAAACCGGCGATGATGCAGCGCTGGCCAAGCACTTCGTCGATGTCGCCGCCGACGTTCTCGAAGCCCATCACGTGGTTGCCGAGGAGGATGTTGTGGCAGGGCTCCCACAGCGGGAAGTCTTCCTTGACCGAGCGACCGGTGTATTCCTCGTATTCGGCGCAGACGTCGGGAAGCAGCGGGCCGGGACCATGGTAGCCGATGGCCGTGGCGAGCGGGTGGTCGAGAGCTTGCTGGTCCACCCCGACAGCCTTCACACCCTTCTCCACCAACCATTCAGCGGCACTCGGCACCAGCCCCGGTGAGCGGGCGAAGTAGTCCTTGTTGTCCCCGAACTGAGCGTGCATATGGCAGTGGATGATGACGATGTCGCCCTTTTCGATCTTGGGCGTGGCCTTCTCAAGGTCTTCGGCGGTGATGAACTCGAACTTGCCCTTGGGACCCACGTCGACGATGACGCCGGTGCCGAAGTAGTAGTCGAGGGGGATCTGCTCGGTGGACCACTCGTTGGCGATGACGTGGATCGGGGAGTCGGCGTGCGTCGCCACATGCATAGGGTGCCAGAGCCACTGGGTGAAGACACCCGACTTGGCGTGATAGTGAAATCGCTCGATCTTGATGTCGGGGAAGTACGGCCAGAGCGGGGTGTTGTGCCCGAAGGGCTGACTCAGGTCGACGATCTTCTTGACGTTCATGCTGCCTCCCGTGCCACTGCTCGTGATTGACGGGCCGGCGCCTCCGCCGACCACCGGCCGGTCGGCGTTGGTTACCGACAACTAACAAGATAGGGCCACTATCCCGCGACTGACCGCCGCTGTCAATCCCCGCAGCCCATGCCCGAGTTGTCCGGGCGCGATCGAGAATGGACGGAACCGCCCTATCCCTTTCGATCCTTCGCACTCGTGCGCCCCGCCCGGCGACGCTCCGAGTTCCTGCCTGATCTCAGATCCCGGTGAATAGGCTGTTGAGCGATTCCACGAGGGTCGGGTGGGCGAACATCGCGTCACGCAGGTCGGCCGCGGTCAGCCCGCCCATCATCGCCGTTTGTAGCACCGACATGAGCTCGCCGCCGTCCACCCCGAGTACGGCGCAGCCGAGGATGCGGCCGCTCCCCGCATCCACCACCGCTTTGACAAAACCCTGGGATTCGTCGAGTTGGAGAGCCCTGCCCACTTCGGTCATCGGCATCGTCGCCACCCGCACGCCCAGACCCTGCTCCCGTGCCTCTTCCTCGGTGATCCCAACCCGGCCCAGTTCCGGGTCGGTATAGATCACGTACAGGGGCAGTCGCCCGTCGATTGTCGCATCGCCGTGTTCGAGCAGGTTCGTGCGGATCACCCGGAAGTCGTCGTAGGATACGTGAGTGAAGGCCGGACCGCCCTTGACATCGCCGAGGGCATAGACGCCGGGTATGTTGGTCTGCAGCCGCCCATCGACAGGGATGAACCCTTTGGCGTCGACGGCGATTCCGGCCGCCGCCAGGTTCAGAGCTTCGGTGTTCGGTGCCCGCCCGGTGGCGACGAGCAGATGGGAGCCGGTGATGGTCTCCCGGCCCGTCCCCGCGGCCACGTCGACCTCGAGGGTGGACGAGTCGCCGCTCGGAAGACCGGCGCGTGGACCGAGCGAACGGACGACCGCTCCGAGCACGAGCCGGATGCCCTCGCCCCTCAGAACCTCACCGACGGCCTCCGACACATCCCGGTCCTCTCGGGAAAGCAGGCGGTCGCTCCGCTGGATCATGGTGACCCGGCTGCCGAACCGGCGGAACATCTGGGCGAACTCCACCGCCACGTAGCCGCCCCCGAGCACGAGCAGGTGCTCCGGGAGCGCGTCCAGTTCCATGACGGAGGTGGAGGTGAGATACGGCACACGCTCGATCCCGGAAATAATGGGGATAGCCGGCCGGCAGCCAGTGTTGATGAACACGCGCTCCGCCTCGATCTGCCTCCCGATCGGTTCGAGCATGATGGAATGTGGCCCCGTGAAACGCGCTTCCGCCGTGACGAGGTCGAGATTCTCGGCGAGTTGCAGGCGCCGCTCGCTGCTGCTTCGCCAACTCTCGACGATCTCGCGCTTGCGAGCACGCACCGCAGCCATGTCCACGGATACGGGCCCGGTAATCACTCCAAAACGGGCAGCGTTGCCCGCCACGTGGCTCACCCTGGCTGATACGGCCATGGTCTTGGAGGGAGTGCAGCCTTCGTTGATGCAGGTGCCTCCCACATGTTCACGTTCTACGATGGCGGTCTTCCAGCCGGCTCCTGCCAGAGTTGTGGCAAGAGGTACCCCGGCCTGACCCGCGCCGATTATGACCGCGTCGTACGTCTCGACTCGATCCACGAGATCTCTCCTCGTCCCTCCTCGGCCGGTACTCGTCCGTGGGCGCTCGCATTTCCTCCCCAGCATACCCTCGATGCGCCGGACCTTGACAAGCGCTTGCCGGAGAACCATAGTGTCGATATGATGTTGGTATTCGTTAACCAACCAAGGAGCCCATCTTGTCTCGCGAGACCGTAATCCTGAGCGCATGCCGGACCCCGGTGGGGCGGCTGCAGGGCGTTCTGTCCGAGATCCCCGCGGTCACGCTCGGGGGTATCGCCATCGCCGAAGCCGTGAGGCGAGCGGGAGTGGATGCGGGCGAGATCGAGGAAGGAATCGTGGGAAATGTTCTTCAGGCGGGACAAGGCCACAATCCCGGTCGCTTGGCCATGCAGGCGGCGGGACTGGCCGACGAGGTGCCCGCCGTCACGGTGAACAAGCTGTGCGGCTCGAGCATGAAAGCCCTCCACATGGTCACGCAGGCGATCACCTGCGGCGACGCCGAGGTGATGGTGGCCGCGGGTATGGAGAGCATGTCGCTGGCGCCGTACCTCCTTGCCAAAGCCCGCAGCGGCTACCGCATGGGCGACGGCCTCCTCGAAGACCACATGCTGCGGGACGGTCTCATCTGCACGGTGAACCAGTACCATATGGGCAGGACCGCCGAGAACGTTGCCGAGAAATACGAGGTCACCCGAGAAGACCAGGATGCCTTCGCCTTCGAAAGCCAACGCCGGACAGCCGTGGCCACCGGCGCCGGAGTGTTCAAGCCCGAGATCGTCCCGGTGCCGGTCCCCCAGAAGAAGGGCGATCCCAGGATGGTGGACACCGACGAGCACCCGCGCCCGGAGACCACCGTCGAGGGATTGGCGAAACTCCCGCCCGCCTTCAAGAAGGACGGTACGGTCACGGCCGGGAACTCGTCGGGCGTCAATGACGCCGGAGCCGCCCTGGTTGTCTCTTCGGCCGGTTTCGCCGAGCGCCGAGGCATCACGCCGCTCGCGCGAGTGGTCGGCTACGCATCGGCTGCTCTCGACCCCGCATACATGGGCATGGGGCCCTACTACGCGACGCTCAAAGTGCTCGAGAAGACCGGCATGACTCTGGACCAGATGGACGTCATCGAGTTGAACGAGGCCTTTGCCGCCCAGGCTTTGGCCTGCGGCCGCCTCCTTGGCATCGACTGGACGAAGACCAACCTGTCGGGCGGGGCCATCGCCCTTGGTCACCCGATCGGCTGCTCGGGGGCCCGCATCCTCACTACGTTGCTCTACGGTCTGCTCCGCACCGGTGGCCGCTACGGCCTCGCCACCATGTGCATCGGAGGCGGGCAGGGAGTGGCCACTATCATCGAGGCGGCGTGAAACCTCCCGTCAACATCCCGGCATCTACGGCGGAAGGGCTTTCCGGCCCTCCCGGACGGGTCCTGGCCGACGGGCGTCGGCCCGGCGCCGAGCGCCGGGTCCAGATCGTGCAGGAAACGCTCCGGCTGGTTGCCAAACACGGCCTGGCGGGGGCGAGCATGTCTCGGATAGCGGAGGCGGTGGGCATCTCCAATGCGGCCCTCTACCGGCACTTCGACAGTCGGGAAGACATACTCATCGCCGCACACGACGTGCTCATCGAGCGTATCTTCGCCTGGCTCAAGTCGTCTCAGGCGCCCAGCGTGATGGACCGCTTGCGGGATATGGGGGCCACCCACGCCACGATCTTCTCCAAGGACATCGAGGGCTTCAATGCCCCTATGTTCCAGTTCATCTCGTGGATCCCGAAAGACCGAGTGCACGAGCACGTCGTGCAGCGCCGGATGCAGATGCTCCACTGGTACTCCGACCTTCTGGAAGAAGGCAAGGCGCAGGGAACCGTCCGGGCCGATATCGAGACCGACCTGATCGTTTCGGAGCTGTTCGCCTGGATCTGGTGGGAGGACCTGAGCTATCTCGAAGGCCTCGACACCGACGTGACCCTGCGCGGGTCCGCCAACATGTTCGCCCGGCTGTTGGAACGGATCTCTCCCCCAAGCGACGCCGCCGCACAGCCGGCGGTCGAATACCGGCCGGGCGGCGCAGCGACCGACTGACAACGGAGGTAACAGACATGCCCAAGTCGATCGTAGCCATCTCCAAAGGGGACGACCCCGAGAAGATGGTGGCCGAGGTCTTCAGCCTCCTTGGAGGCGTGGAGAACCTGGTCCGGCCAAGAAGCACCGTGGTGCTCAAACCCAACGCCGGCCACCCGGCTGCGGCCGAGACCTCCGTGAACACCAGTCCGGAGTTCGTGGCCGCCGTCATCAAGGAAGTCAAGAAGGCCAAGCCCAAAGAGGTGATCGTGGCCGAGGCCGCGGCCATCGGCTGCGACTCCATGCACGTGCTCGACGTCAGCGGCATCGGGGCGGCGGCGGAGGCCGAAGGGGCCCGTCTGGTCGACATCAAGCGGGAGAAAGATCTCATCAACCTCCCCATCCGGGACGCCCGCTCCGACATCAAGAAGATGAAGTTCCCCCGCTTCCTGGTGGAAGCCGAGCACATCTTCAACCTGCCCATCTTCAAGAGCCACGCCAGCATGGTCTTCACCTGTGCTCTCAAGAACATGAAGGGCGTGGTCCAGGACCTCACCCACCAGCAGATGCACATGACCGATCTGGCGGCGGCCATGATGGATCTGTGGTCGGTGCTGCGCGCCGATCTCTCCATCGCCGACCTCATCCGTCCGGCTGAAGGCTTCGGCCCGCACACAACCATCCCGGTGGACTTCGGATGCGTGGTGGCCAGCAAGGATCCGGTGGCCCTGGACGCCACCGCCTGCCGGATGGTGGGATTGGGCATCGACAACGTACAGTACTTCAGCGCCGCCGCCGAGCGCAATCTGGGCAACTTCAAGGAAGAGGACATCGAGATCGTGGGGCGGAGCATCGAAGAGGTGCACAAGGACCTCTGGTTCCCCTACATCGCCGGCTGGGAGACCTGGCCGGAGTACACCTTCCACGCCAGCAACGCCTGCTCCAGTTGCGAATCGCTCGTGGCCTTCACCATGGAGAAGCTCAAGGCTCTCGGTGAGTACGGCAAGAACGCCGGCTGCCACGTGGTGGTGGGCTCCAAGCGCGACGACGAGATGCCGGAGGGCGTGGATCCGAACGACGTGATCCTCATCGGCGACTGCGTAAAGCGGTTCCGGGGCAAAGGAGTGGGCCACTGGTCGGCCGGCTGCCCCCCGCTCGAGCCACACCCACTGTGGGTGTTCATCGACCGTGAGGACCACTACGAGATGGAGCCGTACTTCCGGGCCCGCATGGCCGAGGATGAGGGCCCGTGGAAAGAGTGGATCGAGAAGATGCGGGCCGAGAAGAGCGCCGCCGACAGCGAAGAGCGAGAAGCGTCGGAGTAGGTTACGGCCGGTTAGGTTAGTATTCGCTAATATGCA
>CAZWAR010000011.1:15785-37730 GCA_964631965.1 uncultured Gaiellales bacterium
TCGCAATTTTGCTTGGGGCGCCGCGGAATGCGGCCTGCGCCCGCCTCCACGGGGTGCGGCCGCTTGCCGCGGCGCCATTTCTTCCAGACAGAGATCCTGCCCGGGCCTTTCGGCGCGGGCATGCGCTCAAGAGAAAGCTCGGACTCCATGCGGCTCACGCAGAATCACCCCCTTCGGGCCCATGTCCCGGAGCTTCGCCGCCATCTAGATGGCGCGCTCGCTCTACCGGGCATCTTTGGTTCACTTTGACAGAACCGCCCACCAATTGGCAATAGGCTAGACCTTATAATACTGCTCGGTCCTTTGACCGTTTCTCTGGGAATCCATACGAATGTCTGAAGCTCTCTCGGTCTATTCCTACGTTTGTGGGTAGCGCCGGACCCTGCCGTCTCGTAAAGTGAGGGATTACGGCCGGCATGCCGTCGTTATGGACACGATCGAGGGAGCTTCATGGACGAGAGTGTAGAGCTGGGCAATCAACTCGGTATCTGGGCGATCATCCCTTTTGCGCTCATGCTCCTGGCAGTGGCCATCTTCCCGCTCTGTCTCGAGTCCTGGTTCTGCAGAAACCGCAACAAGGCGATAGTGGCGGCCGTCCTTGGTATACCGACACTGGTCTACCTGGCGGTCCAGTTCGGTCACCTGGGACTGGACAGGGCGGCTTCCACCGGTCACGAATACATCTCGTTCATCGCGCTGCTCTTCACGCTCTTCACGATATCCGGCGGCATCTACCTGACTGGCAACGCGATAGCGACGCCCAAGCACAACCTGGGCTTCCTGGCGGTCGGCGCCGTCCTCGCCAGCTTGATCGGGACCATGGGAGCGTCGATGGTGCTCATCCGGCCGGTGCTGCGGGCCAACTCCGACCGCACGCACTCACGGCACACCATCATTTTCTTCATCTTCGCGGTGAGCAACGTGGGGGGCCTGCTCACCCCCCTCGGCGACCCTCCGCTCTTTCTCGGGTTCCTGCGCGGCGTCCCGTTCACGTGGACCTTGCGCCTGTGGGCGGAATGGTTGCTGGTCACTGGTCTCGTGCTGCTCGTGTACGCCGCTGTGGAGTTCTTCTACTACCGGAGAGAGCCGGCCGAGGCGCTGCGCAGGGATATGGCCGACTACGTGCCCATGCGCTTGAAGGGCGGCGTCAACATCGCCCTGCTCGCTCTGGTGATCGTCACGACCATCTTTTCCGGGCCCCTTGGCCGCGCAGGAGAGGTGATCCACTTCCCGTTCATCCGGGAGCTCGTCTACGTCGTGCTCGCCCTCATCTCCGTCACCCTTGCCCCCAAGGGCCCTCGAGCCGCGAACAGTTTCCACTGGGCTCCGATCGTCGAGGTCGCGGTGTTGTTCGCCGGTATCTTCGCCACGATGATCCCGGCGCTGGCTCTGCTCGAGGCGAAAGGAGGCAGCATAGGGGTGACCCAACCCTGGCACTACTACTGGGCGACGGGTGCTCTATCGTCCTTCCTGGACAACGCCCCCACCTATCTGGTCTTCACCTCTCTGGCCCAGGGACAGATGGGGGTGTCCAGTGTAGGCGCCCTCACAGCCACGCACGTCGTGGGCGGGTTGACCCCTGCGGCCCTTCTTGCAGCCGTCTCGTGCGGCGCGGTCATGATGGGCGCTCTCACCTACGTCGGCAACGCCCCGAATTTCGCCGTGAAGGCCATCGCCGAACACACTGGCCTGAAGATGCCTTCGTTCTTCGGCTACATGGGCTACTCGCTGGTAGTACTCGGACCCATATTCGCCGTTATGACGGTGATCTTCTTCCTCTGACGATCTGTGCAGCCACGGTCAGGAGGAGCGCGCAGGCGATCAGCACCATGCCCGCCCCCTCGATGCCATCAGGGCGTTCGCCCAGCGCGATCCACGAGGCAATGATGCCGATGACAGGAGTGAGCAGCATCCCCAGGCCCGCAGTGGAAGCAGGGAGAGCCTGGAGGATGTACAGCCAGAGGATCCATGCCAGACAGTTCCCGAACAGCACCGTGAAGGCCAGGCCATAGATGAACGTGCCCGACCAGACGGGCGGCGACCAAGTAGCCGCAGCCACCGCCACCAACGGAAGCGAGCCCAGGAAGAGCTGCCAGGCGGTAAGCGACAGAAGGTCGACCCGATGGCGCCTGCGTAGCAGCTTGGCCACGATAGCGCTGAGGGCCCAACACATGGCGCCACCGATGGCCATGAATGGGCTCCACCCCCCCGTCATCTCCCAGGGGGCGAGCACGAGGATGAGCCCCGCGAGTGCCACCACCACCGCGGCCCACTGAAATCCTTTCAGTCTCTCCCCCAGTACGACCCAGGCCATAAGCAGCAGCCAGAAGGGCATCGTGTAAGTGAGGATGGCGGTCTTGCCGGCCCCCTCCCCTTGGAGGGCCCAGGTCATGAGCCCGAGGAAGCCGGCGGTCTGCAACACGCCGAGGAGAAACGTGAACCAGAACGCCTTCGGCCGGACCGGCCGGCGCAGCACCGGCAGAAGCACGACGAGCAGAACGCCGCCCATGAACGTGCGCATCCCGGCGTAGACGAAAGGGTCGGCGTAGCTGAGGACGGATTTCATCACCGGCCAGGTGTAACCCCAGATGAGGGCGAGCAGGACCAGAGCCCCCCAGGCCAGAGCGTAGCGACGGAGGGCGCTGGGCGCAGCGAAGCCGGGAGCCGCGGGACCACGGGCTGCCGGAGGGTCGGAGCCGGGAGGCGCCGGAACAGCGGCGGCCGAGTCGGGGCCCGCCTCCGGGACGACTGGGGCCCGGCCGAGGGGTGCCGGGGGCGGGCCTTGGCGGCCCGCCCCCGGCACGTTGTCCTTCAATACGGGATCAACCACTCCATCAACTCCAGTGGGAACAGCAAGAACAGCCCGCGCACTGTATCGATCGCTGGGATCCATCCGCTTTCGATCTTTCGATAACTGATTCTAGCCCGCGCAACGTCGCCCCACCGCCCCCTCTTCGCCAATACGCATCAACCGCGTGCCCGCCCCGCTTCCGGAGGATGTTCGGATGCCGGCTCGAAACGCCCCGCCTCACCCTCGGAGCAGTGGCTATCCGCCTCCCCGGCCGGCCCCTGGCGCTCCAGCCCGGCCGCCCACGACAGCAGGGCGCCGGCAAGCGCGAGTCCGGCCCCCACGAGCATCGCCGTCCGGAAGCCGTCGGCGAACGCCTGCACGTGAAGCAGGTCACTCTTCTCGCCGAAGAAGATCACCCGGGCCCCCTCGGCCCCCAACCTCCATGCGGCGATCGACCCCAGTACCGCTATGGAAAGGCCCTGCCCGGAGAAGCGCATGGTGGCGAGAAACCCCGAGGCCAGGTTGAGCTGCGAGCGGTCCACCGAACCCATGACCGCCGAGATGTTGGGAGCACTGAAGACGGCCATCCCCACACCGATGGTGCCAAGTGCGAGGAGGATGCGGCCGAAGGAGCCGCCGATGTATGCCAACTGAGCCAACCCCCCGGCCACCAGCACCATGCCCCCCGTCGCCAGCACCCGCGAGCCCACCCTATCCGAAAGTCTCCCGGTGAACGGGGAAAGAACAGCCATGAGCACCGGCTGCACGAGGAGCAGCAGTCCTGCGTGCCAGGGAGAAAGACCGTGGACGACCTGCAGGTAGACGGCGGTCAACGTGGCCACTGCGAACACCGCCAGGTAGTTCAGCAGGGCAGCCGAGTTGCCGGCGGCAAAGGCCCGGTTCTTCGTCACCAGCCCGAGAGGGACGACCGGTCGGCTCACCACCCGCTCCACGAGGACGAAGGCCACAAGAAACACGGCCGTGAGCGCCAAGGGCACGATCGTGGCCGGGCTTCTCCATCCCCAGAGCGGCGAGAAGGTGAGGGGGACGAACAGGGCGACAAGCACCGCGCCAAGCAGTCCGGCTCCAGCCCAGTCGACCCGTGCCGGAGTCGACCCCGCCGCCCGCCGGTCCCTGCTTTCCGCCCGCAGAAGAGTCAACCCCCCGAGGACGGTCGCCACGGCGATAGGTACGTTGATGAAGAAGATCCACCGCCAGCTACCGGCGCTCACGTTGGCTATGAGTCCGCCGATGACCGGCCCCAGTGTCAGTCCGATATAGACGGCGGTCACGTTGAGGCCCAAAGCCCTGCCCCGTTGAGACGGGGGGAAGGCTGCTGTAATGATGCCGCTCGCCGTGGAAAACATGAAGGCGCCGCCGATACCCTGGACGCATCGCCCGATGATCATCATGCCGCTGCCGGTCGCCAAGCCGGCGATCATCGAACCAATCGCGAATATCACCGCGCCGGTGAGATTGAAGGCCACAGGGCGCCGGGTATCGGCCAGCCGACCCACAGGGATCAGGAGCACACTGGCTACCAGCAGGTAGGCCGCCTGTGCCCACAGGCCCTCGGAGTAGTTGAGGGCGAGGGTCTCGGCCATCCGGGGAAGAGCGACCGCCACGATCGTGGCGTCGAACGGCGTCATGAACGCGCCGATGGACATGATGGCCAAGGCATACCAGCGGAGCCTCTGGATCTCGGTCTGGGGGCCGGTTTCCGGTCTCCGGTTCCCCTCGGGGCCGATTGTCGTTCCGCGATCGGGCGTCATCAGGCCTCCGACTCAGCGTTCAAGCCGTCGATGAGGCCCAGGATCTCATCGTTGGTGGGGATGTCACTCATATCGTGCCCGTAATGAACAAAGCGGACCACGCCAGCCTTGTCCACCAGTGCCTGGGCCGGCATGCGCCCGTACTTGAACAGTTTGATCTCCTGCCCATAGAGCTTCAGAACGCGATGCCTGGGGTCGGGTAGACCGACGAACGGCAGATCGTGTTCCCGCCAGAAGCGGGCAAAGGCTTCAGCGTCCTCCGGCCCCACCACGATCACCGCGGTTCCGCGTTCGAGAAACTTGGCGTAGTCCCGGCGCAACTGCGCCATGTGCCGGCGGCAGAACGGTCACATGAACCCTCGGTTGAACACCAAGAGGACGTTGCGTTCGCCACGCAACGCCGCGAGGTGAAACACATCGCCGTGGAAATCGGTGAGTTCGAAATCCGGAGCGAGTACGTCGAGCGCGATTCGGGCCATGGTCTATCCTCCTTCCGGCGATTATCGCGCTGCGGCGTCGAGGTGCCAACAGGAAGCTCCGCCCTGCGGACTGACGGGAGGCGAAGCAGGAGGGGTCAAAAGGCTCCGCCCTCCACGGCGGAGGGCGGAGAACGCGAGTTTGGTTTTCCTGCCGCCCTGGGTTTCTACACGGGCGGGGTTATTCCTTCATCCACGACTGTGCGTGGCCGGGTTCGGCGGAATCGATTGAATGGGCGGCCCCGCCGGCCGGGAAGAAGAGCAGGGCCGCCCGGCGTGGGGGGGCGGGATCAGTCAGGCGTCCTCTGGGATTCGCCCGACGGGTGCTGCTGCTCGGCCTCCCCATCAGCCCGGTGCTCGCGCTGCTCCTGACCCTGAGCCATCTGCCTCTGCTCCCTGGTCCCGGAGCCGCGAGTGATGCGGATATGCTGAGCGTGTGACTGAGCCATTTGCTTCGCGCCGCCTCTGACGATGACCTCGAGGATGCCATCCCCATACTCGGCCTCGACCTGTTCGGCTCCAACACCCTCGGGAAGAGGGAACGAGCGCTCGAAGCTCCCGTATCGCATCTCACGCATGTAGTAGCCCTCGTCACTCTGGCTGCGCTCTTCGGACCGTTCCCCGGAGATGCGGAGCATGCCCTGATCGACAGAAATATCGAGGTCCTTCTCGGCGTCCACCGCCGGGATCTCCAGCCGGACGAGGAGGTCGTCCCCCCTTGTGGTCACATCCATGGCGGGGATGAACCTGTCCTCGTTCCCGAACGGGGTGAAACGGGTGCTCATCAGGCCAGTCAGGGACTGCATCTGCCGCCGCATCTCGGCCAACTCGCTGAAAGGACTCCATCTGACGATCGCCATGATCGGTCTCCTTGACCTGCGGCGGTGTACTCGCGTGTAATGAGAGACAAGAAGCTGAGGGGCTGCTCTTGTCTCTCGCCCCTCTATTTCCCGGCGCTTTTCGGCTTCAAACACGTCTCGGCCGGGAAGAACCGGAAGGCTTCTTCAGGGAACAGTCCCATGCCAGACAAGGAGGCGCTCATGAGGATCGTCACGTACGGGCGGGGGAACGTCGGGGGTGGCTTGGCCGAGCTCTGGAAGAGAGCCGGCCACGACGTCACCAGCCTGGGACGGGAAGGAGGAGACGTCTCGGAGGCGGAGGTGGTTCTGCTGGCCATTCCCGGTGGCACGGTGAGCGAGGGATTCCGCAAATTGCGCGGCTTCGAGGGCAAGCTCTTCATAGACGCTACGAACCGGTTCGGCATAGACCCACCCGCAGGCTTCGCATCCAACGCCGAGTTCGTCAAAACACAGACAGGCGGCCCCACCGCCAAGGCCTACAACCTCAACTACGCCCGCCTCTACGATCGGATCGGAAAGGAGCGCGCCCGCCCCTGCAACCTTTGGTGCGGAGACGATGAGGCGACGGAAACCGTGGAGACGCTCTCGCGCGACATCGGCTACGATCCGGTGCGTATCGGTCTACTGGACATGGCCGGGCTCCAGGAGGCCATGATCAAGGCACTATCGGGCGCCAAAGAGGAGATAGGGTTGTTCTTCTACCGGGCCGCTCCGCCCGGAGAACTCTAGACGGGGATGTCCGCCGAACGGCAGGTCCGACCGACCCCGACCACTACGGACGCACTCCGGCGAGTCGGCGGCGGCGCGGGCCCCCCCCCGCGCCCCCGCCCAACCCGGCTATTGCGCGTTCTCTCCTGCCGCGCCGGCGATGCAGTAGTACCCCTCCTCCAGGCCGTACTCCTTGAAGTTGGGACAATCGCTGCACAGGCAACCACGCTGACGGGCAGGCAGTTCACTCTTGCCCTTGGCGCAGTAGAAGCCTCCCTCTCCCGTATAGGAGGGACAACCGCCGCACAAGCAACGCGACATATTCTCGGGGCTGTCTGGTACCTTTGGCATGTGGCTTCCTTTCGCTGCCTGCGGATCACTCCAATGGTGGACCGGATGGTGGTTCCCGGGAAGGCAGCCCCCAAAACAACGGTGGGGACGGTCTGCCTGCGGCGCCGTCTGGCATAACGGGGGGCGCTTGACCCCGAATGAGCGATTACCCGGTCTGCAAACTGGGCATTTGACCGAATGAGGCTCCGAGAGGGCGGGCGATATGGCCGATGAACAGAAGACCTCCACCCAGAAGTCGGCGGCACCTGGCGGTGAAGCCGACCGAGACCCCGGAAGGGGCTCACCTCCGCCGCGTAGACCACGGCCGGGAGCGAGTCGGCCGGGAGCGAGTCGGCCGGGAGGTTCGAGCAGAGGCACCAGGCAGGGCCTGACCGGACAAGACAGGCAGACGCCTCCTGGGCCGAACCAGCCGCCGCAGGGACAGCAGGGACCCACAGGCAACCGGGGACGTCAACTCTGGCATATCATCGCCTATGTCGTCGTGGCCCTGGCCGCCCTCTACCTCTTCCAGCACTATCTCCTGGGCGGCACCGGCGCCACCCAGCTTACCTACACTCAGTTCAAACAAGATGTCGCCGACAAGAAGATCCTGACCGCGGTCATTGGGACGAGCCAGATCACAGGCACGATGACGAACCCCAATACGAGCAGTACTTCTCCTCTGGACTATTCGACGAACTACGAGAGCGGAGAGGACCCGAACCTCCTCAGCGATCTCAAGGCCGGTAACGTCAAGGTATCGTTCGCAGCACCATCGAGTCCCCTCGGGACCATCCTCATCAGTCTGCTGCCGTTCCTCCTCATCGGGGTCATCTGGTACGTGCTCTATCGGCGCATGGCGGGCGCCGGCGGAGGTGGCGGGGGTATCTTCGGCGTCGGCAGGAGCCGGGCCAAGAAGGTCACCGCCGAGCAGGTGGGGGTGACGTTCAAGGATGTCGGCGGTGCGGACGAGGCCATCGCCGAACTGCAGGAGATCATACAGTTCCTGAAGACCCCCGAGCAGTTCGCCCGGCTGGGCGGACGCATCCCGAAAGGCGTGCTCCTCATTGGCCCACCCGGCACCGGCAAGACCCTGCTGGCCAAGGCGACGGCTGGAGAAGCCGGCGTGCCCTTCTTCGAGAGCAGCGGCTCGGAGTTCGTGGAGATGTTCGTGGGCGTCGGCGCCGCCCGGGTGCGCGACCTGTTCGAGCAGGCCCGCGCCACAGCGCCGGCCATCGTCTTCATCGACGAAGTGGACGCCATCGGGCAGTCGCGGGGAGCAGGCTACACCATGGGTGGCGGCGGCAACGACGAGAGGGAACAGACGCTCAATCAGCTGCTTGCCGAGATCGACGGCTTCGCCACCGACATACACCGTCCGGTCATCATCATGGCGGCCACGAACCGCCCAGAGGTCCTGGACAAAGCTCTCCTGCGAGCAGGGCGGTTCGACCGACAGGTGGAGGTGGGTAACCCGGATCTCATCGGCCGGGTGCAGATCCTCAAGATCCACAGCCGCACCATCCGGCTGGCGGGCGACTTCGACATGGAGCGGGCGGCCCGCATCACTCCCGGCTTCAGCGGAGCCGACCTGGCCAATGCCATGAACGAGGCCGCTCTGCTCGCCTCCCGGCGAGGCGCGCCTGCCGTGCATATCACCGATTTCGAAGCGGCCATGGAGCGGGTGATCGCCGGCCTCGAGAAGAAAACGCGGGTAATGAACGACCGGGAACGGAAGACCGTGGCCTACCACGAGTCTGGACACGCCCTCGTTGCGGCCCTCCTCCCCAATGCCGACCCGGTGGCGAAGATCAGCATCATCCCTCGAGCCCGCGGTGCCCTGGGCTATACCCTTCAGATGCCCACGGAGGACCGTTACTTACTGACCGAGGACGAACTCAATGACCGCATCGCCGTGATGCTCGGGGGCCGCGCGGCGGAACTCGCGGTGTTCGACAGCATCAGCACGGGCGCCAGCGACGACATCCAGAAGGCTACCGAACTCGTGAGGCGCATGATTACGGAATTCGGCATGAGCAAGAAGCTGGGCTCGGTGCGCTATGCCGGTCAGCAGATGATGTATCTGGGCAACGTCGTACAGGACAACAGCCATCTCAGTCCGGAGACCGAGAAGATCATCGACTCCGAGGTGCTCAGGGTGGTGACCGAGCAGTTGCAGCGGGCGCGTGACCTGCTGAGCGAGCACGGCAAGGCGTTGGATACCCTCGCTCACCGGCTTCTCGATCAGGAAACCGTGGACGGTAGCGCGGCCAGCGAGGCCCTCAACGCAGAGAAGGGCGGCCAAAAAGGCTCGAAGGCCGACGCGAAAGCCGAGGAACGAACTGAGACCGTGGGCGGGATGAAGATTCCCGAAGAGGGCAGTGTCATCGCGGAAGCGCCCGGTCCGGACATGACCTCCTCTTCCACCTGAACATCCAGCCGTAGCCTGGGGCCGCAAATCGGGACCGTTCCCCGGCGTCAGGCCTCAGCGTCTGTCCGAGGTCCGTCTCCCCGCCGACCCACCAGCAGTGCCAGGGGGAGTTCTGTGAGCAGCTCGCTGATGGGCAGCGCGCGACCTCCCCCGGGGTTGCCATTGCATTCCAGTCCCGCTGCGCCTGGGTCAGACCTGATCGGCCCGCGGCCTGTCAGTACGTCGGTCCACGAACGAGGGCCGTCCTCCGGCATGAGGATGGCCGTATCACCCCACACGTCTCCACCGGGATAGGACCGGCTGTCGAAGCCGAGCCGACCCACCATGAGCCGGGGGATGGCGGCTACCACCCAGGTCCCGTTAAGCCGACGCCCGATCGTAAGCAATGAGCTTCGCGCCGATCCTATGGCCGGAAGCACGAGATAGTCCCCCCGCGCGAACACCTCGGGCTCGGTTCTCCGCAACCGTAGCGCCCGTTCAGTCACCAGCAGCTTGATACCTCCGTCCTGCCAACCGGCGAGAAGCCGGGCGGGGCCCGCGCCGCTCAGACGCTCCAGCATCCTGGCTCGGTGGGCAAAATCCACCGGCCGACGGTTGTCGGGATCGGTGAGGGTCAGCTCCCACAACTCGGTGCCCTGATAGAAATCGGGAACCCCGGGGGACACGACCTTGAGGAGTAGCTGAGCCAGAGAGCCCAGCGCCCCAAACCAGGCAATCGCCGTGGCGAACTCCTCCATGTCGGCCAGGAACGGGAGGTTCTCGTCGCTGAGAATGGCCGTCAAGAACTCACCCGACCGTGCCTCGTACGCCTCATCCGGATTCCGCCAATCCGAGTGGACCTTGGCCTCACGCAGCGCTTTCGTCAAGTGACTGCGCAGTCGTCCGGCCAGTTCCGCTCGTCGGGCAGGGAGCAGCCCCTCCGCAGGCCAGATGCCGAGCAGAGATTGATAGATGAACACCTCCTCCCTCGGATCAGGTACCGTCCGCCCTCCAAGCGATCCCCGTCGCGGCTCGTTCAGCGCCATCCAACGGGCCAAGCGCCGTTCCCATTCCTGGGGGATCTCGCTGATGACATCCAACCTCGCCCGCACGTCCTCGGTTCGTTTGGCGTCATGGGTCGAACTGGCGTTCAGACTCCCCGGCCATCGAGCAAGGATCTCTCGGTTGCGTGCGTGCAGGCGGGCGACGGGCTCCTCGGGAACGTCAACATCCCCACCGACCTCGTCGAGAGACAGCAGGCGGGTGTCGCGGTACAGGGCGGTGTCCTCCACACCCTTGGCCGCCAGGGGGCCCGTCAACTGCTGCCAGCTCAATACGAAAGCAAGACTTTCATCGGGCCGGGTAGCGACGGCTGGACTGAAGGACCGCTGGGAAAGGATGTTCCCTATGTAGCGAGCTGCGGCCGTCGAGCCCGGGTTCCTCCTGCCCGCGGCTCCCACAGCCTGCTCGACAAGCCGTATGTCGGCCGGGTCGGGATCGGGGCCGCGGATGTAGGTGCGATACACAGGCAGCGAACACGTGATCCCCGCGAGAGCGTCCCTCAGCTCTTCCTCCGTGAAGCCCGGCGCCGGCTCCAAGCCCGCCAGCAGCGTTTCAAGACGTTCCGCCAAGAACTCGAACTCGCCGAGGAAGAGCGCGTCGAGCACTTTCTTCTTGCCGTGGTAGACGAGATCCGCGAACTCGACATGCTCCCCGGCGATGCGGGCATGGATAGCCTCCACCGCATCCAGTCCGCGCGCGTCGGCGAAGACCTCGGTCATCGAGGAAATGAAGTCGTAACCGGTACTGCCGTCGACCGGCCAGGCCGGGCGAAGATTCTCCTCTGGACCGAGGATCTTCTCCACGATGACGTACAACTCGCCCGCCCCCCGTCCCGCCAGAAGACGCCTCAGCCTGACGAGATACTGCAGTGGGTCGCGCAATCCGTCGATGTGGTCCACGCGGAGACCGTCGACTTTCCCCGTCGCGACCAGGTCGACCACCAGCTCGTGGGTCTGGGCCAGCACCCCCTCGTCCTCGACACGCACCCCGACCAGGTCGTTGATGTCGAAGAACCGTCGGTATGCGTAATGCGTGCGGGCGCAGTGAGCGTCGACGGGCCGGTACGGCACCGTCCTCAGGGCTCGGAAGAGAAGCGCCCTTCCCCAGCGGGAATCGCTCCGGACGAGGTGCAGGCGCCTGTCCAGGTAGCTTCGCACCTTCGGGTCGTGCTGATAGAGCCGCAGCAGACCTCGCTTGAGACGGCCCGAGAAGGCCGGCAGCACTCGAATGGGCGACGCTGCTAGAGGCACGCCCGCCTCCTCAAAGAGTCGGACCAGCCGCTCCCGTGCGGGGTCGGGAGCTGGGCCATGGAGTTCATTCCCTGGCTCGACTCTCTCCCCGAGTCCGAAGAGGACCGGCCAGGAGCCGGCGTTGAGGGGAAACATCAGCCCGGAGTCTTCCAGGAAAAGGGCCAGACCCTTTCGTACCTCCCCGTCAACGGCGCCGAGAGCCAGCCGGAGCGAGCCGTCGCGAAACCGTGCGCGTAGAGAGCCCCCGAGCAGCGGCAGGAGGAACGTGTTCTCTCTCCAGCCGATATCGAACAAGGAGGCATAGGCCGAGTCCCGTCCGTGCTCGAGTACGTCCATCCAGAACCGATTGGCGGCGTCCGCGGCAAGGTGGTTCGGGACGATGTCGAGGAGCAACCCCATGCCATTCTCGTGCAATGCAGCGACGAGGGCGTCGAACTCCGCCTGTGTCCCCAGAGCAGGGTCGATCGCGGTGGGGTCGACGATGTCGTATCCGTGCTCGCTCCCCTCGCGCGCCCGGAACAGCGGTGACGCGTAGAGGTGGGAGATTCCCAGGTCTTTGAGATAGGGCACCAGCGCCGCGGCCTCCGCAAAGCCGACCTGCCCATGGAACTGCAGGCGGTAGGTGGCGCTAGGGGTTCGAGCAACCACGTCGCCCCACTAGTCGGTCTTCATTCCGAGAAGCTCTCCCAACCGTACGAAGTCCTCCACCCAGCGACGAGCCTTCTCGCTTGTCCCCGCTTTCTCCCTCCAACCGGGAAGAGCGCTCGTCGCCACCCGGTGGTACACGTTCTGGGTCCGGCGCACGTCAACCGGGAAAGGCAGTCCGGGAAGTACGGCAGCAGCGGAGACGAGACGGGCCAATGCCTTCTTGCCGGGCAGCTTGGCTTCGAAACGATCCGCAAGCCGTTCGAGCGTCTGCTGGAAGGCAAAACCCAATCCGGGCCCGTCCAGCTCGACCCCTATCCGAGCCGCCGCCTCGACCAGAGGCGCAACCGCTTCCGGGTCGGGCGCCTCCCCTGTCAGCGCGCCCCGCAGGTCGGCGTTCAACACCAGTTCGGCCACCGAGCGAAATGCCTGAGGCGCCGGTACGCCGAGCTCGCCGAGAAACATGAGAAGGGGGGCGTGCCGTTCGTAGAGCGCCCGGTTCGTCCCCTCCATCTCGCGTGAGGCCTCCCCGGTCAAGGTACGAAGTATCTGCCGTTGAGGATCGCGGAACAGGGAGGAGAGGGAATAGGTGGCCTCTCCGAACTGCTGCTCAAGGACCTGGAGCATCGGGGCCATCTCGGCGGTGGCAAAGACCCGCCCGACCGCCTCCACCGCCCGTTTGTGGGCTTCCTCTTCGAAAGGCCGGAGTTTGCATACCAGGTTCTGATCCCCCATGTGGAGCACCGCGTAGCTGAACTCCCCCGACTCGAGAGTGATCGTGGACGCAAGCTTGACCCGGCCTACTATCAGAGTCATCGCCCCGGCTTCGCTGCGGTCGAGCTCGGTATGTTCCACCCTGTAGCAGTAGATGGAGTCCCCGTCGTCGTAGGGCAGGAACAGAGAGCTGATGGCGGAGTCCGCCGCCACCTTGGCGAGGTCTATCTCGCTGGGCGTCACAAACTTCTCGTAGGTCACCTTGCCGTTCCGGTTCTCGGAGATGTTGCTCTCAGCCGCCTCCAGTCTGCGCAGATATTCAGGTTCCAGATCCTCGCCGAACAGATCGCGAGCGAGTTGCATGGCCCGGGCCGCGTACTGCATCACCTGTACGGTCTCGAGGCCGGATACCTCGTCGAAGAACCACCCGCAACTCGTGAACATGAGGAGGGCGTGCCGCTGCAGCTCCAAGAGCTTCAGAAGCCGCAGCTTCTCGCCTTCACCGAGGGGGTGAGAACCCCATTCCTGGAAATACGCCTCGAGGTTCTCCGGCGAACGATCGAGTATGACCGAGATGTAGGCGTCCCGGGCGGCCCAGGGATCGCTGATCAGTGCTCCGGCCTCCTTCTCATACCGGGGCACGAGCTCGTCCCGCAGCCAATCCATCGCCTCCCTGAGGGGCGCCCGCCATGCCTGGTTCCATCCGGGATGCTCTCCCGTGTTGCAGCCACAGTCGCTCCTCCAGCGCTCGATACCGTGGATGCAACTCCACGAGCTGTTCTCGACTATCTCCACCTCGTGGGTGGGCGGATTGGACTCGAGGTAGGTGGCGTAGTTCGTGAGGCTCGCCTGAGCGCCCCGCTCTATGGACTCGAGAGCGTATGCCAGAGCCATGTCGCCGTTCTTGAAGTGATGCCCGTAGCTCTCGCCGTCCGTGGCGATATTGACCAATTGCGGCCAATCCCGCGTTTCGGAGAGGCTCCCGAGAAGCCGACGAGCGAACTGCTGCCCGTCGGCGAGCAATCGCTCGAAGGCGATGGCCTGCGAAACCGGTCCATCGTAGAAGAACAGACAGATGGTGCGCTCGGCGCTCGTGCGACACAGGTACGCGCGGGAGGGATCGATCCTCGATTCGGTCACGTCCTCCCAGGCTCCGTCATCGCCACCCAGAACGCGTGCCATGCGTGCCTGGTGAGGCGAGAGAAGCGCGAACGTGAGCCCAGCCTCCGCCATCAGATCGAGACTCTCGAGGTCCACCGCCGTCTCGGGCAGCCACATCCCCTCCGGATCCCGACCGAAGCGATGCCGGAAATCCTCCATTCCCCAGATCACCTGGGTGCGCTTGTCCCTTGGATTCGCGAGGGGGAGGATGATGTGGTTGTAGGCCTGGGCCATGGCAGAGCCGTGCCCGAACGACTTCCTGCTGAGCGCATCCCCCTCCAGCACGCCCCGATAGGCTTCCGGGGCCGCCGACTCCATCCAGCTCAGCAACGTGGGCCCGAAGTTGAAGCTCATGTGCCCGTAGTTGTTTACGATGTCCCGGATGCGGGCTTCGTCATCGAGCAGGCGCGACGAGGCATTCGGGGCGTAGCACTCCGCACAGATGCGCTCGTTCCAGTCGTGATAGGGGTAGGCGGAGTCCTGCACTTCGATGACCTCGAGCCAGGCATGCTCCCGCGGGGGCTGGTAGAAATGGCCGTGGACACAGATGAAGTCTTTCTTCACAGCCCCTCCTCACCGCATCGAGAGAGCACTACCACCGATCGGGGGGAGAGGGTGAGCAGCTGGCCCTCCCCCTCGGGGACGCTCAGCCGGTCCGGTACCGAAGCGCCCGGGCCTCTCCACTCGTGAGAGGCGGAATCCAGCACCGTGCACCATTCGCCCGGCCCAAGGGACACGGGCACTGCAGCCTCCTCGAGACCGAAATGAAAGACGCAGAGGATCTCCTCGGGGGGCGGCAGGAAGCGCAGCGTCACCACGTCTCTGACCGGGTCGGCGTGCACCGCCGGCCGGGTCGATGACTCGCGGACAAGATGCTCCTTCCTGAAATGGATGAGCCGCGCGTAGAAAGCCCTCAGCGCGGCCGGCCGACCGTTCTCGAACTTCCAGGAGAGCGTGCTGGCGCGGAAGGTCTCCTCGGCAAGAGGATCCGGGGAACGGGAGGCGGAGCGGCCGAGGGCGGCTTCGATCTCGTGCCGCCTGTCATTCCGCACCGCGTTTCGGAGTTCCGGATCGCTGTAGTCGGCGAAGAAGAGAAACGGGCGTTCTTCCGCGTACTCCTCTCCCATGAAGAGCAGAGGGATCCCGGGGGCAAGAAGGACTGCCGCGGCGGCAAGCTTGAGGCTCTCGAAGTCCACCAGGCTCGACAGCCGGTCGCCGAACGGCCGGTTGCCCACCTGGTCATGGTTCTGCGAGAAGACCACGAACGAGTCGGCCGCCAATCCTCTCGAGTCGCTCCCCTGATGACGGTCTCGGAAGCGGGAGTAACGGTCTCCGTAGACGAATCCGTCTGCGAGAGCAGCAGCCAGGTGATCGACGCCGGCGTAGTCCTGGTAGTAGCCGGAGTCCTCCCCGGTAACCAGGCTGTGGAACGCATGATGGAAATCGTCGTTCCACTGGGCGGTGAGTCCATACCCTCCCTTTTCCGGGGGAAGCAGGTAGCGGGTGTCATTGGCATCGTTCTCGAGGAAGAGAAAGACGTCGCGTTCGCCGCCGGAGAACGCGGCCCGTATCTCCGCGGCCAGCTGCGCCACGAACGGGACAGCCGAGCGGTCGACGATGCCGTGCACGGCGTCCAGACGCAGACCGTCGAACCCACAGCCGAACAGCCAGTACAGCGCGTTCTCGATGAAGTAGCGCCGCACTTCGTCACTGCCGGGTCCGTCGAAATTGATGGCGGCCCCCCAGGGAGTTGGGTAGTCGGAGCGGAAGTAGGGGCCGTATTCCGGCAGGCGGTCGCCCTCCGGGCCGAGATGGTTGTAGACCACGTCGAGGATCACCGCGACGCCTCGCCGGTGGCAGGCCTGCACCAGAGCGGCGAGGTCCTCCGGGCGCCCGTACGCGCGCTGGGTGGCGAAAGGGAACACCCCGTCGTATCCCCAGCCCCGGGCACCGCTCGGCTGCGCCACCGGCATAAGTTCGATGGCGTTGACCCCCAGGGAAACAAGGTCGCCGAGCCGCGCGACGACGCCGGCGAAGGTACCCTCGGGCGTGAAGGTCCCCACATGCAGCTCATAGATGACCAGGTCGCGAGCGTGCCATCGCGGCCACTCCGCGGACCTCCCGTCGCGCAGCGCACACGGCCATGCGCATACCTCGGAGGGTCCGTGGGCTCCTTCCGGCTGGTAGCGGGAGGCGGGATCCGCGGGCTCGGCGGTTCGCCCATCGAGACGGTACGCGTAGCGGGTCCCGAGCGGAACTTCGGGGATCACGCCCGAAAAGTAGCCTCTGTCTTGGCGCTCCAGGGGAATGTAGCGGTCGAGTTTCCCGGCCTTCTCGGCTCGGGGCGCCGGTCCGGCAAGAAGGTGCGCGTCCACTCGGGTGGCATTCGGCGCCCATACCCTGAACCGGCACGCATCTCCGGCGAGCGGAACGGCGCCCAGGAACGGCGCCCAGGGTTCGTCGGAGAAATGCTTCATCTGCAGCCGGGGCCTTTCATCTGGATGGGTGAGTCATACCCTCAGCCCGGTTATCCGATAACATGGCCCGCATGGCCCGTATGACCGCGAAACAGGCTCTCATGGACATCTTCCGGGAGGAAGGTGTCCGTTACATTTTCGGCATCCCGGGAGCCACCGAGATCCACTTCATGGACGCGCTCGAGAACGCGCGGGGCATCCACTACATCCTGGCTCTGCAAGAAGTGGTGTGCGCCGGCATGGCCGAGGGCTACGCCCGGGCATCGGGCAAGCCGGGAGTGCTCAACCTCCACACCGCCCCAGGCCTGGCCGCGGCCACGCCCATGCTCTACAACGCGCAACTCGGGCGGGTGCCGCTGGTGGTCACCGTCGGCCAGAACGACAGCCGCCTGCTTCAGCGCGACCCTCATCTCACGGGCGACATCGTCGGGATGGGCAGGTTGTTCGCCAAGTGGAGCACCGAGGTGGCGCATCCCGAGGACGTACCCACGGCGCTGCGGCGGGCATTCAAGATGGCGATTCAGCCTCCCACCGGCCCGGCACTCGTCTCCCTGCCGCAGGACGTCCTGCAGGAGGAGTTCGACTACTCTCCCGCTCCCCCCACACCGGTGTTCCCGCGACTACGCCCCGATTCTGACGCGCTCGAGCGGGCGGCCGCCATCCTGGCCGCCGCCGAGAACCCGCTCCTTCTCGTGGAGAGCGGAGTGGCGCGGAGTGGCGCCCTCGCCGAGGTGGTCGAGTGCGCAGAATTGACCGGGGCGCGTGTCTACCAGAACTGGATGGCCGACGTGAACTTCCCGGTGGGCCATCCTCAGTACCTCGGAGACCTCGATCTCATCTCGCCGCACGGCCATGCCGTCTCGGCCGCCACCGACGTCCTCGTCGGAGTGGGTTGCTCCCTGTTCGCCGAGAGTTTCTTCGACCCCGAGGCGCCGTCGCTGTCCCATCTCCAGGTCATCCACATCGACGACGATCCTTGGGAGTTGGGCAAGAACCTGCCCACCCAGTGCGCCATTCAGGGTGACATCAAAGCCACGCTGGCGGAACTGAATGCCGCGCTGCGCGCGGCCGCGGCGCCGGGCGGTCCGCTGGGCACGGGGGCCGCGGGCCTCGGCCGCGCGGCCGTCCGCCGGGAGGCCATAGCGAAGGAGAAGGCCGCCCTCGACGAAGCCTTGGCAGCCCGCGTGGCCGTCGAGAAGGACCTCGAACCCATATCGGTCTCCCGGCTGATGACCGAAGTGTCCGCTCTCGTCACGCGGGACACGATCGTCGTCGACGAATGCTGGTCCTCCTCGGGAACCCTCCGGGGCATCCTCCAGCCGGGAATGCCGGGCAGCTATCTCCGCTCGCGCAAGGGAGGCAGTATCGGCTGGGGCATCCCCGGGGCCATGGGTGTCCAGATCGGCGCGCCGGACAAGCACGTGCTGGCGGTCGTCGGCGATGGTGGGGGAGCCTGGTCGATGCAGGGTTTGTGGACCGCCGCCCGGTATCACCTCCCGGTTACGTTCGTCATCACGAACAACGCCACCTACGGTCAGGTGAAACTGGTGCGCAGGATGGTCTTGGGGGACTATCCTCTCGAAGAGAAGCACGAAGGGATGGAACTCGACACGCCTGTGATGGACTTCAGCCTCATCGGGAAGGCTCTCGGAGTGAAGAGCGAGCGAGTGACCAATCCGTCCGGCCTGAGCGGCGCCCTCTCCGAGGCGCTGGCTTCGGACGAGCCGCGCCTGGTGGAAGTCCTGCTGCGGCCCCCCGCGTAGGGTGGCTCTCGGCTACAGAGCTTCCTGCTTGGCGGCCACAGCAGCGCTCAGCCGCTGCCACGAGTCCACGAATGCCTTCGCTCCGTCCACCTGCAGGCTGGCGGCAAGCTGCCCCACGTCGATCCCCGCCCGTTCGAAGGCGTCCAATACCTGGGCAGCGTCTCCCCCGTCGCGCGGGAGGACCGCATCCACGGTACCGTGATCGTCGAAGGCGTGCAGGGTCTCCTCCGGCATGGTGTCGATAGTGTTGGGCGCCGCGAGGGCCCCGATGTAGAGGACGTCCGACGCGTTCGGGTCCTTGGTCCCGGTGCTCGCGAAGAGCAGGCGCTGCGGCCGGGCACCGAGGTTCTCCAGTCGCTGCCAGCGATCGGAATCCTTGAGGTCGCGGTACGCCCTGTACACCAGCGCGCCGACGGCGATGCCCAGACGGTTGCGCAGGTCGTCCGGTACCTTGTCCGCCGTCGCTTTGTCCCAGCGGCTCACGAACAAGGAGGCCACAGACCGGACATCGGGATCGAGCCCGGCCGCCACCCGTCTCTCTATGCCCCGGATGTATGCCAGACCCGCAGCCAGGTACTGCTCCTCGGAGAACAGCAGCGTCACGTTGACCGGCACCCCGCGGAAGATGGCTTCCTCGATGGCCGGGATACCCTTCCTCGTTCCCGGAATCTTGACGAAGAAGTTGGGCCGGGGAGCCTTCTCGTACAGCCACTCCGCCTGTGCGACGGTGCCGTCGGTGTCGTTCGCCAGACCGGGGTCGACCTCCACAGAGACCCAGCCGTCCACGCCCAGCGTACGTTGGTGGACCGGCGCGAGCAAGTCGGCCGCGGCAGTCAGATCCTCAATGATCACCTCGAAGAGGAGTTCGTCGCCGGATCTCCCCTGCTCTTTCAGGGACCGTATCTGGGCGTCGTAAGCCTGCCCCTTCGTGATGGCCTTCTCGAAGATGGTGGGGTTGGAAGTGAGACCGGTCACGGCCAACTCGTCGACGTACCGGGCGAGAGTGCCGCTGGTGACAAGGTCCCGGGTGATGTTGTCCAGCCAGATGCTCTGTCCAGCACCGGCGAGGTTCTTCGTCGCGCCGCTCATGCTGTCTCTCCTGCTTCGGCCTGCCTTCGAGGGCCAGGTCTGTCCGCTGGGGCGTTGTTTTGCAGCAGCCTACTATGTTTCCGTCCGGCTGGAGGCACAAACGCTGAAACCACAAGCGCCCCGGGGCCGGCCGTGGCATTGGCGCCGGCCGGCCCTTGCTTCGCGCAGGGTCCGGCTTCGGTGAAGAGCCGCGCCGGCCGTTACCGCATCTCAGCGCCCCAGCCGGCCGCCCCACTCATCTTGAGCGCGGTACCGCAGGGATCGACTATCGAAGCGCCGCCGTCGACCAGGATCGTCTCCCCGGTGATGAAACTGGCGTCATCGCTCCCCAGGAACGTGACCACACCTGCGATCTCCCGCGGATGGGAGACCCGCTCCAGCGGGATGGTGCTGGTGAGAGTACAGAACACACCGTCCATGTCGGTGCCCAGAGCGTCCGCCATTCCACCGAGAGAGTGCTCGCTCATCTCGGTGCGCACCGGACCAGGCAGCACCGACACGGCCCGCACGTTGTGCTTGCCGAAGTCCAGCGCCACCTGGTTGGTCAGGTGATTCAGCCCGGCCTTGGTGGCGCAGTACGGCGCCATGGTCGGGATGCAGCGCACGCTGGCCAGCGAGGAGATGTTGATGATGGCTCCTCCCCCGTTCTCGATCATGTGGGGGATGGCGAACTTCATCGTGTAGAAGGGACCGGTGAGGTTGGTCTCGAGTACCGCGTGCCAGACATCCGGGTCGAGATCCACCACAGACCCCCCGGGATCGATGGCGGCGTTGTTCACGAGGATGTCGATCTTGCCACCGAATTCCACCGTGGTCTCGACCATACGCTTGGCGTCCTCGATCTTGGACACATCGCCGGCGCAGGTCACAACCGTACCCGGCGGGAGCATGGAGACGGTCCTGTCCAACCTTCCCTGATTGCGTCCGGTGATGCAGATCTTCGCCCCTTCCGCCACGTACCGCTTGGCGATCTCCACACCGATACCGGCGCCCGCCCCGGTGATCATGGCGACTTTGCCTTCGAGCATCATGTGCAGCCTCCCCTTCTCGCGCTCGTCCGCCGGCCGGCCCGCCGGCGTCCTGTCACTATACGACGATGGCCTTCCCCGGCTCCGGGCCGTGGCGCCGGGGAAGGCCATCAATCTTCACCTCAGGTAGAGACTCCCACTCGCGGTCCCTGCCCTGGTCGCAGCCGCTCGTCCTACTCGCAGCCCTTGTCATCCAACGGAATCACCGGGAGAGAAGCCTTGGACGGATACCGCCCATCCCGGTAGATCTTGTGGGTGCAGGTACGGCTCTTGCAGACGTGCCACATGACGTCGTAGGTCTCGATGTCGGTGGGGATGTCGATGCAGGAGATCTCCACCTTGACCTGCTTGCCGGCCCTGAACAGATGCGACATCGGTCGCAGCTGCACGACGTACTCGTTCACCTCGCCCGGTTCGATGTACACGTTCTTGGTGTGATCGTGCGCGATCTCCCACGGGGTGGTCCTGTCGTGATCCAGGGTCCGGTGCGAGGCCCGGAGCCAGCCGGAGGCCAACGGGTAGATGGCGTCGGAGTCGGCCTCCCGCACCTCCACCCGCCAGCAGGTGTCGTCCTGGTCGATTGAGCCGTAGAAGGTGATGCGCGGCGGACCCACCACCCGGAGGTCGTGGGGCAGAGGCGCGCTGACGTAACTCACGCGGTTCCGTTTCTCGGTCACGTAGAGGGGCTGCTGCACGAAGGCGTCTGGCTCCTCGTTCCAGAGGTCGGGTTCGGGACCGAGCTGCTCGAGGCTGTTGAAGTAGAAATCGGTCCACTGGGTGGTCTCGAGCGGATAGGTCTCGCCCGTGCCCCAGGTGGTCATGCCGGTGGTCTGGTAGCGGATGGTAGGCTCGTCCATGATGCCGGTCTCTATGCCCTTCATCCAGTAGTCGTACCAGCGCAGCAACTCGTCGTGGTTGGCGCGCCACGGACGGGTGCCCATGTCGGTGTAGAGGTACATCTTCTTGGGCGTCTTGACCCTGTTGAAGACGTTCATCTGCGGCTGCGAGAAGAAGCTGAAGAACGGGCCGCCCACGTAGCAGGGTACGTTAATCTTGTCGAGGCGCTCGCTCACCGACCGCTCGCGGTAGTACGGGCCGTCGTTCTTGTGGAGCATGAAATCGAAGAGGATGGGGTTCTTCTTGGGATACTGGAGCAGGTGCACCAGGTACGGATACTGCTTCAGGTCCGGATCGGCGATGGCTTCGTCCACCATCTTCTTGAGCTCGTCGGGATCGGTGTGCTGCTCCATCCAGGAGCGGATATCGTTCGGTGCATAGCCGCAGCGGGCCGGATAGGTGCCCGTGTAGAGCCCATACAGGAAGATGTTCTGGACGCCGCCTTCATACTGGCCGTGGTTGTACAGGTCGTCCCCGAAAATCTCCCACGGCGCGATGCATTTGAGGTGCGG